>JAUHWS010000003.1 GCA_030427295.1 bacterium | reverse complement strand
GGGGGGATCCTGACGGAATAAATGGTGCACTCAAAATGCCGCTTGTCTAACAGCTAACAGCTAAACGCTAAGCGCCACACACTAAACACTCAATAATATAATTTTTTAAATAAATTTAACCATGTAAACCACCTTTTTTAAAACTAAACAACTCAGCTTGATGGCTAAAAGCCTAAAAATAGAGTAAAATAATAAGATTTTTTAAATAACACGTGAAAATCAAAACAAACAAAAAACATGGGGCTATGCTGATGGTGGGAATCCTTTTATTCACCAATGCAGTAATGGCCGAAAGCAGTGAATCTACCAGCTTCCGTATGGATTACGGACGCCTGACCAATGATGCTGATCAATCCAGTTCAAATTCCTTTCAAATGGAAGACGCGGTTTCTGATATTTCTGTTGAGGGCGAATCAGATACGTTCATCATGCACAATGTCTACGCTGAAGCCACCGTGGTATTGCCCGTCTGCGGCAATGGAGTGATTGAAGTGGGTGAAGATTGTGATGACCCAGACTACGGCGGGCTGACTTGTGGGGATTATGGCTTCGATTCAGGGGGTCTTCAATGTGTAGGCTGTTCCATCGTCACCGATGCGTGTTTCAATAATGACGACAATGGGGGAGGGAATGGAGGCAACATTCAGCCTCCTGTTTGTGGCAATGGGATCAAAGAAGCGGGGGAAGCTTGCGATGATGGAAATCAGGTGAATGGTGATTCCTGTGATCAATTCTGCGACCTCGAAGTTGAGCCCGAACCTTTACCAGAGCCAGAGGAGGAAGAAATTCCCGAAGATGAATCAGAGGAAAATGTTGAGTCAATTCCCGATGAAATTGAAACAAAGGATCAATTGAGCATCTCGGGAGATTTTTTCGAACTGGATAAACCTGAAATCAATCCCAATTACGACCCAGCTTCAGAATTCCCTTTCCAAGCAAAAGTTGAGGCAAAGCCCATCTTGAAAAAAGGAAACATCACCGATGAGCAGCAGCTCAACATAAAAGATGAGGAAGGCAAAAATCAGCCCATAGAAGATGGTCAGTCAGACACTGATCACACCATTTCTGAAACAGAAATTTCACAACACCAAAGCCCCATCGTCATCTTGGATGAGACCCTTTTTGTCACCGCTCAGTTGGAGCCTCAAAAACACTATCAACTCATGATTCAAGATTTAGACGGCACCATTCGGGTAGAGCAGCCAGTCACAACCGACCGGAATGGGTTTTTAATCACCGAATCCTTCACGGTGCTCGAATATGGTGACTATGTTTTGCAGTTGCAGGATCCTGAAAAAAATGTACTCAAACAGTGGGCCATCCGCTTGGAAGATCACGAGTATCGAATCCATGAAAGCTACGATTTAAATCAAGTGGTCCATCGCGAGATCATCGATTTGGGCGATCTAGAAAAAAACGCGCGTTTGTCGGGAAAGGGAAAACTCAATAGTCAATATCACATCTTCATTCAACAAGAATCAAACCATGGTCATCCCGAAGAGGTGATCTATCTAAAAACGAATGCAATAAAAAACGGCGATTTCAATTTTACGCTGCCAGATGAATTAAAGTCGGGCCATTATCAAATGAATGTGGTTCAAGTGTACAAAGATGGAAAAATTTCACGCAATCTACGCTATGAATTTAGCACTCCCTCAAACCCCATTTGGATTTTAATAGGCCTCATCTCAATAGTTCTTTTAACGGCTCTCTTTTCTTATTTTTATGAAAAAAAATAGACATTCCATCCATCGACTCATTATTCTCTTACTAATCAGTTTAATCAGTAGTTTTTCTACAGTTCAGGCCGTGGATAGTACCCCTCCTGTATTTGTTTATGAAGGTAAGCTATTGGATGCGGCCAATAATCCCATCATCACGAGTCACACCTTTCGCTTTTCGCTCTGGTCCTCCGATGACTTTCAAGTGGGAGATGTTGATGGACTAGGAGCCATCAATGTGGGTGCTCCCAACTACAGTGGTTGGCAAGAAGAGCATGTTGTGACGCCCAACACCGATGGGACATTTTTTGTGGAGTTGGGTGAGAACACGCCTCTAGCTGAAATGAATGCCTCTCAGCACAAATATTTGATGGTCGAAATCAAAGCCGAACTCGATCCAGACACTAGTTTTGAGCTCATGGATCCTACAGGTGATGATGGAGCCGACACTGATGACCGTCAAACCATGGGGAGCACCCCTTTTACTAACAATGCCGATTATTTAGACAACGCCGAAATTGGCACCAGTGCCGGTGATTTAGCCACCTTGAGTTTTGGGGATGTATGGGACATCAGCTTCATTCCTGGAGGAACCAACGCAGATAACTTTGTGCTCGATCACGACAACACTGTCGGACCTGGAGGCCATATCGAGTTGCAATTTGGAGACCTCCTGTCTCAAATTCTCAGTTTTGATGTCACCAACGACTGGTTTGAATTCAACAACGATCTGAGCTTGAATCAGAACGAACTCAAAGATGTTGCCATCGACAATCGAGCTGCCGCTCCTGGAGCACCCGTGGATGGTCAAATCTACCACAACACGACCGATGGGAATACCTACATTTGGAATGGCGCCGTGTGGGAAGACATCACTGATAACGGTGGGGCAGGAACTGGCATGGCTGTTTTTAATGCCGAATACGAAGATGCCGTCGTCGATATCGATGGATCGAACAACAAAGGAACCCTCACGTCACATTTTGTCGATGAAGGAGGTCCGGACAAATACAACTACTACGAATGGAACACAACCGAAGGCACCTTGCAAGATGTCGACATTTATGTGTCCTTCAAACTCCCTGATAATTTTGACGGCTTCACCGTGGCCCCCCTCAGTCTCTTGTATCGAAGCAATGATGGTGTGGCCGCCAATAATCAAATCGATGTCACCCTCTATGACAGCAATGGAGATGCGGTGACCCTGGTGGGTGGAACCGACTTGGCGAATGCCAGTTGGACCACCGAAAATATCACCTTTGGCGGTGCTCCAGTTTTCAATGCTGGCGAAAACATCACTTTAAAATTGACTTTATCAACAATCAATACACATTTTGCCCGCGTGGCAGACATTATTTTTAACTATAACACTTTATAAAAATGAACCGTAAAAAAGCAACCCATCTTGGCTTGGTGCTCTTCCTCACCTTTTCAGGCATTCCCTCTGTTTCTGCAGGGCTTCTGTTTGAGGACGATCTTTATCACAACATCAACTCCGAGGGGTTGATTTTGGATGCCAATAACAATGCTGGCACCACTCCCATCAACCTACAATTGGGGAATGATGGATCCGATGCCAATCTGCAATACGATCCCACCACCCAAGACATCACGGTTTCAACGCCGGGGGGTGACATCTCTTTCTCCGATGAAAATTTGACAACCACAGGAGCGCTCTTGTTTCAAAGTGCTACCGAATTCCACATTCGAGAAGTGGCCGATGAAGCCGCCGCACAATGTACCACTCTCGATGAATTGGTGGTCGATACCAACGAAAATGCCATTTATATTTGTACTGGGGTAGGGAATCCAGGAGCCTGGACAACAGTTGCTTCAGGTGGGGATGCGGACACCCTAGACACCCTCGACTCCACCCAATTTTTACGAAGTGACACCTCCGATCAGTACACCAATGGCACTCTCACCTTTAACCTGGGAACCATCCTAGATGTGAACGGGGATGCAGATTTTTCAGGGGCCACCTCTTTCAACATGTTTCAGGGGATTGTGAACCCACTCAACTGTTTGGAAGGTCAAATGTTTTACAACACCGTAGACAACCTCCTTTATATCTGTACAGCCGCCGACACCTGGACTTCCCAAGCCTCGGGAAATCAAGATTTTGAAGCGGTTTATGCCGCCGATGCAGACAATGTTTTGACTGCTCTAGTTGGTTTTGCCATTGATGCAGTGGGAGCCATTGGCATCGATTCTGACTTGGGAGTGACCATCGGTGGGGCTGGTGTAGACATCACTTCAGACACCCTTTCTGATATCACGATCACATCTGCGGACGATATCATTCTAGACGATGCTCAATTGACAGGCACCGTCCAACTCAGTGACTCAGACACCGATTGGGATGCCACGCTGGCAGGGGATGGAATTGTCGATAATATCAATTCCTTCACCTCCACCGCCAATGGGGAAGGGGCCAGTAACGTCGGACTTGAAGATAGCAGTAACTGGTTCACCGGGGCTGAAATTGAAGCAGCCTTAAATGAACTCGAAGCCTTATTAGGTTCCGCCACTTCCAGTACTTTCAACTTCACCGAAGGCAATCTACTGGCTGATAACGACCCAGTTTACACTGCACTCAATAAGCTTGATCTCAAATGGGGAGATTTGGCCACCACCGCTAACGGCGAAGGAGCTTCGCTGGTCGGAATTGAAGATGCAGGAGCAAATTTTGTTTCAACCGATGTCGAAGGAGCCCTGGCTGAACTAGCCTCCAGCGCTGGAGCCAATACCGAGACCCTACTCTTTTACCCCGAATATCCAAACACCACTGTTTATCCCGATGGGTCAAATAACAGCGGAACCCTGGAAAGCCTCTATGATTCTACAGAAGAAACCGGTTATTACGATTGGACCTCAGCTAACGTGACCACCCAAGACATTGATCTGCGTTTTACTTTTCCTCTTCCAGCCGATTTTAATGCCACCGATGATTTCACCTACCGTTATCGAACCGGAACCATTATTGAGGCCGACAACGACGTTGAAGTTCGACTCTACAATTTAACGGATGGTGCAGAATGTGCCAATGATTTAACCAATGTATCCGCTGCCCTGTGGGCGACTGGCACCATCAATGCTGCCAGTATTAATACAGGATGTACCGGAGGTACTGCCTTGGATTCAGGGGATGTGGTTGAAGTGCAAATCAAATTGCTAGACAATTCCGGAGCACTGGATTATGCCAATGTCGGTCGGGTGCACTGGAATTACAGCAAATAATAATTTTTTGATTCAATTTATCGCGACCATGAAACGTTCATTCAAAAAAAATAAGAGAGTCATGAAAAAATCCGTTTGGTTTGGATTGCTCCTTTTGTGTCTCTCCATCGATTCACCTCAGGTTCAGGCAAAGCTGGTATTTCAAAACGAATATTTGATTGAGTCTGACAAAGCCAATGCCTTCATTCTCGATTCCCGGGATGATGTGTCAGGAGACGTCTCTCTTCAATTTGGGAATACGCTTGCTGAAACCATTCACTTTGACATTGCCAACGATTGGTTTGAGGTGAGTGATGGCATGACTATATTTGGTTCAACCATTGTCGAACACAACGATCTGGGGCAGAGTTTTCGGGTCAACGACGAAACCAATGACACCAGCCCATTTTTGATCGATCAAGACGGAAATGTGGGCATCCAAAATGGGGCGCCCAACGTTCCTCTTGACATTGAAGCAACCGGAGATGTGATTCAAATTGGCGATGGAACGGCCACGAATTCCAGCATCACCTTTGACGATGGAGCTGACCGTTCTCTCCTTTGGAATGCAGGAGCGCTGCGTTTTGACTTATCTGAAAGCTTGCGCATCAATGGTGATTTAGAAATGGGTGGAAATATTGATTTAGGCTCAAATCAAGCCCTCAATTTCAGGATAGAGAACTTAGGCGCCGAGCCAACTTGTAACGCGGGTTTGGCAGGCCGTCTTTATCACAATACCTCAGACGACAATTCTTATGTCTGTGATGGAACCAACTACCAAATCATCAACAATCAAACCGTTAGTACAACTCACTATCATAATGGGGCCGAGATCAATAATGTGGTCACCGCCACACGTACCGATGTCTCTACAACCGGAGAAGATACAGTAATTTATTTAACGGACGACGGAACTAATTTAGGAAACAAGCTTTTTACAGAGGTGTATCACGTGACAGCAGCGGCAAAACAAATTGAATCATTGGGTGCAGCCCCCGCCATGTACGGCTATGAGTACAGCGCTGCCACCGGAGCCCTTACCATCAAATTCCTCGAAAGCAATACGGTGGTTTTGGGTGGCCAAGGCCTGGAAGACGAGGAAGCAGGAACAGACTTCACTGTCTTTGTGGTCGGAATCTAGTTTTCTGTACCACCCACCTGTTCCAAAACACGACGTGCCAACTCCTTCACATGGGCGGCAATGGCTTGTACATCATTGTTCACTTCCCAGGCTTCAGTGGCTTTATCAATCACCTCATTAGCTTTTTGAGCCGCCGCTTCATTTTCGCCTTTCATACCCAAAATATAGGCATCTACCAGCCAATCATAGGCTCTAGCAATTTTGGCGGCACTCAAAACAACAGGATCTGTCGGCTTCAATTGATAAGCTTGTTGAGTCAATTGGACTCCCAATTCACTTGAATTTTTGGCCAAACCAGCTTGATTGGCGACCGTATAAAATTCAATCTGAGCCAAATGGGCTTCAGCTTGCTCCAGGAGGAAGGGGATATCATCTCCTTTTAGAAGTAAGTTGAACAAGTATAAAATATTCAAGACTTCACCCCGGTCCAAGACTTTGCCTGGATTGACAGTACCATCCACATTCACCTGGATGATACCAAGCTTGTTGGCATAATTGATGTAAGGCTCATACCATTCGCCATTTCGCATGTTTGGAAGCTTCTCGTCTTCGGTAATCTTAGACGTGTCCACTTGGTACGTAATGAACATCATCTTTAAGAATTCCGCTAAATTGATCTGCTTTTCACCCATAAAGGTCCCCGTTCCATCATTCCCATTAATAAAGCCCATTTGATAACCTTTGAGGGCATAGAGGCTATACCAGTCTTTTTCAAAAACATCTGGGAATTGGGGAGTGTAACCCACATCTAAATCAGCCCCCACGGTCTCAATCAGAACCTTGGTCACTTCAGCCTTGTTAATAGGGTTATCAGCCTTAACCGTGCCATCGTCATAACCATTGATCACTCCGATTTTTTGCATGTAGCGGATAGGCACATAATAGGGATGGGTCCGATCCAAATCTAAAAAGCCCTCTTGAACATTTTGAATGCCTGATGCAGTCGTCGAGGTATCCTGAGCAAGGACTTGAGGATTCGCTCCCAAAAAAGAACCCAGGCTCAACGTAAGACCCGTAAAAAGCGTGAATCCAATCTGGAATAGTTTCGTTTTCATTGTTTTATTTTTATATTTTTTTCCGCCAAGAATTTAACACTTTGTTAACCAAACCACAAGGTTTTTGTCCGGATCGTGTAACGAATAGCTTTACGAATTGTCTCATGAATGGTTTACGAATACGAATAGGTTGCGGATAGCTGCGAATAGTTAACGAATGGTTTTTTGTTTAAGGATTACGTAGTACGCATGATCTAAATCAGACATTAGCCCATTAGACATCAGACATGAAGTATATACTCACCCTCTCTCCATCTATATACTCATGTCTTAATTCACCCCAATTCATTCCAACCTGCCTGCCGGCAGGCAGGTACTCAATGAGTTAAAATTTGTTTTATTTAAGCTATTTAGAATCTGAATAAGGTTTAAAAATAGAAGTCTTAGGCCTTGCGATTTAATTCGTAATTCGTAACTCGTAATTCGTAATTGAGAGGAAAGTATATACCCACCCCACACCCCAATGTCACTCTCGGACTTGTCCCAGGAGTCTAAACTAGTTCTCCGGAAAAAGTCCGAAGATGACATAAGAAATTAAATGATCACCCTTCAATCTTTCCCAAAGCCACCTCTAAACGCTTCAATACCTCCTCCTTCCCCAAATACACCGCCAGGGTAGCAAAATTAGGCGAACGTTCTAATCCAGACAGCGCGACCCGAATGGGCCAGAGGACTTGGCCATTTTTAAGGCTGAGTTCTCCAACAATACTCACAAAGGCCTCCGAAATATCTTGATTTTTGGTGCCGTCTCCCTTGTCCCACTCCAGCGCTTCCACCTTTTCAATGGCTTTTTCAAGTACCTCTTTCAGTATCTCGGCGGTGATTTTAAACTTCTCCCGAGCGATCAATTCATACGGGTAATCCGGCAGTTCAGCAAAAAGAGGTGACAATCCCTCTTCCAACTCCGATAGCTTTTTAAAGCGTCCTTCAAAATCAGGATCCTGCAGGATTTTTTTGATCAAGGCTTCACCCTCCGCACTTTGCGTGTCGAACTCTGACCCTTTGATGAAGAGTTTCACCATTTCATAAAACCCGTCGATGTCCTGGGCAATATTTTTTTTGATGTACTCCCCATTGATCCAATCCAATTTTTTCAAATCAAACACGGCTCCAGATTTGTGCACCCGCTCCAAGCTAAACTTCTCGACCAGCTCCTCCAAGCTAAAAATTTCCTGTTCATCTCCCGTGTTCCATCCCAACAACGCCAAAAAGTTCAGGATGGCTGCAGGCAAATATCCCTCCGCCAAATAGTCATCCACCGATACCTTGTTCTTGCGTTTGCTCATTTTAGTCTTGTCTTCATTCAAAATGAGGGGCAAGTGACCAAATTTTGGCAGCTCCCATCCAAATGCCTCAAAAATCAAAATATGCTTCGGGGTGTTACTCACATGGTCTTCTCCCCGAATCACATGACTGATCTGCATTTCATGATCATCCGTTGCGACGGTAAAATGAAACAAAGGATCCTCCGCAGAACGAGCGATGACAAAATCATCCAATTCTTTGGCATGAATCGTGGTTTTTCCTCGAATCAGATCTTCCCACGTGATGTCACCCCGATCCTCTGGGATTTTTAAACGAACCACGCCAGAGCTCTCCCCAGCCCCTCGGCATTTTCCATCATAACGGGTTGGTTTTTTGGCCGCCCGTTGAACCTCTCGCATTTCCTCCAAGCGCTCCTTACTACAGGCACAAAAGTAGGCTTTATCCTCCTCCAGCAATTGCTTGAGATATTTCACATAAATCTCCGTCCGTTCCGATTGACGATACGGTCCATAATCACCTCCCACATGCGGTCCTTCATTGCCTCCAATGCCTAAATTTTGTAAGCCACTGATGATGTCCTCTTCATATTCTTTCGTACTTCGAACTTTGTCCGTATCTTCAATCCGCAGCACAAAATCCCCGTCATTCTGTTTGGCAAAAAGGTAATTATAAAGCGCCACTCTGACAGTTCCAATATGCAGCAGTCCCGTCGGAGAGGGGGCAATACGAACGCGGATCTTTTTCATAGCAATGGATAGGGTTACATCATACTTCACCATTCTACACAATCTTTTCAATAATTTGGAGGGATTCATGCTCACCTACAAAAAAGACCGGAAGAAGCTCCGGTCTTAAATGAAGTTTTTTGAAAATCAATGAGATCAATATGCTTCCACAGTCACAGTTTCCATCACCACATCCTCTACGGGTTTGTCATTCGCACCGGTTTCTGCTTCGGTGATGGCTTCGACCACATCCATCCCCTCAAACACTTGCCCAAAAACAGCATGACAAGAAACCATGCGAGAGCTGCAGTCTTTCAGCTGACCATTTTCATAACCGTTCAAATAACTGTTGTCCACTTGGTTGATGAAAAATTGTGAGCCATTGGTGTCTTTACCAGAATTCGCCATGGCCAAGGCTCCAGGCAGATTGCTAAGATCCATCGAAATTTCATCCTCAAAGGTTCCTCCCCACAAGCTCTCACCCCCGGTTCCATTTCCGGCGGGGTCACCCCCTTGAATCATGAAGTTGGGAATCACGCGGTGAAATGTGAGGCCATCGTAATAACCTTTTTCAGCTAAGCCCACAAAATTCTCCACGGTTTTAGGCGCTTGCTCTGGGAAAAGTCGAATCTTAATGGTCCCCTTATTGGTTTCCATCACCACAATGTCTTCGCCTTTTTCAGGCAAAGCGGTTTGATCAAAGTCAGTCATAGTTACGTTGTCGTTAGAAGTAGAAGGATCATCCAGATTGGTTTCTGTTTGAATTTCAAGTCCAGAATCATTGGTGGCACCGTCATTTCGTTCCTCATTTGCATTGTCTCCAGCACAGCCCGAGAGGAATAAAATCAAAGACAAGAATAAAGTAGAGCTAAATTTTTTCATACCTTTTTTAATTATTTTTTAAAATTAATCGTTCCAAACTTTCATGGGCACACAATTCTTGCTGCCATCTTCCACAGGGTCAAGATCGTCGCCACACTGCCCCACCAAGGTGTCCACTCCCTCGATCAAGTTTGTATCACTGTTTCCGATCACATACGCCTCGTAATCACCCTCTTCCCCCTCCAACGTGGCTCCCAGCTGATAGGTTTTGTAAGGCGCCTCAGTCGCATAGATATAAACCTCTCCCGTCGACGGATCGGTTGGAATCTCTCTCATTTCATTTTCTTTCAAGTCATCCAAGGTTTTAGGATACTCACTGTTATTGTTCACAAAATAAAGTTCCACGGCCGTTTGAATGGAAGATAGGTCTTGTTGCCGCCTAGAATCTCTTGCTTTCCCGGTCTGCCCACTCAAGGCCACATAAGCCGTGACTGACAAAATAGCAATGATGGCAATCACCACCAACAGCTCGACCAAGGTGAACCCTTTTTTAGAATTGATTTTATTTTTTAAGGTTTTCATCATCTTTTTTTTAAGTTTTCGCCCTCATTGTAGCGTACTTCCTGATCCTTTTTCAAACGGAAATAAAATCCTCCCACTACACCCCTTCTGGAATGAAATCTCGCTCCAGTTTCAAAGTTTGTTGTCCATTCATGGGATATTCTAAAGACAAGTGCCAGGCTCGATCATAAAGTATAGCCGCATTTTGCGGGGTGATTTTATAATGCAAAGGCACTTCTGGCGAAGTGAGGCTGATCACGGGGCCACTGCTGATCACCACCCCATCATAAATCCCACAATTGCCACTTGAGGGCGTTTCACTGGGATTCACCTCAAATAGATAGCCAATTTCCCCCGCCTCACAACGGCCCCACAGAACTTTAGCGTCCCCATCCTTCACCTTGTATTCGACGGTTTCTCCCACATCCAAGCCTCCCTTGATCTCATTCACTTGATGGGTCAAAGCCCCTGTGATTCCCTCAAAATCGATGATGGTTTCAGTCAGCTCATCTGCACTCAGCGAGGTGATGTGATCGGCATAGCTCTCCAAAAACAGCTCGGCATTTTGACGCTCAATGGTTTTGCGCTGAAGGGCCGCATTCAAATTCAATCGCTGAGCCACGAAAAAGAAAACCGTCGCCAGCAGCAAACTCATGAACACTGTCCAAATCAAGATTGACCCCCGTGGTTTTGATTGATTGTGGCTCATTTAGTCAGTTAAAGCGGCATTAAAAATAGATTCCTTCAATTCGCCTTCTTCATTTTTCACCAGGCGCATTTCAAGCAGTTGTCCCTCATTCTTTGTGGAGAAATCAAGGGTTGTCACTTCAAAATCACTCCGGTAATCCGGCTCAGCAAAATCAGTGGTGTACTCCGCTGCGTCCGAAATTTCCAAATTATTTCCCGAAAAACTCAAGTCTGTCGGGTAAGGAAGTTCCTGTGAAATCACCTCAATCAAATCCTCTGAACCCCCAAGTTCACCATTCCCCACATGCAAAATATATTTTTCCAACAGAGGATCATTGACGATTTGATTTTCATCGTCATACACCTTGGCCGAAATCGAATGATAACCAGGAGGCCACTCAATTCCAGAAAGATCAAATGAAAAGGTGTGATTTCCCGAGAAAGCATTTGTGATGGAGATGGGCTCTTCCAAATCAGGCTCAAACTGTAAATTGTCCGGCAACACTTCAATGCGCCATCCCTCGGCCTGAAGGCTCACATTGCTGACTTTAAAGGCCTTGCCATCAAATAAAATGTCATCTCCCACTTCAAAAATGTGCTGCTCGGCATCCACATGAAAGCCTGCAAAGAAGCTGGTGCAGTTGTCTTCTTCATCACACTCCTCCTTCAAGTGCGTGCTCTTAGCTTGGCTTTTGAGCAGAAAGCTCAACACCGATTCATTCTCCGCATATTTGCCTTTATGAAGGGTGTTGCCCTGGGATTCAGTCACCGTATCAACCATCACCTCCGGAGGAAAAATGAAGTCAATCCGAGAAATTGGAGTGGCTCCATTTAAGGTGAAACCAATGTCTTGCTGACTCGGTTCAAAAATAGGGTCTGACATCTTGAGTACCCGACCACCTCCCGTGTCCGCAATAAAAAGTCCCTCACCATTTCCATCATCTCCCACAGCCAACCCCATCGGAAAATTGAGTTGGCAAAGCAGGGCGCTGTGATTGCAGGCTGCCTGACTTCCGGCTCCCACAACCACCTCGACCTCACTGGTGTTTAAATCGATGCGTTTGACCTGATGGTTCCGACTCTCGGACACAAATAAATATGCGTTTTCGCCAGCTTCATAATATTCAATCCCAGTGGGATAATTCAATCCACTCAGCACCTCATCCACCTCATTGGGTTGATCGGGGTTGATAGATAGAACCCGCCCACTCCCAGCGTCTGTCACGTACAAACGGGTGCCATCTGTAGCGATGTCCACTGGCAAATCCAAGGTTGTGGTGTCTAATTTAGATTCACAGTCTCCCGGCAGACTGCTGCAACGATAAATCACATTTTCAAGCGGAGCGATCACAAAATACTGTCCATCCATTTTCGTGATTCCACTGGGTTGATCGACGTTGTTCACATCCGAAAAGGTTGAAACATCACTCTCCCGGCCATTGAAAATAAGAAAATCCTTCAAAACCAGCTGATCCTCTTTTTTGCCCACATACATAAAGGGTTTATTTTCTTTGGAAGCGTCTGTTCTTAGTACCGCAAAATCATCTCCCATTTCTAAAAGCTGATCCGCCCGGTTGAATTTTTTGGTCAGGATGCTCGACAGCACCAACTCCCCCTGAGCCCTATCCAATTTTTGCTGGGCCGCCAGGAGATTTTGAAAGCTGCTTGAGAAAAAAACGCTTATTCCCACCATCAAAATAGCCGTGATGGCCACTGAAACGATCAGTTCAACCAGGGTGAAGCCCTTTGATTTTTCTGTTTTAGATTTGAGCACGTTTCGGATAGCTATTTTTAATGACGAGTTACTAATGACGAGTTGTTTTACGGATGGTTTACGAATAGTTTACGGATGGTTTACGAATAGTTTACGGATGGTTTACGAATAGTTTACGAATGGTTTACGAATAGTTTACGAATGGGTTGCGAATTGTCTCACAAATAGTTTAACGCTTAGTTCTTAGTCCATAGTCCTTAGTCCTTACAAAAAACAGTTAGTCAAAAACCACTCGCTTGGCTGAAACCACGTGAGGTCCACTGCTGTCCGTCCAGGCCACTTCGGCGGTCACCACGTAAGCCGATTTACTCATCAATCCCTCTTGATTTTTGACCAGACGCCGTTCAAAAAGTCCTTCATCCAGGGGCTCGACCGCATTTCCCAGGTCATAACCTCCTCCATTTTCGGTCAAATAACAAACGTCACCGCAGTTGTCGATGGCTGAAAAAGGCAGACTCTCAACTATTTCAAGGGCTTGAATGGCATAAAAGTGAGCTTTCAATTGATTCTGCTGGGTGTTTCCTAAAATCACATTGCTGGTCTGTAATTTCATGATACCTACAATCACCACGGACAAAAAAACAATGGCGAAGAGCAGTTCAATCAACGAAAAACCAGCGATGTTATTTATTTTTGTTTTCATGAGGAGTTTTCCACAGCCTTAAATTACTCCAAAACGAGCATTTAGGCAATCCGGACTGCTTGAATTAAATGCCGCAGAAAGCAACAGCATTTGGAACTCCCATTCGCCAAATGAATTAGTAATTAAGAGAAAGGAAAGTGTTTTTTAGCTAGCTAGTTTGATTTTTTTGACTCTAGGCTTGATCAATCTATTTTTTTTAGATTGTTTTTTAGTCTTTGGTTTTGAGCGTAAGCTTACCGGGCTTTTTTCCCAAATAGCTTGACCCTTTTCCGCCAAAAAAAGCACACGATCAATAGCACTTTTCAGATCTAGCCGAGTCCAAATAAGAATATCCTCCTTTTGTCGCAAATATTTTATCCTTTCAGAACGACATTTGGCAAAGTAGGGACCAAATTGCCTAGACAGCAAAGGTCTTAAGAGCCTAACAATGGGAACATATACTCCTATTTCAAGTCGATTGCCTAAGCGTAGGTCTCTTTCAATTGGGGCACTTTGGCATTCATCATCAAATGGGCCAATGTCGTCTAAAACGCCCACTCGAGGCTCATCCAAATCGAATGTCAGGCAAACTATTTCTACACCACCGCGCCGTAACACTCTGTCCGTACCTCCGATTAGTGGTTGCAAGCTTTCTCTAAAGCCATGAGCCATTAAAGCAGCCTCAAATGTATCACAGAGCGATTCTAACCCACTTCGCTGGCAAGGGTTTTCTGCAGTCATCTTTGGAGAGTTGGGGTAATAATAAATTTAGCAAAAATTTTAATTTTGTCAAATTTTGTTCATTCTCCTTAAAAATAAGCCATAAAGCCTTGATTTTAAAGTCCATTTGTGCTAAAATAAATAGATCATATTCATGTGCCTCAAAAACAAAAATTCATGTCGCTACTCGACGTTCTAAAAAACGAAAAAAATCAACGGCAAGACGACGAAAAAGGTGTCAGCACCGCCATCCTTGAAAAAGGGGGGCAAGCGACGCAAGCACCCATTGAACCCGTCCAATTCGACGAAGAAAGCATCCCAACGATGCTCAATGACGTCTTTGCTGCCGCCATCAATCATCGGGCCAGTGACATCCACTTCAAACCCAGCGAAAACCAGTTCAAAATCTTTTTTCGCATCGATGGGGCCATGATGGAACACCAAACGCTCCAAGCAGACTACCACAACCCGCTCATCGCCCGCATCAAGATTCTTTCCGGACTCCGGATTGATGAACACCGATTGCCACAAGACGGGAAAACCAGTTTTGAATCCACCGATGGCAAACAAGTAGATCTGCGCGTCTCCGTGCTTCCCACTCAATTTGGAGAAAAAGTAGTGATCCGTTTGTTGGAAAAGAACCCTCAAATGGTCGAATTGCGCGACCTGGGAATGTTGCCCAACATCCTCATGAAGGTTGAACGGCATCTGACTGCAACCTATGGCATGGTGTTGGCTGTGGGTCCGACAGGGTCAGGGAAATCCACCTCGCTTTTTTCCATGATTTCAACCTTCGACGCTCAAGCTTACAACATCTCAACCCTCGAAGACCCTATCGAATACAAAATTCCTCACGTCACCCAAACTCAAATCAATACCGAGATCGACTTCGACTTCTCCGATGGCTTACGTACCTTGGTCCGTCAAGATCCCGACATCATCATGGTGGGGGAGATTCGCGACCAAAAAACCGCCTCACTCGCGATCGAGTCTGCACTAACCGGTCACCTAGTTTTCTCCACCCTTCACACCAACACCGCTGTCGGTACCATTCAGCGTCTCCTCAATATGGAAATCGATCGCTTTTTGATCACCGCCGCCGTCAAACTCATCATCTCTCAAAGGCTCGTCCGCAAAATCTGCAACAATTGTCGAGAAGCCTACCCCGTTCCTCAAAAATATCATGATTTGTTTTTGAAGGAGTCGACCTTGGATCCCAAGGAAGCTTTTTTGTATAAAGCCACGGGTTGTGAGGTCTGTAAAAATACCGGTTACAAAGGTCGAATTGGACTCTTTGAAGTCCTTGAAATGTCACCCGCCATCGAAGAGTTGATCATCAGTGGCGCCTCACATTCCGACATTGAAGACCAGGCTGTCAAAGAGGGGATGATCCTGCTGCGCAAAGACGCCCTCTACAAAGCAGCCACCGGAGATATCACGATTGAAGAGGCAATCCGTGCCATGGCCTAATTTGTTTTATCGATGAAATGCAATTCTTTTAAATCTCAGTCCCAAAAAGGTTTCACCTTGGTTGAAATCATGGTTGTGGTGGTCATTCTGGCCCTACTTTCCACCGCCGCGGTGGTGGGGTTCGGAGGGGCCAAAGAAAGCATCCAAATCGAAGAAACCGCCAAAGTGATTCAAGACCGTCTAAAACAACTCGAACTCGAAGCCATCAACGGCGAATATGAATCCCACCTGATTCACTTTCAACCCGAATTACTCGTCGTCGATAGCCGGCCTTCAAGCAATTCACTCACCCTGAGTTATCTCGGCTTTGGCCTGGAAGGCTGCGAAGAAAATGAAACGACGCTCAGCTTTGAAACGGACCAACAAGTGAATTTGATCCTCCAAGATCAAAAAGGACAGAATCTAGAGCTCCTCCCCTTCAAAACTGACACGACCTACTGCGCGCCAATGATGGATGACCAATCTCTCAGTTGGCAATATCAACTTCAATCCAATGGCGCGTTCTCAAACCGCATTCGCTTCCTCCATTTCAATCTTGATCGGGATGGAAGCCATGCTCCCGTTCAGATCAGCTCGGGAACAGACCTACAGCTCAAAATCGAAGCGCCTTACGGCAAAAAAACATTTTACAAGCTCGGTGAAATTTATCAAGGGGACGCTTCTCTCACCCTCACTCACCCTGCCGGTATCGAAGAAGTCGTTGAATTGAATCCTTAAGCCATGAACTTATTTTCCAAAAAAACAGCACCGGAAAATCCCGTCCCTCCTGTCACTCAGGATCCCGCCAGCAAACCCTTGGCTGGGGTCGACATGCTCGATGAACAAACGCGGAAAAAAATTGAAAAAAGAGAGCGAATTAAGAACGCCAAATTACCGTTTTCTCTCCGGCACTTACACTTCAGTCACAAGCAACGACTCAGTTTTTATGACCAGCTCGCCACTTTGGTGGGGTCGGGCGTGCCGCTCATCGACTCCCTTTCGCTTATTCAAGCCCAAGAGCGAAATAAGACGGTCAAAAAACTCTACGCCCACATGATTCATGACATCAATGCAGGGCTGAGTTTGGCCGAAGCAATGGAATTCTTCCCCCATGTTTTTCCCACCATGCAATCCGCCTTGGTCGAAGCCGCCGAAGCCAGTGGGAATTTAAAAGAGGTCCTTTCGGATCTCGTAGAAGAAATGGAAGCGAGTCAGGATTTTCATCGCAAGATCACCGGGGCGATGGTCTACCCCATCATCCTGATTGTCTTGGCGATCGGCCTCGTCGCCGGGATGATGATTTTTGTCATCCCCAAGATTGCCGAGATGTACGACCAAGCCCAAGTCAGTTTGCCAGCTTTAACACAGGGAGTCATCAACATTAGTGATTTCATCGTGGCAAAATGGCCCATCCTCATTTTGAGTATTGTGGGAGGATGTATTTTACTCTACCTCTTCTTCGCCGAATTCAAACCCGGTCGCTGGATCGGAGAATCCATGGTGGGGGCACTCCCCATCATTGGCCGGATCAACCGCGAAAAAAACCTCATGATGATTGCTTCCAACATGGCCATGCTCATGCGCAGTGGGGTGCTCATTACCGAGGCCTTTGCCATCACCAAACGAACCTTGAGTAACCTACACTACCAACATGCGATTGAAGACCTAAGAAAAGGCGTCGTGATGGGGCAAGAAGTCAGTCAGTTGATGGGGCTCATCGACATCCGAGAACAAAAATTCAAAAAACACAAGCTCTTCCCACTGCAAGTGGCTCAACTGATGCACATTGGCGAGACCACCGGGAAAATTCCTCAGATGTTCGAAAAGATCAAAGCTAATTATCGCAAGAGCATCGACTACTCCCTCCGCAACATCTCCACCCTCATCGAACCCATCATGATTTTCATCGTCGCCGCCCTCGTCGGCTCCATTTTGATGGCCGTGATGCTGCCTTTCTTTTATATTGGGTCGACGGTGGGGTAGTTCTCACTTCCGCTGCATACTTGTGTATATACTTTGGGTTGAGGTGGGTATATACTTTATTCTTAATTACGAATTACGAGTGACTAATTACGAGTTGATTTTTTGAGCGTGTAGCGATCAGTGTATAGCGTCTAGCTCTATTCTAAGATCTATTTCAGCTAATCGCTACTCGCTATTCGCTAATCGCTTGTTGAAAAAGGTACTGAGATGAACCCCAGCATTCTGAAGAGGATAGGTATATAGTTGGGCAGAGGGTGAGTATATACCTCCACCCTAAGACGCCTTGTCCACATTTCCATAATTCGAATCATTCGCGGAGCGTTTGGCCCGTAGGAGTTTCTCTAAGGCATTCAAACTTTTGGCATTGAACTTGCGTTTGCCGCTCCCCATGTCAAAGGTAAACGACACCTTATCTTTCCCCCCTCGCGCTTCTGAGCGGACCGCCTTGCGATTATCCTCCATAGCAAAACTGCGGGCGCTCTCCATATCATTCACCATCACTTCCATGTTCCGTTCGCCTTGTCGGTTTTGAACCTTCTTAAAGGCGCTCACTTTGCTCACCTTCAATTCTTCTGACCGTTCCAGTCGCTTCAGTTTTTCCTGCTCCGCTTCAGGATGGTTGTTATCCGTCCTTTCATCAATTTCAAGGGCTGGATCAACCTCCGCATCTTCCTCTTGAGCCATCTCCTCTAACTCATTTTGAACCGGAGTGGGCACCTCTCGCAGCCGATAATCTGCTTGATTGGCCGATGGCTCAATCAGAGACTCCTGCTCGGCTTCAAGCCGTTCAATTTCGGCCGCCACCTCTTGATCATGATCCATCTGGTCGATTTGAGCTTGAGATAAACCATCGGTCATAAAGTGAATCACCTGTGCCATCTGATCTACATTGGTTTGGCCCAGTTTCATCAACACTTTTCGAGCACTCAAAACGGCCCGTTTTTCCGAATCATTCAAGCCAGCCAGGGCTTCCTCGGCTTCCGCTGACTCAAGATTCACCCCCACCCCCTGCCTTTCAAATTCCTCCAGTTGTTTTTGGAATTCAGTGTAGCCCCAATTCGCATTGGGATCATCTCGCTTCTGCTCCATAAACAACTGCTGTTCGGGTGGTAGTTTTTTGATCCGCTCCCACTGTTCCATGAGCCTTCCCATGCCTTCATAAGTATCAATCCGATCTCGAGCGGTGTATCTGCCTTTCAGCGGCAAGGCGGCGAACCATTCCTTAAAGGCTTTGATACTGTGGTCACTAGCGCAGACGTTGCGGTATTCTTCCAATTTTCCCCCATACTGATTCTCCAGCCGCTTGGATTCTTTTGAGTCAGGCTTGAGCATGGCTTTGTAGCGCTCTTTTAACTCCGTAAAGCCAATAAAATGAACGCTCCCTTCCAACTCGCGCAAGCCATCTTCTCTGACGGTGTGGCGCATTTCATCAAAAAATGCATCCCGATCTTTCATCTGGTTCTCAAAATCCTTGTGCCAGTATTCCATCCCCACAAAATTCTTCTCTTCCGCCATTTGCTTGAAACCCTCCAGAAAGGCATTAAAGGTCTTCTGACCCATCGAACCATTTTTTCCTTGAGAATTACACAATCGTCGTCGTAGTTTCGCTTCATAAATCCGCGTGAGTTTTTCGGCATTTTTTTCATCCATGGCCTCCTCCACTTCCTTCTTCCAAAAAAGCTCTTGAACTGCTTTCAAAAAAGCCCGACGATCAGGAGTCTTGGCTTCCAAAAAACTCTTCTCATCCCCCAATTTGATTTTATCCGAGACGGTTATGCTTAACTCCTTCGTATAGGGATGATCACTCAACTCACCAAATAATTTAATATCTTGTTTGATGCGGTCAATTTTTTCGTTAATCAAACGATCCACCGCATCGGCTTGTTTCATAAAATCGATGTTGTCTGTCACCAACTTTTCCATCAAATACTTTCCATCATTGGCCGGCACTTCTTTTTCGAGTTTTTGTTGAATCTTGATCGACTTGATGGCATATTCCTTGGCAAAATCCAGCATGCCTTTCAGCTTGTCTTTTTTCTCCAATTCCTTACTCACCGCCTGGCCTCGAGAAAGCTGTTTGTAAAAACGATGGGCTTCCAAATCGATCACTCCTTCTTGCAGCGATTGATCCGCCACGTCACTGATCTGATCCCGAATGTCATCCATCTCTTCGCGCTCCCGAATTTTCTCTGGATTTTCATCGTCCGCATCAATCCCTTCGATTTTTCGGGCTGCTTCGGCCATACCTGATTACAAATTACGAGTTACTAATTACAAATTACGAATTGGATGTGAATGGTGGAAGAAGCACAGTTTAAAAACCAACAATTCGGCCCACCATTCGCTCCACGGTTCGCTCCACAATAGGGAAGCCAAAATACCATTTCTCAATCAGAAAGACCATCCTTTAAATATTTTGAAGTCCTTCTTCTGCTGTCACATTGTCTGGAGCAGCTTCTTCATGTTCAATCACACCATGCATCTCTTTGCTCTCGTGAGCATAATTCAAAATTTTTCTCGCCAAAATATCCGGGTCAGGCACGCGATCAATAATGAAGCTGCTACCTCGGCCAGCCGCCGTTCGAATTTTAATTTCTCCATAATTCAATAGGGTCCCAAAAAAACCTTGAATATCGCCCGTACTATCCTGAATTTGAGACAGGGGAGTGGCAGCCACTTCACGCTTCAAAAAGTTGATCTGGGTAATGTCGATTAGGCGGTGATCCGTTAAAATAAACAAATCGAATTCCTCGTTGAGCCACGAAATCAGAAGGGCCATCAGGGTACCCAAAAAATACATCAAGGCGATCAAATAACCTGTCACCCCTATCAACGTGCCGGATGCGATAGGATAACTGCGCGACCAAAAATAAAGAAAGATGGCCAGGGGTAAAATGGATATCAATAAAAAAACCAACACACGACTGATGAACACAATTGGGTGTTTGCGAATGATCATGATGACATGTTCATCGGGCTTTCGGCCCGGAAAGTCTTGCAGCATGGATCACGGTTTTAAGAGAATGCTCATTAGTCCATTTGTAACAAAAAATGATCAAAAAAGCCAGAAACTCGAGTTAGGCTTTGGCCTTCTTTTCTACTTGATGACACACTTTTTTGTATTTCCGAATCAGTTTGATGAACCGAAAGGTGGCATTCCAAATCCGTTTGTAACGACGGGGTTGCCGGATCAATCGCCATAACCATTCCAAACCCATTTTCTGCATCCAATTCGGAGCCCGCTTTGCTTTTCCGGCAGCAAAATCGATGGCCCCCCCCACACCAATCGCCACTTTCACGGTGTCTAACTTGTCCAAGTTCCGATGGATCCACTCCTCCTGGGCCGGACTGCCATAGGCGACAAACAAAATGTCTGGCTGGGCTTGATTGATTCGTTCACAGAGCTCATCTTCGTGGGTTTCGGCAGGAGTGCCCGCAAAACTGCCTGCAAAAATCGCGTCGGGATATTTCTGGAGCAATCGATCAATGGCAATCGAAGCAATGCCTGGCGCCGCTCCCAACAAATAGATTTGCCAATGATTGCGCTGAGACGCGTCCACAATTTTAAAGAGCAAATCCGAACCTGTCACCCGCTGTGGCAAAATGCTGTAAATATCCGAGTGCTTGAAGAAAACTTTTAGTAAACTGCTCCAACGTTGAACCCACTCCGTCACTCGATTTTTTTTATATGGAAGGGATAGATAATATGAGGCCCACAAAATTCCAATGCCATCGGGCACGAGCATGGCGGTTGAATTCAACAAATTCTTAAAACTGTTGCGCTGACTGGCATCCACCACCATCTCGGGGTTCGGCGTGGCGATCATGTGTTTTTGGTGGGTTTGGCTCACAAACACTTCCACCGCCGTGATCACATCGTCGTAGCGGACGGCATCAAATTTTACGCCAGCAATGTCTACTTTTTGACTCATGTTTAAGGTTATTTTTTTCGAGCGATCACAATAATATTATAAGCACTAAGAAATTTTACCATTTTCCCTTTTTTTGTAAAGTAAAACGCTTCCACGGTCCACTCATCACTTTTAAATAATCGTCTCAGTTCCCCCGGTAAAAAACTGTGATAATAGCGCTTGAGAGGATATTTCCCCCACTTGATCCACAGGTCATTCCAAGTCCCTTTTCGCCCCAAAGTCAGGATGCTCCGGCCGATACCTTTGAGCCACTCCCGCACATACTTCCACTGAAACAGGTTCCAGGTGGTCAAAATCAACACCCCATCTTTTTTAAGGGAACGATGAATGTCCTTAAGCGCCTTCTTCCTCAATGGCTTGCTGGGAATATGGTGAAAGGCCGCAATGCAGAACACGTTGTCAAACCTCTCATCATCCAATTCTAAATTCACCATATCCGCGTGCTCAAATATGGCATTTGGGTGGTTTTCTTGAGCTTTCTTCAGCAGGGCTTCATTGTGATCGACTCCCACATACTCCACTTCTTTTTGTTCTAAAAAACCACACAACCTCCCATTACCACAGCCCAAATCGAGCACTCTAGCTCCTTTTTTTATATATCCCAAAAACCCCTCAAACTCCGTCCAGGGCCGCTGTCGCGTCTGATCAAATTCACCTGCAATCGCTTTGTAAGACGCTTTCACTTGGCCAACAATGTCGTGAGCATTTTTTGGGTGCATGAGAACATTGTAGCAGATTTTAGAAGTATATACTTACCTTCTTCCCAACTATATACCTATCCTCTGAAAAAAGCTGGGAGCTCAGAGCTGGTAGCTGATAGTTAAATTCAGTTAAGATAACTCTCTACTTATCTTAAATAAGAGGTAATTTGGGTTATCCTAAATACCGACTAGTCTACCAGCTAAAAGCTAATAGCTAACAGCTCCCAAAAAGTATATACCCACCTCACGCTCAAGTATATACCCATCCTAAAAAATTAAGACAATTCCTTCATCCTCTCATCATACTTCAACACCGAATCCACAAAGGTCGCGTGACTCCAAGTCAGCGGGGCTACCGAAAGGGGATCGCCGTTAAACGGATTCACCTGTTCAGGCATGATACCGGCCGAGTTGGCTCGTTCAATCGCCCAATGTAAGTATTTTTCTGCCTCCTTCAAGTCCTCTCTATTTTTAGCAATGGCCATCAGCCACTGTGCGTGCCACAAGGTCGTGATGATCCAAGGGTTTCCTTGAACATCCCCATAGTGCCCATGGACGCGCTGATAATGATCATGTTCATTCCGAGTCAAACCTCCAATCGGCCCTTCCTTCACACTTAATTTCTCAAATAAGGCGCGATTTGTTTTGACCACCATGTCATCCTCCGCAGGCAACACGCCCATCATCCACACGGCATGCATACTGGCATCCAGCCCATAATCCTTGGTCACCGCGCGGGTGTGTGGGTCGATTTCGATACGTTTCAAAAAACGATCTTCCTCCGCATCATAAAGATGCGTGAGCATGGCTTGCTTGATGCGCTCTGCCGCTTCCTTGTACCGATGCGAATGATTGAAGTGGCCCAGTATTGCCGAAAGCCGATAAGCCGCTTCCAAGCCGGCGTACACGCAAGCGGTGGTGTAAGTAAAAACCCCACGCTCCTGTTCCCACAAATCATACGTGGGTAAGGGAAGGCCCGTTTCCTCATCGATAAAATGCATCATAAAATTCCCAGCCGCTCGAATGAGTGGTTCATACATGTCTTGAATGAACTCAATATCCTTATAATACAGCCAGTGATTCCACAAGGCGTAAGTCACAATGGCGGTTTCATCTTCCTGAATTGGCAGTTGCATTTCACCATCCTTATACCACGAATGCCATGAGGAACCCACCGACTCATCCGGATTGTATTTGTGGAGGAGATAACCATCCTCGGTCATGCTATCGGCGCAGAAGGCAAAAAAACGCTTGGTGATTTCACCGTAACCCGCTCGGTCCAAGGCCAAGCTCACCCAGGCCCCATCACGAGGCCACATGTACGAGTAGGTGTCCTTATTAAATTTCATAATATCCGAGTCATTTGCCGCGATGATGGCGCCTCGATTGTCAATCTGAGTCCGGATGATCAAAAGGCTTTGTTTGTAATGCTTCATGAGCTCGGGTTCTACCAAGAATTCCCGTTGAGCTTCTTTATTCACCCAACTGATCCAATAATTAATGGTATTGTTCATCAACTTTTCCGGCTTTTCACTCAAAATGTAGTCATGCAAATGCTTCACCTCCGACAAGTTTTTACCCGCACAAATCCACACATACAATTGTTTTTCTTGATTGGCCTTCAGATTCATCCGAAACTCCACCGTCGAATCCACCGACCCTTGTTCAATGGGATGCTCTTGCAAATGACCATCTTCAGCATCCTTCCAGGTCCCCTCTAGATGATTGTACTCACTTTTTCCCGTCGTGAACGAATCCACTCCGCTAATAGACCCTTGCATGCCACTGATCCAAAAGTATCGGCGCTTTCGATAGTGAACCATGGCGCGGTGTTCGGGTTCATAAAAGGCCGTATCCTGCATTTTATCGCCGTATAAGTGAAAGTCTTGATTGAAATAAACCTTCAATTCTCGATCATAATCAGCATTATTTTTGATGGAGAGTTTTCGAATCAAAAAGTCCTCACTCGGATAAACAAAATCATTGAATTTGATGGTCAAAAGTAGCTCCTCATTTTTAGCCACACTGTCGGTCACCAAGGTTTCATGCAAATAATCGATCTCATGGGTCCAGCTGGGCTCGCTCAACCACGAAAAGCGATGGTCCACATGCACCCCCAAGCGATGCCAGTGTTCAAAGGCAATCTGATTTTCCATCCCCACATACGGGAAGTAAAAATCCTCAATCAAATTGTGTTGATTGATACAAGCGAGGAGATTTCCGTTTCCGGTCACAATGGCTCTGGGCATATAGAATTGGGGTTAGAGACGCAAAATCTTGGGTCTTTACAATTTAGATCAACTGTTTTGTTAGCCGCTCTTCGCTAGTCGCTAATCGCTGTAATTTCATTTCAAAATCCGTCAGGGTGTTCATGTAAGTGATGTAGGCTTCATACGGCGATTCATAGCACGAAAAGTAGGCATGCACATCTCCATCACTCCAATATTTGGTGCACATGTAATAAAAATGATCCGAGGTCTGTAATTTGCGCCAATCGTGCTGCAACCGCTCACTCTCTTTTGTGTGCATTTGAGGGAGGAGTTGTTCCACCTCTTGTTCGAGTTCAAACACGCGTTGCAAAGCTGATTCCTGCATTTGATTGCTGCACCAGGCCGATAAATCCCGTTCCATGTCCGCCCAACTCATCAAATGGGGAACGTGTATCTCTCCCACCGCCTCATACGATTGGATGGTTTCTGACGGGGTTTTGAATCCAATATTTCGCTTCAAAAGGGCTTCAGGTAGATGTCGCATGAACTCAAAAATCCCCGTGTCTTCCCACTGATGTTCTCCAAAGGTTTCATAATCCATGAACAAATTGAGGGTGTCGCCTTCGGCTGCATCCACCCAGGCCGCATACTTGTCGGTGGTCAGCGGCCACTCGGTCCACCCTTTGTTGCTAAATCGAAACGCGATGTCATCCGAGAGCTTATAATTCTTCAGCAAAAGCTTGATATTTTTGAACGGATGCTTGCGAATTCCATATTGCTTAGCAATCTTCTGATCTTCAGGATGCAAGGTCACTCTTTCCGGATGATACAAAAAATTGGGACTCTTCCAGTCCAAATAATAATCCCAGCCTTCGGCCAGAATGCCTTTGAAGCCCATTTCCCGAATGAACTCTGCAATTTCACTGCTGTAGATGAGCTCCGTATTCCGAAACACGGTCGGCGTCTTCTTAAAGATCTTTTGAACCAGTTTTTGATGCTTGAGGATTTGCTCAGCAAACTCCTTCTTCGAAAAGAGCCACGAGAGCGAATGATAGTACGTTTCACTCAACACTTCCACTTGCCCAGTTTTGACCAAAGCTTTGAACGAGTCGAGAACCTCCTTTCCAATTTCCCCATATTCCAAGCACTGTTCCAAAAAGACGCCCGAAAACGAATAGCTGATTTTAAATTCAGGATGATTTTTCAAAAGCTCCAACATCAATCGATTGGTCGGCAAATAGCACTTCTGGGCCACTTTTTCAAAAATTGCCTTATTCCGATAGGCCTCCGGCCCATCGAAGTACTCGTCCTTCTGACCCATTTCAAACGCACTGCACTTGCTCAGTCGATATGGCTGATGGACTTGGAAGTAGAAACAAATGGATTTATTGTAATCATTCTTTCCCTTTTTCATATTTTTTTGAATTATTGATACTTTTTCTAAGCGGTAAGCGACAAGCGACTAGCGGGTAGCAAAAATTTAGAAGCTCAGCGCTAAACGCTAAACGCTAATCGCTCGAGCATAACTTTTAACAATTTCCCCGGCCTGCTGATGCCAATTGAGTTTGACCAGCTCCCGATGGCTATGCTCGCGAAGCACTTGGTTCAAAGCAGGGTATTTGAGGGCACCAATGACTTTTTCGGCCATTTCATCCACATCCCAAAAGTCCACTTTCAGTGCGCTTTTGATGGCTTCACTCACACCAGATTGTTTTGAAATCAGCACAGGGGTGCCCTGCTTGATGGCTTCCAAAGGCGTGATTCCAAAGGGCTCAGAGATAGATGGCATCACATACAAATCCGCTTCGGCGTAAGCCCGCGCGATTTCACCCCCCTTCAAGAATCCAGAAAAAAGCACATGCCGTTCAATTCCCAGGTCAATAGCTAACTTGATCACTTGCTCCATCATATCGCCGTCGCCTGCCATGATGAATTTGACATCTTTCATATGATCGAGCACTTTTTTAGCCATCTTCAGAAAATAGTCAGGGCCTTTTTGCATGGTCATCCTCCCCAAGAACAGTACAATTTTGTCTCTTTTGTTCAGGTGATGAGTTTTGTGATATGGGTCAAAGTTTGATCTCACCGCATTGTGCACCACGTCAATCTTCCAATCCGCCACACCATAATGCTTCATGAGCATCTTTTTGGTGTATTCACTCACGGCAATCACGCGATCGGCATGTTCCATGCCCCGTCGCTCTAAATCATAAACGGCCTGATTGGGATTCTCCCCACTCCGATCAAATTCGGTGGCGTGGATTTGCATCACCAAGGGCTTCCCAGAAATCTGCTTGGCCTGAACGCCTGCTTCGGCCGTCAGCCAATCGTGAGCGTGGATCACATCGTGGGGAACCTTTTTAGCATGGACAGCCGCTTGCGACGCATAACGATGGACTTCTTCCATCATGTTTAGTCCATAAATTGTCTCAGGTTCATCGGTCTTGAGTGTCTTTTTGATGGATTGTTGATAGCTAAACTCTGACGTAACGTAAGGGTTGTACAAACTGGTGGGGATGGCCTCCACTTCAATCGTGCCCCCTGATTCGCTAGCAGCAAGGATTCTAAATCTCTCCGGATCATGCAGTTGCATGGCCGGGTTCGTTTTGGGAAGCACCAAAAAAACCTCATGTTGATGCCCAAGTAGCCCTTCTACAATCCCTTGGCAGGCGACGCCTAATCCTCCACTTTGAATGGGGGGAAATTCCCACCCGTACATCAACACGTTCACGGCACTTTTTATTATTTATTATCTATGTTTCATTCTTTATTTAATGAATCCTTACATTATAGCAAAAATAAGCCACTTTTTCAAGGGTATGAGCCATTTTTGAGATGCTGGAACTCAATTCAAGCTCCTGGTCCATTTGGAGGCTAAAACAGAATAATAAGGGGTGTTTTTTTTGTTAAGTAATTTTAAAAAAATATTTGTGGATGAAATGAGCCA
The DNA here is from genome assembly GCA_030427295.1 of bacterium. Lineage (GTDB taxonomy): Bacteria > Patescibacteriota > Gracilibacteria > UM-FILTER-43-11 > UM-FILTER-43-11 > JAUHWS01. The sequence continues at coordinate 27,512 of JAUHWS010000003.1, read as the reverse complement.
TCTCCCGTAAAATTGAAGGCGACGTGCCGGCACGTCGCCTTCAATTTTATTCACCGCATCCAAACATGACCCAAATCACCTCGATCACCCTCCAATTCTTCAAAGACATCCAAAAAAACAACAATCGGGAGTGGTTTTTAAAAAACAAAGACCGCTACCTCAACCTCAAAAAAGAACTGGAGGAATTTGCCGCCGCCTGGCATCACGAAATCGCTGCCTTCGACGACACCCTCCGCTCTCCCGATGAAAAAGGTTATGTGTTTCGCATTTACCGAGACGCTCGTTTTGCCAAAGGCGCTCCCTACAAAACAGGTCTTGGGATTCTCGTCGTCAAAGGGGGTCGGCCAAAAATGCACGAGCGAGCTGGCTACTACCTCAACGTCGAACCCAACAATTGTTTCTTGGCCGGAGGGTGCTACCTACCACCTTCAGCCTGGCTCCAAAACATCCGCCAGGCCATTGCGGAGGATGCTAAGCCGTTCAAAGCAATCCTCAATTCTTCGTCCTTCAAAAAAACCTTTACTCTCGAAGGCGACAAGCTCAAAACCGCCCCCCGTGATTTCCCCAAAGACCATCCCGAAATCGAGCTCCTCCGTCACAAAAGTTTCATGGCCATGCACCGTCTTTCCGACAAGGAAGTCCTCGCCCCCAGTTTCCTCAAAAACCTCACCCAAATGTGTAAGGCCTTGCAGCCGTTTGATAACTATTTGAATCAGCTCATTTAAACTTGGCTCATCAACGCTGCCCCCATGGCCACCGTGTGCTTTTGATCCGCGTCAATGATCACCGGCGAGCTCTGGTCCAGGGCATGCTGGGCAATGATTTTTTGAAGTTCTTGCGTTGAATCCTTCAAATGATACAAGTAGACCGAACCACCCAAAACAAAGGCATCAGGATTGAAAATTAGATTCAAATTCGCCAAGCCAAGGCCCAAATGTTGCACCAGGTGACGCTTCACCTGCTTGGCCTCGGGCGTTTTCTCATCCAACTCGAACGAGGTGAATTTACGCTCAATGCCTAGCGATCTAGCAATTTTAGGCACTGCTGAGCCACTCGTATTTTTTTCAAAGGTGTTCAGTGGGCTATCGGCCCGAATCACCATGTGCCCCAATTCCCCCGCAAAGCCTTTTTTGCCGTATACAATCTTCCCCTCCACCAGGCTCGATCCTCCCAAACCGGTGCCCGGCATCACAGCGATCACATGCTGATATTTTTGAAGTCGCGGCCGCTGATACTGAGCATACAAAAAGGCATTGGCGTCATTGTCGATGGTCACTGGGCACTTGAATCGCTTCTCCAACAAGGCCTTGAATTTTAGATTTTTGACGGGCAAATGAGGGGCTTTCACCAAAACTCCCTTTGCATGATCCACAATCCCGGGCACGGCCACCCCCATCGATTTCACCCCCTTATCAAAATGGCCGTCAATCAAATCCATCAGCTGATCCACAAATCCTTTCTGCCCCTTCTTGGTTTCCGTTGCCACTTGCTCCTGTACCACCACATTCATGGATTTATCAAAAGCTTGAAGCAAGATTTTAGTGCCTCCCACATCCACGCCGATGCTTTGAATTTTGTTTGTTTTCATTTTATTCCATCATATCACATCGTACATCCCGCCCGTTACGCCGCACCTTTCAACTTCACCCACACGGGCAAGTGATCCGAATCATGAACTTCCATCACACCCGCTTCGGCCACCTCTAATTCAGGACTGACCAAAAAAAGATCGATCGTTCGATTGGGTTTAAAACTTGGGAATGTCATTGGAGTTTCGACCAGTTGAGTCTTGGTCAAGGATTTGAATTCATCTAACTCATCCAGACCATCGTGCAAGTTAAAGTCCCCACAAATCAAATAGGGGCGGTCACACCGATTCACGATTTCCGCCAATTCCCGCAGCTGCCTGGCACGCACCTTTCGTCTGAGTACGGCCAAATGAACTAAAAAAATACTGATCCCATCCACCACAAATTCCGACACCAGTCGTTGCAAACCCGTTTTTAGGTAATGGGCTTTAAATTCTCCATTCCGATGCGAGATCACCGCATCATGCTGCTTGCGGATCAAGGTCATGAAGCGCCAAATCGACCAAGGTTCGTACTTACTCTCCGTCGCAAAAAAGACCGCTTGCAGATGATCCGCCAGAGCCTTGGTTTGACACTGAAACCGATTCCGAAACGAACCATTGTCCATTTCTGCCAGACACACCACATCGGCTCCCGCTTGCTTGATGGTCTGACTGATTCGCTTGAACGCCGTAGGTGACGTGGTCACTAGCCGCCACATCTTATTCACGTATTGTCGCCACGAGCCATTGAGCCCCGTCGCGTAAGCAATGTTGTAGAACAGGATTTTCATATCCCCATTAAAGCAAAAAAACTTGCCGATTGGAACAGGGTATGGAAAAATTAGATCTTAACATTAAATTTCTTTAAATATGCCCACCAATTTAGAAAAAAAGGGAGACATCCTTGAAAAAGCCACAGGTTTAGTTCAACTCTCCATAAGACATGAGGATAGCAAGGGTGAATTTGTTCAAGTACAATCCTTTGTTGGGGATAGAGACCTAGAAGCAATAGTACAAAGCCTATCTGAAAATGGTGCAGATTTCAGTAAGTTAAACCCAGAACAATTGGCGGTTCTAATTGAATGGTCACTATTTGTCAGAAAACAAGTTCAAAAAAGTGTGGCAAAAATAAGAATGAGAAAAAGAGTAAAAACAGGACTGGGAGATGATCTTTTTCAGTGGGATGTGAATGATGAACTTCATGATAAAATCATGACCGTGGCCAAATCAAAAACAGGTTTAGAATCAGGTTCAGAAGAAAGAGGTGAATTCTTTAGGTTGGCAGACCTACTTCGAGAAGAAGCAAAAAAAATGCTAGCTGAAGAAAGCCCCGAGACAGATTCAAGTGAACAGGGGGATTATGAGCAAGTGGCTTAAAAATGTTAAGCATTGTTAAATCCTAGAAAATCCCTTGCCAAACGTCAAAAAGATCGATAAAATACCTCCGCACTGGATACTTTATTGTTTTAGAAACTTGTATTCAGGATTCATTCAACTCAAACACTATGTCACATAAGAAAGCAGGTGGTTCCACCAAAAACGGACGAGATTCAAATTCAAAACGCCTTGGGGTAAAGCTTTATGCTGGCCAAGCTGTGAAAGCAGGAAACATTCTTGTGCGCCAAAAAGGAAACAAGTTCTTCGCAGGAAATGGGGTAGGGACTGGAAAAGACTTCACCTTGTTTGCCCTCAAAAATGGCGTGGTTTCTTTCTCAGAAAAACGTCAGAAGAAATACGATGGACGCGTATACCGCAACAAGTTCGTCAACATCGTCCCCGCGCCTAAAAAAGTGAAAGCGACCAAGAAGGTGGCCAAAGCTTAATGCAAAAACCATTCCAGAAAACCGTGTGGCCTTCCATGCGGTTTTTTTGATAGAATCAACCCATAAACACTAATTCCCCCCTATGTCAGAAGTCGGAAATTTTGAATCCTTTGCAGGCGCCCCAGCAGGCAATGAATCCAGTGAACAAGCCCAAGAGCAATTTAACGAAGAGATGCGACGGGCTCAAGCCGCCCAACAACAACTCAAAAAAGAGGAGGGGAAAGCCCGAGGCAATGACAATAAATTAGCCAACATCATCGTTCAATTTCTCTCTCAAGCCAGCAACACAGACCTCTTCTTGCTCATTTCCCGTTGTGTGGCGCAAGATATTCCCTCTGAACTTCTCATTGCCGTGCTTTCGCTCATCGATCGCACTGCTTCGATGGAAATCGATCAGATTGTCGCTGCGGCTCAAAACAAAAATGCCCTCACCGTGCCCAAGCAACAAGCCATCCATAGTTTGAGTGAGGGGCAAATGCAAGCCATCGAAAAATGGTTGGGTGACATCACCGTTGCTGCGGCCAACAAACCGCACCGCACCCTCGAATCTGTGCTTCGCAAAAAAGTAAATGACCGCAACGAAATGGTCAAAGAGCTTTCTGCTCCTTTTGTTCAGCTCTCCGCCTTCATTCTGCGAAACTACCTCGCCATGCAGAGCACCCAAGTCGATTACGAGATTCTACACGACTTCATGCAATCGGCTTACCTAAAAATGATCACCGACCTGGAAGAGTTAGTGGTGGGTCAGAAGCGAATTGGGTAGGGGGAATGCTCGTCCAAAAATGACCTGAAGGCGAAGAATATATCTTCCCCTTCATTGAGAAACAAGGAAATAGATGTCACTCAAAGGCGTCAGATCCTAGAGTTGTCTGTATTTTGAAGCTCGGAATCACTCTATTCATTCCATCAGGACCTCCCCCTTTACTCCATCAAACCCATCTTATTGTCCCCCTCCACAGGGAGGGGGAAAGGGATTGATGGATGAATAGCTTTTAGGGGGCAGGTCCTGAATGGTAAATAACCATTTGTCACTCTAGGGCTTGACCCTAGAGTCGTCCAAATTTGGAGTGACTGAATGCAGGCGATTCCATGATCAAGTCATGGAATGACAACTGTACTGTACACTTAGGTATATACTTTGGGTTGAGGTGGGTATATACTTTCTTCTCAAGGACTAACGAATAGCGAGTAACGATTAAGTCCTATTTATAGTGGTGAGTGGCTAGTAGTGAGTGATGAGTCCTATTTTAAGCTGTATTCTAGCTAATCGCTACTCGCTATTCGCTAATCGCTTACTGAAAAGGGTGCTGAGATGACACGCAGCATTTTGGCGGGGATGAGTATATAGTTGAGGAGAGGACGAGTATATACTTCCTCTAAACATGCTGATGCAAATCCATGTTGGCCTCCTCTAAGGTGGAGTAGGTTTTGAAGATATTGTCCACGCCTAAAACTGTGAAGATATCTTTCACGTGATCATTGGTGCCCACAATCACCACTTTGCCTTTTTTAGCCTCAATGATGTTGTGCCAGGTGACCAGTTGGCCTAAGGCAAAGCTGTTGAGGTAGTCCAGTTGAGAAAAATCAAAGATCATGAGGCAGTCCTCCGGGCAATTCTCGACAGCTACTTCAATGTCCGCTAAGTTTTCTTTCGCCACCCCATCAAAATCGCCCTCAAAGCGAACGAGTTGAGCTTTTTCAAGATTGGGAAAATCTGTGATCGTTATGTTGAGTTTTTGCATTTTATTTTGAGTTCAGTTGAATCATTTTGATCGCTGCTTGAGCCGCCTCCACCCCCTTATCTCCACGCCGCCCGCCTTTGATGCGGTCTTGAGCTTGCTGGAGTGAATCCGTGGTCAGTACACCAAAGATAACCGGGATATTGGCATTCAAGCTCACTTGCATTATACCGTTTGCACACCCGGCTGCAATAAAATCAAAGTGGGGGGTCTCTCCTCGCAGAATCAAACCCAAGGTGATGATGGCATCGAGCTCATTCTCCTTAGCCATACGCTGAGCGGCAATGGCCAACTCCCAAGCCCCGGGGACCTTTTGATGGAGGATGTCTGACATCCTCACGCCGGCGCGCTCCAAAGTTTCCAGACAACTGCCGGCCAAAGCATCCGTGATTTCCGAATTATACTCGCTTTGAACGATCCCGATTTTCACCGGTTGATCGAGGGTTAAATTTTCTTGCGAGAGATTGTCTTTTATTAAGCTCATTACGGATGGGTTACGGATCGTTTACGGATGGGTTACGAATAGCTGCGAATAGTTTACGAATAGTTTTATTCTGTATTTGGCTCCCCCTTGCTAAAGGGGGCTGGGGGCATCATCTCATTACGAATAGTTTTTCACTTAGTCCTTAGTCCATACTCCTTAGTCCTGTTGAACGGCTAGATCAACAGAATAAAGTTTACGAGCATATTTTGCGAGTAAGTCTGTCTCCACATTCACCTGATCACCGACTTGTAGGTGCTTCAAATTCGTGTGGTCCCAGGTGTGGGGGATGATGCCGACTTCAAAGCCGGTTTCAGTGTCTTGAATCACGGTCAAGCTGATGCCATTGACGGTGATGGAGCCGGTCCGAACAATGTAGGGTTGCAAGGTTTCATCCACCTCAAATTCCAAATGATAGGCGTTGTCTTTCAGTTGCATTTTTTTGAGGATGCCTCGACCTTCCACATGACCGCTGACCATGTGTCCTTCAAAACGTTTGCCGTATTCCATGGCCCGCTCCAAATTCACTTCGTCACCCACCTTCCGTTCTCCCAACACAGTCCGCTCAAAAGTGATGGGCATCACATCGGCCGTAAACTGCTTCTTTCCCAGTTTCGTCACGGTCAAGCAGGCGCCATCCACGGCAATGCTACTCCCCATCTTCAAATCCTCCATCACCTGACTCATTTTGATGGTCAGCGTATTGCTGGTCTTGGCCTGAACCTGCCCGGTGCTTTCGATGATGCCGGTGAACATGATTAATTGGCAGGCAAAGTAGATGGCAAATAATCTCGAATGATCAAAAGAGGATTGGGGTTGAGTAAACGATACTGGTCTAAATTTTCTTCCGAGCAGTAACCATCTGGTGTGCCAGATTCCCAAGGCAATAAACAAACTTGTAAGTGAGTGTGGTGAAACCATTGTCCATTTTCTTCAAAATCGCCTATTTCAGCCAATTTTTCACCCTTCTTTATCAAACCCCCTGCTTTAAAACTCTCAGCTTTTAAATGTCCGTAAAAAAGATAAAACTCAATACCATCCAGTTCGTGTTTGGTGGACAGATAATTACCGTAATCCCCCCATTCTTCTGCATAACCAGTTTTATAGATTTCTCCATCCAAAGGGGCATATAAAGGAGTATTTTTTGGAAAAGCAATGTCCACACCCAAATGATAGTAGCGTTTGGCTTGATCGATATAAGTGCCCGAAAGCACTCCGTCACGCCGTTCCAAATATTGTCCAATGCCCCACGTAGCCCCTTGCTCTTTCATTATTTGATCAATCACTTCCTGAAAATGCTCGCCACCAGCTTTCACTAACCCCGTCACGGATTCATTGTGACGCGTAAAATCAAAAATAGCTGGAGGGGTTTTCATCACTGCTTCATCAAAAATAGGATGAAATGATGTGTTGCGAAGCAAGTGATCCAATCGAAAGGATCGGTCAGCAAGTTGTGGAGTGAGTAATCGAGACATTATATTAATTTTGATTACATGGCTGCAGCTAAAGTAGGCTGATCAGCTAATGCACTTTGCATTTCTTCTCGTCTAGCCTGAGCATATTTTATCACACCTTTCACAAGAACCTCTCTGCTCAATTCAAACGCTCGATGTCTCAATTGTTGGCGAGACATTCCAGGTTCAATCATGTCCCTATTCTCTCTAGCATGAATCACACGCCCTGCGTCAATTTCAGCAATGATTTCATGTAATGTAGCCCCATGTCCTCGATAGCCTTGTAATTCAGGTACATCAATCACTTCTCTGCCGACACCTAATATTTTCCCTTGATTGTATCTCATTAATGCACTTTCTGTAGGGTATAATCCAGGGATAGCATATCGTGGGTCAATTTCTTGATCAGATGCTAGTTTGTAGTCAGGATGAATTGGATTGGTGACCGCAGGATGAATATTGATAATGCGACCCCCTTTGCTTTGAAGAATGGCCATATTGGGTTGAAAAATGTAGGTGCCACTATCATTCAATAAAACATCCACCCCGTTTTCTCTTAGAAGCGTTTCCAAATAGCGCTCTCTTTCAGCTCTGATTCCTCGAGCCAATTCCAAGTTTCTTGCCTTTCTTGCCTCTCTCCATTCAGGTGTATACATCACCACCTGATGAGTCACATCACCCAAGGTCTTACCGTCAGCAGCCGGCAGATTTTCTGGCCATGGCCAGCGAATATCACCTGTTGCTTGCTTTCCATCGAACCCCATTCTTTTCATGCGTCTATTTGAATCATGATAAATTACAGCAGCAATTTCAACCAAGTCACCAACGCCATCTCTGTTTTGCTCAATTGCTTTAGCTAAAGCTTCCAAATGGCCCTCTCGATAACCAAGTTGATCGCCTGTTTCCGGACAAGTGACATCTTGGCCCACATGCTCACCGCCTTTCGGGCTGGCAATTTCAGAAATTGAGGTCATGTAAGCTAAGCGCATTGGTCGATCATTGGATTGAGTTGGAGTTGGTGAGAGTGGCATACGATATGGGGTTAAGAGGCAATGGGTTGACTATTCTAATAAAAATGACGTGATATGACAAACAAAAAACCACTTTTGAGGTGGTCTGCTGAGTCAAATCATTAATCACAAAAGACCACCGCTACGCGGTTTTGGTTTTTTGAGATGATTTAGAAGTCGTTGGATTCACAAACAAATCCTAGCACATCGATTTATTTTTTCAATATTATTTTTTAGAATAGCTTATTTTAGAGGATGATTTGAAATTAATTACGTAATTAATTTTCCTCGACGACTCAGGTAAAATATAATAGGTACTTTTTTAGTACTTTATTTAATACTAAATTTAGTATATAATAAAGAGTGAATAAAATACTAAATTAAATATAATGAATACCGTCACCCTACAAGACATCAAAAAGAAAGGTTCAAAAGCCCTATCCGATTCGGATATCCTTTACCTCATCGTCAATTCAAAAGTGAAATCTGCCATCGTGCCCATTGAAGTCTACAACATGCTGATGGAAGCCTTGGAAGAACTGGAAGACATCAAAGCCATCGAATCCAGAAAAGGCGAAAAAACCATTCCTTTCAAAGGATCTCTTAAAAATCTCCTATAAACATGTACAAAATAGAATTAAAAGCCTCTGTGCTCAAAGACATACGAAAAATTCCAGATGTATTTTTGACAAAAATTGAAACAGCCATTAGTCAGCTCGCCAAAGATCCGATTCCAAAACAAGCTAAAAAAATCAGAGGTTATTCAGGTCACTACCGCCTCAGGATAGGAATGTACCGCGTGGTTTATCGGGTTCAAAAAAAAATTGAAATCGTGACCATCATCAAAATCGCTCATCGAAAAAACGTATACAAAAAACTCTAAACTCTAAAAATTCTTATAAACATCTTTTCGATGCTTAAAAATAAAAATTCGCACCACCTTGTTTTCAATCGAATAAACCAGTCGATAATTTCCAATTCTCAATCGAAAAACATCCGTGTTTTTGAGCTTCTTAGGATTATTTCCTTGAGGAAAAGGATTGTTCTCTAAAACCGATTTAGCCTTTAACCAAATCTTTTCTCTGAGGGGTAAGGAGAGCCTCTTGAAATTCTTTAAAGCCTCCTTACTAATTTCAATCGTATATTTAGGTGGGTTCATTCATGACCTCATCAAAAGACAAAAAACCCGGTTTCTTTCTTTTTTTCATTTTTTGAACCATTTTATAATCAGGGTCATCTGCGGATAATTGCTCCACAATAATGCCTTGTCTCTTATAATGGTGCCTCAACAAATCTCTAAAAAACTCACTGCGATTGGCATAACAACCAGACTTAAGGCTGGCCCTTACCAATTCGTCCAATTCCTCATTTAAAGAAATGTTGTAAGTCACCATAGGGTTTGAATTTATCAAAGACACAACCATTATATCAAAAATAGCAAAGATTGTCAAACTTTGTCATGATTGGAACACTTCAAAATCGCGCATCGAAAAAACGCATACAAAAAACTCTGATCCATCATTTTGCAAATCACCCCGCCATCCACTGGTCAAAAAATGGTTTCACGATCTCGAATAAAATCAACAGAATAATGATCCACTCCAAGCGGGAGCTGTGCGTGTGCTGATTGAATTCATTGAAAAAATCCAAGCTCTCTTTAATCGTTTCCAGATTATCCTTCAAACTGCGATACCGCTGATCAATGTCCAACTCCCGGTGCAAATCGGTGTGGATGCGATCCAAAAGTTCGTCATTCCAAATTTCTGTCGGAGTGTCAAAAACATACAAATTCCCCACAATTTTATTTTTCAAGTTCATCGTTCTCCCCATATACTTAGCCAAATTTCTTCCTCGAATTGAAAACGCCCCCCTCTTTTCCAGCTCCGTGGTGTGGATGGAAATTTCCTTCAACAACTGCTCCGACTGAGCCGTGTAGTGATCCAGAGCAATCGACTGGGCAATGCTCAACATCAAAACGCGTGCAATCTCATGGTTCATTTTCTTGAGCACGATTTTATCAAAAAGCACCTGATATTTCGCCCTTGCATTCAGTTCCACCAAATAATATTCAGGATCCAAATCAGAGGCTCCCACCCCCGACGCGCTCCGCACTTTTTTCAGCCACGCCTCCTGTTTTTTCTTCGTTGCTCCCAAAAAAACAAGGCTACCATAATCATGAATCAGCAAATAACTGTTTTTGCCCAACTCGTAAACCAGCTCCGTCAGGTCATGATAAACCAAGGTCAGCTTCAACTGACTCTTGAGCGTCTGAATATCCACTCGCGTTCCCAAGTGATACCCAATGATATCCAATGTTTTTGAAGCCATATGGCAAAGTTAGTCCTTTTTAAGAATCGCATGAAACGCCTCCTGAGGCAAGGCCACAGAACCCATTTGCTTCATGCGTTTTTTCCCTTTTTTCTGCTTTTGAAGTTGCTTGTTTTTCCGTGACACATCTCCCCCATACAAACCAGCCGTCACATCTTTACGGAAGGCCGAAATCGTTTCTCGGGCCACAATTTTCCCCCCAATCGCGGCTTGAATCGGAATCGCAAACTGAGCCCGCGGAATGAGCTCCTTCAGTTTCTTGGCCAACCTTCGTCCCAACCCTTCTGCCTCCGTTCGATGGCACATCACCGCCAAACTATCCACCTTATCACCGGCCACCATGATGTCCAGCCGACACAAATTTTCAATCCGATAGTCCAAAAATTCGTAGTTCATCGAAGCGTAGCCCGAGCTCACATTCTTCAGCGAGTCATGAAAGTCCAAAATCACCGTGGCTAGCGGCATCTCAAAAAGCAAAAGCACTCGCTCCTCATCGATGTAACTGATATTTTTTTGAACCCCACGTCGTTGTTGTACCAACTTCATCACCGACCCTACCTTGTCTTTGGGGCACACAATCTCAACTTTGACCCAGGGTTCCTCAATCGAATCAAAAATCGAAGGATCTGGCAGCATGGCTGGGGTGGAAATCGTCAGCTTTTCACCCGACTTCATGTTCACCTTGTAAGACACCGATGGCGCGGTAGTGATCAAATCCAAATCATACTCGCGCTCCAAGCGCTCCTGCACAATTTCCATATGAAGGAGTCCCAAAAATCCACAACGAAACCCAGAACCCAAAGCAGGGGACTGATCAGGTTCATAGACCAGAGCCGCATCATTCAAGGTCAGTTTCTCCAATGAATCTCGAAGCAAGTGATAGTCATCTCCATCCACACAGTAAATTCCTGCATAAAGCATCGGCGTCACACGACTGTAACCCGGAAGTGGCTCGGCGGAATCCAATTGATCCTTATGGCCCGACCAAATGGTGTCCCCCACACGCGCTTCACCCACGGATTTCAAACCCGTCACCAAATAACCCACCTCACCCGGTTCTAATTTCCCCACCGGTTCATAAGCCGGGCGCAAATAGCCCACCTCCGTTGGCTCGATATCTGCTTTAGTGTTCAAAAAGCGCAGTTTCTGACCCTTTTTAAAGGTCCCGGTCACCATGCGAATGTAGGTCACCACGCCACGATAGGTGTCGTAAATCGAATCAAAAATCAACGCCTTAGCCTCTGTATCATCGGTCAAATCAAGTTGTTTTCGAAGCCCTCCCTCTGTCGGATCTGGGATCCGTTCGATGATGGCATCGAGCACCTCCTCCACATTCTCGCCCGTTTTCGCCGAAACTTTAAGCACTTCATCACGCGGAATGGCCAAGGTATTCTCAATCTCCGTCATGATCCGCTCCGGATCGGCCGCCGGCATGTCGATCTTGTTGATCACAGGGATGATGGTCAAATCGTGATCCATGGCCATGTACAGATTGGCCAAAGTTTGGGCTTCAATCCCTTGAGTGGCATCCACCACCAAAATCGCTCCTTCACAGGCCGCCAAACTCCGACTCACTTCGTAAGTAAAGTCCACGTGCCCGGGCGTATCGATCAAGTTCAAAGTATACCCTTTATAATCCATGCGAACCGGTTGTAACTTGATGGTGATCCCACGTTCTTGTTCCAACTCCATAGTGTCCAACATCTGTCCATGTTTCATGTCGCGCTTGGACAGGGTGTGAGTGATTTCCAAAAACCGATCCGCCAAAGTCGACTTGCCGTGATCGATGTGGGCGATGATGCAGAAGTTCCGAATGTTTTTCATGAATGTCTTTAGAAGGTCTTTGTAAGCTGACGGTCGATTTTGAGGCATCTAAAGATCCACAATAGATCCTCAATAGACCCAGCACAGAAACCATTTTGCCTGAAAATTCAGTTTTTTTCAATGCTTTGATGACGGATGGGTTGCGAATTGACTGCGTATAGTGTTCGCCCCAGCGGGGCCCCTTTGGGGAATGGTTTACGAATGGTTTTGGATGTTGAAGTTCGGAATGATTCCATTCATTTGATCTGGACCTCCCCCTGTGTCCCCCTCCTCATATGAGGAGGGGGAGGGGCTTGAATGTGATTTGATGGTGAGGGGGTGGTTCTGAGTGAAGTATTTAATCAACTCCTGAAGGCGAGGATATATATCCTCGCCTTCATTAAGAAGCAAGGAAATAGGTGTCACTCATGGGCGTCAGACCCTAGAGTCGTCTATATTTGGATGTTCTGAATTCGGACGATTCCATGATCAAGTCATGGAATGACAACTGTACTTTAAACTGTACACTTAGGTATATACTTCATGTGAGGGTGGGTATATACTTTATTCGAGCTGGTAGCTATTAGCCTTTAGCTGGTAGACTAGTTGGTATTTAGAAAAACTTAAATTATCACTTATTTAAGACAAATAGAGAGGTATCTTCACTGAATTTAACTATCAGCTACCAGCTCCGAGCTCCCAGCTTTTTGAAGAGGGTAGGTATATAGTTAAAGAGAGGGTGAGTATATACTTCATCTCAAGTGCTAAGTACAAAGTGCGAGGTGCGAAGAAAAAAAGATCGGTCAACGCATAATGCGTACTACGTCATTCATAATCCGTAAGTCATTCAAACCCCTAGACAATTCTCCACATAACTGTTATAAAAGACGCCTGACTTAGATTGATACCTGCCCATGAGCGCCCTCTTTCGACCGTCTGAAACACGGTTTTACAATTCGAAGCATCTAGGGGGAAACGCGCCTGAAACGGATGAAATCGACTTCTTTTTCTATGTGCCTCATGGCGCCAAACCAGAGGCTTTTTTGGCTCAGCATCCAGATTATCTCAAGCAAGCCCGACTCACTCGCGAACAACTCACTCAAATTTGTCATCTTGAAGCCGACGTCTTCACACCCGAGCTAGCCCACAACATGGCTCAGAAATTAGCCGCTCAGGGCTATCGAGTAGCCGTTTTAAACGTCTTTTTACCTCGAGAGATCATTGATGCCAATCGGGTCCAGGGTCATTCTGTGCGTCCTACCTATAATAATGGCGAAGTGAATAATGGACAGGTGCGATTTCTCAATCACCTCTTCAATCTCTATTATCTGCAAGTGGTCGATGAACGGCGTCGTCTCATCAATAAATTAACTGCAGATGGAAAATGGTTGGATTTGCACAGCATGAGGCCATTCAGCACAGACCTAGATGGACAAGCCATCCCCGATGGGGTGGATTATGTTGAACGGCTCAGGCACCGGATTGACCGTTTGGCAGGACCTCATGTTCGCCAGACCAGAACTCATGCGGTGATCTCAACCTTTAAAGAGCATCCAGATCAGGAGGGACATTTATACATTGACCCCATTCTCTTAGAATCCCTCAAAGAAATTTTCAATACGCTGGGCATTCCTCTGAGCGATGATATCTACTATTTCAACAATGCGGTCCTGGGATCCGTCAGTCACAATGACTATGAAAAAGGCGCCGCCATTGAAATGGTTAAAACCGAACTCTCCAACTTAGGACCGTTTGGCCAATTTGACCTAGCCTGCCTCGAAGCCGACCCCGCCAAACTCAGCTTTTATGGAAATGTCCTCATAAAAGCCCTCCTGTTGGCTCGAGAAAAAACCCAGGAAAAAGCGCCTGATATTCGACGTTACACCCCGGGCCAAGCGGATCAGTGGATTCAACAACATCGTCATGTGGCAGCGTGAGAGATATGCCTCTAAAAAAACGCAATTGGCAAAACTTCAAATTCAGTTTGATCAGATTTGTGCTACAATATAAAAAGCCAAAAACAAAAATCAAACATGCCCAAAAAAGCAGGCACGAAACATGCCAAAAAACAGTTTTTTTATCAGCGTTCGATTGAAGAATCAGCGGCTTTGCTAAACACCGATCTCGAAAAAGGTCTCACTCAAAAAGAGGCTGAAAAAAGATCACTCGAGCACGGACCCAACGAACTCCGCGAAGGCAAACGCCGACCCATGGTCTTGCGATTTTTAGATCAATTCAAAGACCTGCTCATCCTCGTGCTCATCTTGGCCGCCTTTCTGGCCTACTACCTCGGTGATTTTCGAGGGGGAACCATCTTGCTCGTCATTGTGCTCGTCAATGCGGTGATTGGTTTCTATCAAGAATTCAAAGCTGAAAAAATTCTTGACTCCCTCAAGGCCATCATCCAAGACAAGGCCGTGGTGATTCGAGACGGCAAAGAGGCTGAAATTCCTCAATCTCAACTCGTCCCCGGGGATTTGGTTTATTTGGAAGAAGGCAGTTCCATCCCCGCCGACATTCGCCTCACTCGAGTCACCCACTTCAGTACCAACGATTTCGTGCTGACCGGAGAATCTGTCCCTCAAGAAAAATTTGCCGACTTGGTCATCGATGGTGTCACCAGCACCACCAACCAAGACAATCTGGTCTTCATGGGGTTGACGGTTGCCAAGGGGAATGCTTACGGCCTGGTTTATGGCACAGGAATGGACACGGCCATTGGGCGTATTGCCACGGCCACACAAAGCATCGAACACGACCTCTCACCGCTTCAAAAAGAAATCAACATCCTGGCCAAATCGCTCACCAAAATTGCGGGAGCGATCGCTTTGATTTTGTTCATCATCAACCTAGTGCTCACCACCAAAGGAGGTGAGGGGATTGGCACCGCCGTTCAACTCAGTATCCTCTTCGCCATTTCAGTGGCCGCCGCTTCAGTGCCTCAAGGACTTCCCGCTCAAATCTCCGTTGCCCTCAGTTTGGGGGTCGGTCGACTGGCCAAAAAGAAAGCCATTGTCAAGAAGCTCTCCTCCGTCGAAACGTTGGGATCCACCACCGTCATTTGCAGTGATAAAACCGGCACGCTCACCAAAAATGAGATGACCATCACGCATTGTGTGACTTTGGATGAGCTCACTGGAAAAACCTGTGAAGCCCGAGTTTTCAACGTGACCGGAGAGGGCTACAATCCCAAAGGCTCAGTCCTCGAGGGCAAAAAAAAGATCGACAAAAAAACTTTCTCGGCGCTGCAACAATTTTTTCAGGATGGCTTTCTAGCCAGCAACGGACGGGCGCTGCCTCCCGATAAAACCCATCGCAGTTGGTATCCTGTCGGGGATCCTACCGAGGTCGCCTTCACCCCCCTAGTCATGAAAGTGGGACTCAAACCCCGCCAACTCGACAAACTTTTCCCATCACTCGAAGAGCTCCCCTTTGATTCCAAGCGAAAACGGATGACCATTATCCGCAAGCACAAAGGCAAACACATTGGCTACATGAAGGGAGCCCTCGAAAGTATTCTGGACGCCTGCTCTAAAACCAAAGTGGGAAATGAGATCAAACGCCTGACTCCCCAAATGAAAAAGGAGATCCTCCAGAAAGGGGAGGAATTCAGTCAACAGGCCCTCCGAGTCATTGCTTTGGCGTACAGGGATTTTCCCAAAACCACCACATCCTTTTCGATCTCAAAATCCGAAAAGCAATTCATCTTTGCTGGATTTGTGTGCATGATCGATCCGCCACGCATCGGCGTGTCCAAAGCCGTGACAGCCAGCTACGAGGCGGGCATTCGGGTCATGATGATCACGGGCGACAACGCCGTGACGGCTACAGCCATCGCCCAGCGGATTGGCATGAAAAATGAAAGAGGCGAGCTCGAGGCTTACACCGGTGATCAAATCAAACGCATGAAAGACGCCAAACTTCGAAAAATCCTCCGACAACAATCCGTCATTTTCTCCCGCGTGTCCCCCGAAGACAAATTTCGCATCGTCTCCCTCCTCAAAAAAATGGGGGAAGTGGTCTCGGTGACGGGAGATGGAGTGAATGACACCCTTAGTCTCAAGCGAGCTGATATTGGGGTATCGATGGGGAAGATGGGATCCGAAGTGGCCAAAGAAGCCTCCGAAATCGTCCTCCTCGACGACAACTTCCGCACGCTCACGACGGCCATTGGAGAAGGAAGGACGATTTTTGCCAATCTCAAAAAAACCATTCTCTCCTCCATCACCTCCAACAATGGGGAGTTGGCTTGCGTGTTGCTTGGATTTGTTGGCGTGGCCTTTGGGCTTGAAATTCCCATCACCGCGGTGCAAATCCTAGCCGTCGATCTCGTAGGAGAAATGCTCCCGCTCACGGCTATCACCTTCGATCCTGCCGAAAAGACCTTGATGAAAAAGCCACCCCGAGACCTCAAAGATCATATCCTGAATTCCAGCAGCTACCTCAATTTGATTTTTTATGGGTTTTGGATGGGGGCCGCTGGTTTCTTTTCGTTTGTCATGGTTCACCATATTTCGGGGGCGAGTCTTGAAGCCGGGCGGGCCGCCGCCTACACGGCCATCATTTTCTGCCAGTTCATGAACATTCTTTCTCGGCGCACCGAACGCACGATTTTCACTCCCTATCTATTTGCCAACAAGCAGCTGTGGGGCTCCTTCCTCATTTCCCTGGCCGCCATTGCCCTCCTCATCTACGTGCCTTCCATTGCCGTGTGGTTTGGGTTCGAAGCCCTTCATCTTTCCTATCTTGTTTATCCAATTGTCGGCGCCCTCTGGTTCTTGATTTTACATGAAGGAGAAAAGCAGCTTCGGTATCGTTTGAAATAAAAGGGGGAGTTGAATGCCTCATTCAATCTTGAAGGCGAGAAAACGTTTTATCGCCTTCAAGATTCGTTCCGGTTCTTCAAAATTTTCAATGCTCCAAACGAGCTCATGTCGATCACCAGGTCGGCTAAAGATTCAGGATTCACCTCCTTTTGATATCGTCTGGAGGCCGCATGATAGCGATCCAGGAATTTTTGTTTTGCCATTTTAACTCCGCCCAAATTTTTAGCATCCCTCTGAATGCCACGCTCCATGGCGGTTTCAAAGTCGACTTTCAAATAAATTTTTAAATCCCAATGAGGCCTATAAATAGGTTTGAACAAATAGGCCCCATCCGTGATTATAATTGACCGAGGACCCAGAAAAATAGGGTCAGGTTCAGTGGCTTCATCCGTTTCTAAATCGTGAATAAAAGGCAGTATGTAGGGTTTTTCTTTTCGGGAGGCTTTCAGCACCTGCTCCACAAAAGCAGCTTCGTTGTAAGCATCTTCATAATAGCCATCGGCTGAATCACGGCCCTGCTGGTAGCGAATTGTCTTGGGATTATGAAAGCCATCGATTCCTACATGGTGCGCCTCATGATTGGCTGCCTTCAAAAATTCCACCAGTTTTTTGCTGAGGGTCGTCTTGCCGGCTCCTTCAATGCCATTGATCGCCACTCGGACGGGGCTTTGAGTCCGTTCCTGAATCGTTTTAATACTTTGCTCGATGTATTTAAGAAGAGAGGTGCTATTCATGGTGAACATTTTAGCACGAAGGTTAACCTGAAGGTGACATTGGCCAATGTCACCTTCATTGAAAAATAAACAACCGTTTGTCACTCTTGGACTTGATCCAAGAGTCGTCTAAATTTAGAAGGACTGAATTCAGACGATTCCACGGTCAAGCCATGGAATGACAATGGTACACTTAGGTATATACTGGTCCCAAACCGCTAGTTAACCTGAAGGCGACATTGGCTAATGTCACCTTCATTGAGGGGTGGGAAAAACTATCCCGCCCTCCGGGCACCCCTTCGAAGAAGGAGAATTGATTGTAAGTTAGTCTCACAATCAATTCCCTCTCTCTAAGAGTCCTGCCTGGACCAAGGGCCCCACTTTGTGGCCGGTAGGCAGGGGGGCAGGGGTGTTCATGATAGGTGACTTAGGTATATACTTCGAGTGAAGGTGGGTATATACTTTCGTCTCAATTACGAATTACAAGTTACGAATTACGAATTAAATCGCAAGGCCTAAGACTTCTATTTTTAAACCTTATTCTGATTATAAACAGCTTAAATAAATTAAATTCTAAATCATTTAGACATTAGAAATTCAAGTTTAGGATTTGTTTGGAATGAATTGGTGAGTATTGGGGTGAATTGGAAATTTAAGACTTAGGTATATAGTTGGGCAGAAGGTAAGTATATACTTCCAAAATTCAGAATTCCAATAGCATCGGCGCAAGATATTGCGCCACTACTCTTGTCCTTCCAGCCATCGCTCGGCATCAATGGCGGCTTGGCAGCCCATGGCGGCGGCGGTGACGGCTTGACGATAACGATGGTCCACACAGTCTCCGGCCGCAAACACACCACTCATATTGGTCATGGTGTTTTCTTTATGCAACAGATAACCCTGATCATCTTTTTCAAGCCCCTCAAACAATTGAGTCACGGGAATGTGACCAATGGCTAGGAACATCCCATCCAATTCCAGTTCAGACGTTTCATTGGATTGGGTGTCTTTCAATCTTAATCCCGTCACCTTTTGTTCTCCCAACACTTCTTCCACAGTTTTGTTGGTGAGGATTTCAATTTTCTCATTGGCTTTGACTCGGTCGAGCATGATCTTTGAGGCGCGGAATTCCTCCCGACGGTGAATCAAATAGACTTTGTCAGCAAACTTGGTCAAAAAGTTGGCTTCTTCCATGGCACTATCCCCTCCACCAATCACGGCGACTTTTTTTTCTCGAAAGAAAAAGCCATCACAGGTCGCGCAGCTTGACACCCCCTTGGCCCACAATTTTTCTTCAGATTCTATTCCCAATTTCCGTGGCTTGGCTCCGGTGGCAATGATGATGACCCGCGCTTCATATGATTCTTCACCCGCCTGTACTTTTTTGGTTGGGGCGGCAAAGTCGATAGCAGTCACATCTTTGGTGATGTACTCCGTTCCAAAAACAGCGGCTTGTTTGCGCATTTCTTGCATGAGCTCCTTGCCATCGATGCCATTTTCAAAGCCTGGATAATTCTCAATCACGGTCGTGGTGGTCAGTTGACCGCCAGGTTGCCATCCTTCAAAACACAGGACGGATAAATTCGCCCGACTGGCGTACAAACAGGCGGTGTATCCAGCCGGGCCCGCTCCAATGACAATGACGTCGTAAATTTTAGACATGATTTAAGGATTATGCTTGATAACTATTTTCATTTTAAAGGATAGCAAAAAAAATCTCAAAAGACTTGTGGTTTTGGCGACAGGTGTTTTTATGTTTGGATAGAACCGTCTTGAATAGCCTGATCTAAGCCAGCTTGTAGATCTTTAAGTGTAATTTCAGTCGCTCTCCCCACTTGTTCAGTTGCCATCCGCATGACAACAGTAAGAATATCTGCCTGACGCACATGGGGGTTATTCTCAAACAGCTGACGTATGTCATAATCTGAAACAAGGATGATATCCGGGTTCTCAAGAGAAAATTCACGATCCCCTCCAGTGTCTATTAATTCACTCAACTTAATTCAAGGATTAAATGCTAACAAAAAATTAATTAATTAACGTTAACTTCAACTATAATATGATTATTTGTGTTCTTAAAACTTTTCTACAACAACTCTCCTGAAATAGCTCTTTGAGGAGCGAGATTGCTTAAGTGACTCGCTAGCCGATTTGGAATGACACGGTAAGGATCACCCTTTAATCCCAAAAGTTCCATGAAAGCCCTGCGATCAATCGCTTCAACCATTTCAGCTGCACCGGCGTTTACCAACTCCTGCCCTGTGATGATGTGGGGATGAAGATTTACTTTTTCGCTGGGATCTGCTGGAATTTCGGCAGGTATGCCTTCGAGCCATGCCTCAGCCTTGGCCCGAATACCAAGCCCTTTGGGTAGGTTTGGAAGTAGTTTAGACCTAAGCCAACGTAAGTGGTCATCCCGGCTTTCTTGAGCCAGCTCCGAAAGACTTTCATGGCTTTCATCACCAAGAATATCATTATACATATCCTCAGGGTCACATATATCAAAGGGAAGGGCTAGAGTGATTGTGGTATCGGGTAAAACAATTCTTCTTGGCATCATCATGCCCACCACTGCCCCTGAACCTATGACCTCTTGCCCAAAAATAGCACGGGGTACGGCACCATTTCTTTGCACATAAGTAGCTAACTTTGCATATTCAACCTCAGTATCTGTGGTGGCGAAAGACTTTCCAGAACTCAAAATGAGGCTTAAATCAAAACGACCTGATGATAGTAATTCCTCAAGCATACCTTTAAGACTAGGATCAACTTCAGCTAGAGCTTCCTCGATACCTTCTCTTACGCTAGCAGTAACAGCGCTTGGTGCATTAAGCACATTGGCTAAATAGTCAAATCGAACCCGTCTCCTTAGAGCCTTCCTGGAAGAATTGCACGCCCGTATCATGGCACCCTTCCTGCTGTAATAAGTGTCAGCACCCCTGATATCCCCAAAGTGTTCCCCTCGCCCTACTGGGCTGATGACTAAAGGGGTAAGCGGAGGGTTGGCTTTAGTTTCCTTGGCATTTCGTGGAGGCATATGAATTCAAGTTAAGTGCAGGAATAATTTTAGAACTTAATTTATTTTTGTCAAATTTATTAGATTAAATTTTTCTAAAAAACACACTATATTTGACAAATTGAAAATTTTTATTATAATTTTATCATCACATAACGTTCATATTTATGGATGTCCCTGACCATGAAACAGTCGAATCCACTGTCGATGAGGCGACGTCTCAATCCAACCTTATTGAGGCCCAGGCCCTTTTTGATCAAAGACGCGCCGCCGTTAAAGCACTTGGTTTGCATCGACATGACCCTGCAAAGCCAATTGGAAAAAATAGAGTCATTTCACTTTTTGGCCACGGTTTAAACGGCATGGCAGAACAAGAAAAATCAGAAATTAAAGTTTCAGAGGCGTCCATAACAGCCTCAGAAGTTTGTATGACCGTCTCAGAATTTTTAGAGGAGGGGCATCCCTCTTACAATTTAAATGCCTTTAACCACACTCAGCAAGGCACATTGAACACCATCACACGTTCAGAATTGGACGCTATTGACGTCACCGCTGCTGACCCAGAATTGTTGGCCAGTCTAATGGCGGTCATTCCGAGTGCGAAAGAAGAAGGTGATTTCCATTATCAAAACGTAATTTTATTACGAGATAAAGCTCATGGAGTTCTGCAACCTGGTGAGCTGCTCGCTCTACACATCGGAGAGGCTCACGACGTTCAAAATCAAACCCCCTATCCTCGTTTGTTTTTGAAAAAAATCCGAGTCTTGGCTGAAATGCATCCCCAAAAAAGCAATCTAGAAAGCTCAAAAGTACCTTTAACCAAGGGTAAATACGTCGATGGTGATGGCGTTGATTTAGACGAGCTTTTCTCAGTCATTGCTGATGCCATCGACACCAGCGATGCACTGGTAGGCAGAGATGATGATTTTGAAGGTGATTACGAAGGAGCTGAACCTCTATCAAAATTTTCTCATCGAAGCGAAGATGGATCAATCAAATCAGTCACTCAAGAAGAATTGAACAATTGTTTTGTGAATCAAGTAGAAGCTAAAGATGATCTAGATCGAATCCTCAGATATGGGCTTTCAAACAACCTCCCAAATCCTGAACTTGGAACCGCTCATTATGATCAAGTCATCTTCTTCAAACTGGCCTATAAAAATGAAGTGATCGCTCTCCACTTGGGAGAGTTGACCCTCAATAGTGGACAAAAAAAGCCGACTTTGAAAGTAAGTCGAATGCTCATTCAGGGGAGCTCAAAGCCCCTCATTCATCGACCGTTTGAAGGGCTTGAGGAGGTGGTGGATAAAAATCAAAACAAAAAATAGAGTTTATTTAAATTAAGTAGAACGGCATGGCTACTGAGTCAAGAGAGGATTTATTAGAATCCGAGGAGGTGAAGGTTGCAACAATGAGGCTGGCTTTAAAAACTCAATTTGAATCTTTATCAAGAAGGGCAAAAGAGCTCAGATATGGAGGGATGGATCAATATGAAGAGAGTATCACCCAGCGCTACAGAGAGAGGATTGCTGAGTTACTCACTCAAATTGACGTGATTTACAGTGTCTGCAATGCTCTCGTAATCGCTGAAGATGAACCATCTGATGCCATCAAAGCTCATAAGAGAATAAAGGAGTTCCCATCTTTCAATTTAGAATCACTAGAACTAGAAGGCTTGGAACGAGTTACTCAAAGTGTTGAAGAAATAAAAAGCACCTTAAAGGATATTTATCTCCTAGAAGAAAGGGCATATCGCTTACGCACTGCTGTTAAAGACGATAAGTTGGGGGACTTTTGGGAAGAGCGTGTTAAGGCTCAGTTGAGCGATCATAATCGCTTTAAAAACGAAGCAGGCAGGGCTCGATTTAAGGTTGGCAACCAAGATCTTTTTAGCGCACAGCCGGTGAGAGTCGATTTAAGTGATTGGAGAGAATTTGATCATATAATCCATGCAACCAATTTAGATGATTTAAGGACAACTTTTACTGATGACCCTATATTTGACGAAGTTGTTTACGCAATTAATCAAGAGGGCGCCTTCAACATTCTCAATATTATCAGGGATGACAACGGCAAGGTGGTCAAAATGGCAGTTGTCGCATTTGGATATCGGGATTCTAAAAATGCTATGGGCCACGAGGAGTTTAAGAGGCGAAGAATAGTGGGAGCCCTTAAAGGTAGTAAGGTGGGCAAATGGCTGGGAAAAAGATTACGCTGGTGGGTTGCAGGAATTTTACTAAAGAGAGGTTATGTGCCACCCGAACGAAAGCCACGAAAAGCCATAAAAGCAGCACGTCGCATAAAAAGTGAACATGCTGTTACGATCATGGATCGACCTGAAGACGATGAGTGAGGGCAAGCTACCATAGCCCTACAACACCCTAAGATTGTTTCCTTGGCTTGTGCCTAGCGAACATTTCGTCAAACTTACTCCTCGTACTTTTAGTACCCGGAGTTTCATCAAGAGATTCAATTTGGTCCATGAGTCTTTGGGGCATATCAGTGATCGGACGCGAATGGAGCACCCTCTCAATCTCCATAAAAAATTCCTCTTCATTTTCTATCTCCAATCGTTTGGCCCATTTGGCGGCCACAATTTCCTGGGCAGAAAAGTATCTAGCATGATCGGATTTCACAGCATCTCCTGGCTTGGGAGGCTGATCAGGAATGGCATCGATCCAAGCCTCCACTTCACTCTTTTTTTCGTAATCCCCTACAAGTAATACTTCTTTAAAGAGTCTTTTGGAAATAACCCTGCTCAATTCGACAACATCCCTTCCGATTTGATCCTTTGGGGCGTGCACCTCTTCTTTTTTCGACACTCCCAAATGAAGCATCATGGTTGTCTCATCTAAAATATAACGTCTGTCCCTATCTGCCGATAAAAAGAGTTGAGCTGCAGCACTTGAAATGATACGACCTCCAATGGCTTGCGCTTGGCCATTTTTTCCTATAAATTGCATCAAATTTCTGTGCGCAAGCAGGTTTACGTATTTGCCACCATCGCTATTAAGCAAATAGGTGAGCCTGACTCGACCACCCAATAAAATCTCCGCTGTCGCTTGGTCAACGAGTTTTTTGACAGCTTCACGATTTCTTGCTCCTGAATCCTGTTTATAGGCCATATCAAGTACCATTGCCCCATGGGCAGCAGACAATTTTTTTAGAGCTTTCCTAAAATCAGATCCCATCTCAACTATTTCATCGCCCTGAACCGTATAAACATTAGATTCCGTAATATGCATAAGTTCTCCATCTTCGCCATTGGGCACTACAATGATAGGAAGTAGATCAGATGGGTTTTCCATAAATAGAGATTATTAGAGAAATAATTATACCATTTTTATCTACTTATGAAAAGCTTTAAGATTTGACCCACACCAGCCGTTCTCCCTCAATATGCGTCACCCAGCTGAACCACATGGTGACAAAGCCCGGCAGTTGCTCGCCTGAGCCCATGTCCGTCACCGTGATTTGACCCTCCTCAGACATCTCAGCGCGGATCATCCGACCATTCACTTCGACTTCAGCTGCTCCAACTTCAGCCAGATCTGATCGTAAAAATCCAACCGAAAGGTCATCCACATACACAATGTGAAAGAGTTCCTTTTTTTGAAAAGCATCATCCTCCTCGGAAATAGGAAAGTACAACTCATTATTCGTTTCATAATTCCCATAAGGACTGTCTCCATAACGTCTTGAATACCCAGTATCCTTCGATTGAACGTCAGCTTGCGGGTAGGTCGATTTTAAATCTGCAAAGCGAATCACATTTGCATCCAAGATCTCCAAGGTCTCCCCCGTGCGATCACCCACCATGGCCTCCCCCAAAATCTGAGACCACAAGGTTTCGGTTTCATGGTCATACATCAGTAAATTCGATTCCCATAGTTTTCCACTCACACCAAACACATCCTCACCGCGATCAAAGATCAAGGCCGAACCACAAAGCGGGCAAAACGTCACCGCAATGTTGCGCCCCTCCACCGTGTCATTGGTGATTTCGTGCCAGTACAAAATCGCATAAGGATAAAATCGAGTCGTGTCTCCTTTCGAGTAAATAATGCCCAACCCTTCATCATCCAGCCATTCCGACGCCTCTTCAACCGTCACAAATGTGGGCTCTAAAATGGCTGGAATTCCATCTTTAGGAAGTCCACCCGATAAAACTTCAGCAAGGGGGATGCTTGAAATGGCTGTATTTGTTCGCAGGCCTGTTCGACTAAAGGCCATCTCTAACTCCTCTTCTACTGGTGCAGAAGGATTCAAACGATCCTCATCGACCTCGATCACTGATGGATCTGTTGAGCTAATTTGAGCATCCTGGAAATATTGATCCCAAGCCAAGTAGCTACTTAACCCCAGAAATAGAGCGCCGACAACAATGGATGTATTTTTAAAATTGATCATGATGGTTTTATTAATAGTTTATTATAACAAAAAATAGACTTCTTTTCAAGTCCTGTCAGTGGTTTGGACTACTGAAGCGAATGGTTTTCGAATCGTGGAGCGTATGGTGGACCGTATTGTTGGCCGCATGGTGGTTGATATTCAGTTTAAGTAACTATTCGGTTCACGACTCGGCCCACGATCCGGAATGAAGTATATACCCACCTTCTCCCCATCTATATACCTATGTCTTAATTCACCTCAATTCACTCCAATACTTATCAATACTTTCCAAATAAATCTTAAACTTGAATTTCTAATGTTCAAATGAGTTAGAATTTGTTTTATTTAAGCTATTTTATTCCAAATAATGTTTAAAAATTAGACATTCGGAATTCAGCTTTATTTGGATATTGCGACATTGGAAATTGGTCATTGAGAAAAAAGTATATACCCACCTCGCCCTCAAGTATATACCCACCCTCCACAAAGAGCTGGGTGCTCGAAGCTGGTTGCTGGGAGTTAAATTCAGTTGGTATGACTCCCTTTTCATCTTAAATTAAGAGATCATTTGAGTTATTCAAATACTGATCAGTCTATAAGCTAACAGCTACAAGCTACCAGCTAAATAAAGGGCACTTGCTCAGCAAGAGGGAAAATGATATTTTAAAAAAAATTAATGATTAACCTAAAAAATCATGAAAAAAACCTTTCTAATCATCGCCTTGTTCGGCGCCTTAGTCGTTGCTGGTTGCGACAATCAAAATGTCGAGACGGAAGATGTTTCAAATGATACGATTGCAGATACCAATGAAACCGCTCTCATTGATGAAGCAGGTGAATCAGAGGTCGTCAGTGACGAGATTGACACATCTACTCCTGAAGACAATGCTTCAGATGAGACTGAAAATAATGAGGAAGTAGACGGCATGGGTGGCGTTCCACAAGGGCTAGAACGCGTGGCCATGGGAGAACCTCTCGAAGTGTATCAACACAGCAAATACTCAATCGGTCACCCTTACGGGCTAGACTTTACAGAAGTTTTTGATGATCACAATGATGTTGTTACCTTCAAAACGGCTCTCGATGAAGCCATCATGGAAGTGCGCGTAATGCAAGGCAATCGTGTTGGCTTCTTGGATGCTGCCCCTTTAGCCGATGAGTACGATATCGATGGAGAAGGTCCTTGGGTAACCGGTGCTAACGAAACGGGTTACTGTGATGGTCCAGGCTGCGGGGATCCTTTTGTCTCTTACGGCTATTACAACGAAGCTCAAGATCAAACCTACAATGTCATTTTCTTCAATGTAACCACCCCCATGGAGGCCACTGAAACTATCATGACTTCATTCGAATTCAAGTAATCACTATCTCGAACCTAAAAGCCAGCTTGCTTCATGTAGAAGTGGGCTGGTTTTTTTAAGGTCTCTTATTCACTTTTTTGATGAAAGGCATCCATCAAGTAATCCCCCAAAATCAACAAGGCAAAGCCAATCAAAATAGTTCCACCGTAACCCGCCTCCTTCAGCACGATGTTCACCAGGGGATAGGCGATAAAATAACCGCCAATCAAAGTTAAAGTCACGGTAAAAATATTGCGACGCCCCGTGAAAAGTTCTTTTAAGGGATTGTGTTTCATTTTTGTTTTTTAATTTATTCCATTATAGCGATGGTTGAGTGAGTATCCAATTCATTTTGAGTCACTAGTATTGAGAGGCATGATGAAGGAGGCGAGGCACCAATGCGCTCGCCTCAGCTCCATAGGGATTAGTCCATCTGAGGTTTGCAAGAACCGCAAATGTCACACTCGTACCATTGCACCAGCGTGCAGCCATCCTCATCACAACAGGTATAGTAGCTTTGGTAGTTTCCATCGGCATCAGCATCTGTATCGTACCACTCACAACTCACACCTGAACCATCATTTCCTGCGAGAACTTCAGCTTCACCGTAGCCAAAGCTAAGCACTACTAATAATGCAGCGAGAGCAAAACGGACTCCATTAAGTCCTTTTTTAGCAACTTTCATAAAATATTATGAGTTAGAAATTAAACTGGCCCTCAGATTAATTAAATAATTTTAAAATTGTCAAATGCTTATTTACAAATTAAGAAAAAATTAATAAAATAAATCATTTAGCGAAGCGTCTACTAAGAGCTTGAAAATAGCCAAAATGAATCCTTAAAAAATCAAAAAATATTTGTCTAAAATAAATCCAAACTTAGACAAGATGACCATCAATCACCTTGTTTTTCATGGCTATCTTAAAACGAAAACCGGTAAATGAATAAAAAGTAGACTTTTTTCTTGACTTCCCCCTCAGCCTTCGATAAAATCCCTGTGCTTAGACTGCTTTTGAT
>JAUHWS010000049.1 GCA_030427295.1 bacterium | reverse complement strand
TTGGACGTGCTTTGAATTGGCAATGAATTGATCGGGTCGACTGCTTGTTTCAAAGTCCCAGAGGCGAATTTTATTGAGTAATTTAGCGATGGCTAGTTTCTTGAGCCAGGTCATTCCCTTGGTGTATTCATGCGTGTAATCCCATGCATAGCGCATGGGCGAGTGACAATAGCAGAGGTGCTTCACATTTTTGCTGGTTTTTAATCCGTGAGCAAAGGCAGAATTGCTTGAGATGACCACGTCAAAGTGGCTAAAATCGAAGGCTTCAATGGCGCCTGGCATTTTGGCTAACATGAATTTGGGGCGTTTGAATTTTTCGAAGTAGGGTTGTAGGGGGCTGGTGAGAATGGTTTTATCCTCGAACCATTCTTTGCTTTTTTTGGGATCATCAAGAAGTGTATAGATGGGGGCTTTGGGGTACATTTGACTGAGTGCTGCTAGTACTCTTTCGGCGCCCCCGAGCTTGATGAGCATTTCGTGAACTAAGGCAATTTTCATGTGTTCTATTTTACAGGATTGCTTTTTTTATTGCCAATGAATGGTTTTATTATTAGCTGTTAGCTGCTAGCTATTACTTGCCTGGACCAAAGGCCCCACTTTGTGGCCGGCAGGCAGGGCTTTTAGACTAATCAGTATTCAGAACCACTACATTCATTTAATTTGAACCACCCCCTTGGTTTCCCTCCTTATATGAGGAGGGGGAATGGTTTGATGTGAGTTGATGGTAAGGGGGGTCCTAAATGGAGGATTTAGGTATATACTTCAAGTGGAGGTGGGTATATATTTTTTCTCAATGACCAATTTCCAATGTCGCAATTTCCAAATAAAGCTGAATTCTGAATGTCTATTTTTAAACCCTATTCAGCCTATAAATAGCTTAAATAGAGCGAATTCTAACTCATTTGAACATTAGAAATTAGGCTTTAGGATTTGTTTGGAAGGGATTCGAATGAATTGGTGAGTATTGGAATGAATTAAGACATGGGTATATAGATGGGGAGAGGGTGAGTATATACTTTATACTTTTTCCTCTCTCAAATATGCTGGCAGGTAAAGGGGGGTTTTGAGGCCTTTGACTTTTTTGATGGTTTCCAGGTCCTCCAAGTTGGTTTTTCCGCAATATAAAAGCTTGAGATCCCCCCCGTTTTGGACATAGTCTTCAATCATTTGGTGGCCCTTAAAGTAGACAGCGTCTTTGGTAAATGCACCTGGTTGGCTGGTGTCAGCTAGGCCGCGTTTGGTTTTGAGAGCGACGGTCCAGGCTCGTTCAGCCCCAAAGCCAGCATCTACGACTTTTAGATAGATGTCCACGAAGCTGCCTCGCATGGCTTCATCGACTCCAATTACCGTAGAGGCAGCCCAATACTTTTTTATGGTTTCTGTTGACTCCGTTTGTTCTTGGTTGTAAACAGCTAAACCTTCCTCAGTCATCAAGTAATCGGCCAATCCTCGTTGGAAAAGACGATAGGGTTGTCTGGCTCCATTCATGGCGGTGAAGGCGTGGGTTTCGACTTCATGAGCGATGGTTCCCTTCAATCGGTCCATGGTGAAACTGGCCCCTTCTCGAATAAAAATAGTGTTTTCTTTTCCGGCAATGGCATCGGACACCAGATCTTCTTTGATTTTAACGCGCCACCCTTTTAATCCATAGTCGTTGATGGCTTTTTCAAAATGTTTTTTGGCTTCTTTGGCTGTCATCCGCTTGCCTTCTTTCGGAAATTCTGTGGGCATGCTTTTAATTTGATCGAGGGCCCTTTGTAATAATTTCTCATCAACGGTTCCATAAAGTTCAATGGATCGCTGCGTGAATTCGTTGGTTGCCCGGGCTTCGAGTAAGCGAATCTTTCGTGTGATTTCGTCTGCCTTTTTTTTCCACAAGGTTCCCATGGCAGTTTCCGGGAATTCCAGTCGTTTGAGCCGAGAAAAGAAATTTTTGGGATCAAATCCTAGTTTTTTGTATTCAAATTGAGGATTGTAGTGGGGGTCATTGAGGAATTTTAGATTTTCCTCTTTTAGATTGGTGGGCCTTAAGTGACTCAACAATTTGATTTTGGAATCAATGTCAGCCAGCTCGTCATCAATTTTTTTGAGTTCTGCTTCGCTAAAATAGCGTTTGATGATGGGGGTATTTTTGTCTGTGGTCTGAATGATGGTTTTTTTGCTGGGATCGATTAAGAAAGCGCTCAGGTCACGCTGACCAATAAGCATTTGATAACCTTGATTTTTAAATCCCTGTCTGTCCACGACAGTGGTGACCTTTTGACCTGCTAAATTGAATCGACATTTGCCTTTTTCATCTAAATCGACTTGTTTGGCAATGATTTCGTCTAGGACTGATTTTTCGATGGAGGGGTCAATTTTAGCAATGATTTTAGCGGTTTCATTTTTTCCAATCACTTCCACTCGCTCCAAAGTTCCAATCACTGTTTTTCCGTCAATGTGTTCGTGTTTGGTTTCAATTTTATGCCCAAAAATGTCTTGGGCGATTCGGACGGCTTTTTCGGGGTTGTTGATTTTAATGCCTTGAATTCGTTCCAGCCGTTTCCGCAGGGGTGCCATGTTGGCGACTTGTACTTGTAGTCCGGCTCGGGCATTGATTTCGAGTAAAACCGGCCCCATGTTTTTATCGAGCACCATGTCTACCGCAGCAAAACCTAGATTGGTGATTTGTTGTACTTTGGAGGCGGTGAGTAGGAAGTCATCCCAGTGAGGTATTTTGACTCCCTTTATGGGGCCAAAACCAGGGATGCTGTCGATTTTTTTGTTGTATTGAGTCGCATAGGTCAGTTCTCCTTTGGCGATGTCAATGCCTACCCCAATACCTCCCATGTGAATGTTCGCGGTTCCGTTTGAGCTTTCGGTGGGTAGGCGCAGCATGGCCATGACAGGGATGAGATTGTGCACGACAATTCGAATGTCTGGCAGTCCTTTGTAGGCCATTTTTTTGAGAAATTCTGGGGCTTCAAGTCGTTGCTCAAAAAGGGCTGCATCGGTGATGCCAGCGAGTGAGTATCGCCCATCCAAGATGTCATTGAGGTGTTTGGCTAAATCTTGAATTGAAATCAATTCATCGTTAGATCTGATGAAATTTCCCCCTTTTCGGCCTTTGATGATCATGATGCCTTCCCCCCCGTATCCTGCGTTGGGTTTGATCACAAAAGAGTTGGGCAGGCTGTTGAAGTCAAATTTTTTGAGTTCTTTTTTGTTGTGAATCACATGATAAAGTCTGGCTACAGGAACGCCACGGGCTGACAAAAAGTTCTTCGTCTTGATTTTACTATCGGCTAACATCACCGCTTTTTTAGGGTTGTAGGGTTTGATGTAGAGTAAATTCCTGGCGTTGATTCCCAGTAAGCCTGGGTTATGGAAGAACCACATAATTTAGCTGTTAGCGATTAGCTGTTAGCGATTAGCTTTATCGTTTATTAAGCTTTCTAACAGCTTGAAACGAAGTGGCCTAAAAGCTAAAAGCACTTAAAATTTATTCTTCAGAGTGTTTCATGACTTCTCTGAAGCGGACGTATTCCATGACGCGTAGTCCTGTCCAGCGTCCTAAAATATAGTTGAAGACCAGCAACAGTAGGATGATTTCGGGATGGCCTAGAACCAGATTTTGGAGGTATTGCCACTCCACCACGAAGTAACAAATCAGTGAAACGAGAGTGGTTTCGAGCATCAGTAAGAAGGCGGTCGAAAATCCTTTTCCTCCCAGTGCGGTGACAAATTTTTCAGCTAGGGTCGTCATGATCAACATGGGGAAGACGGCGATGGTGGCGATGCTTCCGATGCCCAAATAGGTCCCTAAGGCTAAGGTTAAAAGAATGATTAGAGTTGAGAAGGTGAGTACGATAGCGACTCGGGGAATGTGAAGGAGGTGAAACCGGTTGAGGATTTTGCGCACAATAGCTCCCGTCACGATGATGATGAATAAAATTAGAATTCCAAACTCCAGACCGAGAGCTAAGAAGGAGAGGGTGATGATGGAGGGGATGTAAACCCCGAAAGTGGTGATGCCGATCACTTGTTTCAAAATGGCAATCAAGGTGACGATGATGGGAAGCATCAATAAAAGAACGATGGTATTGCTTGGAATTCCTTTGGAAATCATGAAGCTTACGAGGTATGAAAAGGAATTGAAAAAACTCACTTTCCCTGTTTCGGCATTGATGACTTTGTGTTCTGATAGGCTTTCTTGTAGGTCTACAATAAAACCTTCATCGGTTTCGGCAGCGATGTATTTGCGCAGTTCGTATTCGCTGGTGACCACCATTTGTTTGGGTTGGATGATGTTGAAGCTTCCTTGGATGATACGTCCCAAGGTATTGATATTTTCACTCGTAATGATGAGCAAAGTTTTATTAGAAAGGCTTTTTTGAACCGATTCGTCTTCGCTGACTTCGCTTTCTTCTTGGATCAATCGAGTGAGGGCGTTTATCCCACTTCCTCGGGTGGTCCAAATGGCAATACCGTCTACATTGTTCAGCGTGTTTAAATTGTCGCTCAGTTGGTTGTATAAACTCTCTTCGGACATGAAGGCAGTGGTGGCGTCGTAACTGTCTATCACCATCAGATACGTTCCTTCTTGAGCCACTTCATTTTTTATTTTGCTGATGTTTTCTTGCCATTCTGTGGCATCGGTTAATAGCAACACCAGTTTGTCGTAGACAAAGATTTCTTTCGAGATGGATTCGGTTTGTTTTCCTTGTTCGATGGTGAGAATCACGGTGTAACTTCCTGGTTCATCGTAGGTGTGTACGATTTCTTCTCCGCTCAATAAGCTGCCATCTCCTAAATCCCAATTGTAATTTGCGTCTTCTTCAAAATCTAGGACAAAACTTGAGGAGGCGTCAAAGATGATGTTTCGGTCGGTCCGCACAATGTCTTGCGCATTGACCACGGGTCTTATGGTGGACACATCAAATTCTACCGCATGGGTTATGCCTGGCAAGAATAAGAGGGTTAGCAGGCTCAGAAGGAATTTTTTCATGGTCGATAATTAGGCTTTTTTCAATTTTATCACATTATTTTTTGTCCGGCTTTTAACCTAGACATTTTAAAATAAATCCAATAAAAGTCAATAGTCTAGTCCTTTTATTGCGTCCTTCCCTTGTTTGAAGTAATGCTTGATTTCATTCACTTCTGAAATAAGATCAGCTTTTTCTTGCAGCCATTTTGGCGCATTTCTTCCCGTAAAAATTAAGTGGCTGTTTTGAGGGCAGTGGTCCAATAGCTCCTGTAGGTGTTTTTTTTCGACGAGTTTAAGGTTCAAGCAATTGATGATTTCGTCGCACACGATTAAAAAATAGTCTTGAGCCAAAAGTTCAATGACTTTTTTCACTCCTTTTTTTGCCTCTTCTTGGTCTTTTTTTGTGTTTTCAAAGCGAAATTTTCGAGTGACTTCGTCAAATCGTTTTAGACCGAAGCGATGGGTGTCAATTTTTGTTTTTAGTTCATCCAAAATAGACTGTTCACCATAGTGAGTTCCCCCTTTATCAAAGAAGGTGATCGCGACTTTCTTGCTCCAACCAGCTGCTCGTATGGCGGTTCCTAGAGCGCTGGTGGTTTTTCCCTTGCCGTTTCCGGTGATGATTAATAGCATGTTTTTTTAATTACGAGTTACGACTTTATTTTAGAGCGTTTAGCGATTAGTGTGTAGCGTTTAGCTCCATTTAAGATGTGCCCTTGCTATTCGCTGGTCACTTATAAATTACTAAATTACGAGTTACGACTTTATTTTAGAGCGTTTAGCGATTAGTGTGTAGCGTTTAGTTCCATTTAAGATATGTTTTTGTTATTCGCTACCGCTAACTACTAGTCGTTAAATTAAAATGGGTTGACAGATAGGAGGGGGTTAATGGTATCGGAATTAAATGGCTAAGAATACAATATATTGTGTCTCAAAAATAATCTTTATACAAGATATGGTATATCGTCAATTCTTTTTGTTTGACCAAATGGCTTGGTTTTTTTAAATTGATTGCAGGATTAGAGCAAAAACAAAATTGTTTTAGAAAATCACAAATAGAGAGCGCCGGGCCTCTTTTTCAAGTCCCTCAATTGACTCCATAGGTCACTCGCTCGTCTGTTTAAGAGCCATTCAATTTCTTGATGTTGCTTGTCTCTCGGATTGTTTTTTGTCTCCCCTAAATATTTTAATCGTTTTATTAACCCTGCTAAAAATGAAAAAGGCTAAAAATCCTCAGTCAAAAGTGGTGACCCAAACCGGTCTAAAAATTGATCGTTTTTTTACAACCAAAGACCGTAATCCCCTTGAGTCCGTTGAGTATGCTAACCGCCACTGTCGTATCACTAAACAAGATGGCTCAGTGGTTTTTGAAATGAAGGATTTTAAAACGCCTAAATCATGGTCTCAAAATGCCAGTGATATCATTGCCTCTAAGTATGCGCGAAAGGCGGGGGTGCCTCAGTATGATGATCAGGGAAATGTTTTAAAAGATGCTAAGGGGAACGTGATCACAGGTCCTGAAAAATCAGCTCAGCAGGTGGTGGGCCGCATGACCAATTGTTGGCGCCAATGGGGAGAAAAACATGGCTATTTTGACAGCAAAGAATCCGCAGATGCTTACGAGGCTGAAATGGCTCATATGATGATTCATCAAATGGCAGCGCCTAATTCTCCTCAGTGGTTCAATACAGGGCTTTTTTCATCTTATGGCATCAACGGGCCCGCTCAAGGTCATTATTATGTCGATCCTGAATCCGGAGAGGTTAAAAAATCTGAAGATGCCTACACGCATCCTCAGCCTCATGCGTGCTTCATTCAATCGGTTAAAGATGATTTGGTGAATGAAGGGGGGATCATGGACTTGTGGACCCGAGAAGCCCGTCTCTTCAAGTATGGTTCTGGGACAGGAACTAATTTTTCTAACATTCGTGGGGAAGGCGAAGGGCTTTCTGGAGGAGGACATTCCTCTGGATTGATGTCTTTTCTTCGCATTGGAGACCGTGCTGCTGGGGCGATTAAGTCAGGGGGTACCACACGTCGCGCGGCGAAAATGGTGTGTATTGATGTGGACCACCCAGAAATTGAAAGTTTTATCAATTGGAAAGTAGGAGAGGAAAAGAAAGTGGCGGCATTGATTGCTGCTGGGTATTCCAGTGATTTTAATGGTGAAGCCTACGCGACGGTTTCGGGTCAAAATTCTAACAACTCTATTCGGCTTTCGAATAAGTTCATGAATGCAGTTGAAAATGACACCGATTTTGATCTCATCAAGCGAACCGATGGTTCTCCTTACAGAACTCTAAAAGCTCGCAAATTGTGGGATCAAATTGGTTTTGCGGCGTGGGCTTGTGCGGATCCTGGGGTCCAATTTGATACTACGATCAATGAATGGCACACTTGCCCGAAAGATGGTCGCATCAATGCGTCTAATCCGTGTAGTGAATATATGTTCTTGGATGATACAGCTTGTAATTTAGCTTCGCTCAATCTCCTCAAATTTTTTGATGTTAAAGCCTCTAAATTTGACATGAAGGCGATGATTCATGCGATTCGGCTGTGGACCATCACGCTTGAAATTTCCGTGTTAATGGCTCAGTTCCCGAGTTACGAAATTGCTAAGAAAAGCTACGAATATCGCACGCTTGGCCTTGGTTATGCCAATATTGGAACGGTTCTCATGCTCATGGGGATTCCCTATGACAGTGATGAAGGGCGCGCGATTGCAGGTGCTCTCACTGCCGTGCTCACTGGCCGATCTTATGAAACCTCTGCTGAGATGGCTGAGGCTTATGGGCCTTTTCCTCGCTATGAAAACAACAAGGCAGACATGCTTCGGGTGATCCGAAACCATCGTCGAGCGGCTTACAATGCTCCAGACAATGAGTACGAGAAACTTGAAATCGCTCCAGTGGGTCTTGAATCCTCTGAGTGCCCTGATTACCTTTACAATGAAGCGACGAAAGCTTGGGATTTAGCGCTTCAAAAAGGAGAACAACATGGGTATCGCAATGCTCAGGTGTCCGTCATTGCTCCGACAGGAACCATTGGGCTCGTCATGGATTGTGATACCACGGGAGTAGAGCCTGATTTTGCCTTGGTTAAATTCAAGAAATTAGCTGGGGGTGGCTACATGAAGATCATTAACCAATCGGTGCCTGTGGCTCTCAACTATTTGGGATATGAAAAAACTCAAACTCAAGAAATCCTTGATTACATTACGGGTAAGGGAAGTTTGGTAGAAGCTCCATTTGTCAATTGGAAGACCTTGAAAGAAAAGGGGGTGACGGAAGAAAAGCTCATCGAAATTGAAAAAACCCTCAAAAATCTCTTTTCTATTGGGATGGCTTTCAATAAATTCAGTCTGGGCGAAGAACTTCTGGAAAGTATGGGGATTGAGAAAGCGGTTTATGAAGCTCCTGACTTTAATTTTTTGGAAACCGTTGGATTTACCCCTGAAGAAATTGAAGCGGCGAATGAATATGTGTGTGGAACCATGACGATTGAGGGAGCTCCTCATCTGAAAGAAGAACATCTCCCTGTCTTTGATTGCGCTAATAAATGTGGATCTAAGGGGGAGCGTTTCATTCATTACATGGGGCATATCAAGATGCTTGGAGCGGTTCAACCGTTTATTTCTGGATCGATTTCCAAGACCATCAATATGCCAAACGAGGCGACCGTGGAAGATGTGATGGAAGCCTATAAGGTCAGCTGGAAATTGGCGCTTAAGGCCAACGCCATTTATCGGGATGGTTCCAAATTGTCTCAGCCTCTTAATACGTCCAATAAAGATAAGAAAAAAGAGGATACTAAGGTAGAAATGAGTGAGGTGGAAATCACCAAGAAGCCACTTCGTCGTCGCCTTGAAAATGAGCGTCAATCCATCACCCACAAGTTCTCGATTGCGGGTCACGAAGGGTACTTTACTGTTGGTCTTTACGACGATGGAACGCCAGGTGAATTCTTCATCAAAATGAGCAAGGAGGGGTCTACCCTTTCTGGGATCATGGATAGTCTTGCTCTTTCTGTTTCACTCAACTTGCAATATGGTGTTCCGCTTGAAGTTCTGATTTCTAAATTTACTCACACTCGTTTTGAGCCTGCGGGGATGACCAGTAACCGTGAGATTCCGATCGCTAAGTCCCTTATGGATTATATTGGTCGATGGCTGGCTGTTAAATTCCTTCCTGCGGATCAGGCCAAAAAATATCACAATGGAGATTTGGTCGATCGAGCCTACAATGAAGGAACCATGCGTAAGAAAAAAGTGGATGCGGTTTCTACAGTCAGTCTTGGTGAGCTTAAAAACAAGGAAGATGCGGATGAGGGAAAGCTGATTAAAGAACTTGAAAAAGCTAAGGTTAAACCGGCTAAAAAAGCGGTTGCTGTGGCGGCTGGAGGTTCCAATAAAGCCTTTACGACACCTGCTGCGTTCAAAACGGATGATCCTACGTTCTGTAGTTTTGATGGATCGATCATGATCCGTAATGGTAGCTGTTACAAGTGCTTGGACTGTGGTGAAACGAGTGGGTGTAGCTAAAA
>JAUHWS010000002.1 GCA_030427295.1 bacterium | reverse complement strand
GCTACACTGATACCCAAAAAGGAATCTTAAAAGAACCTCAGGAATTTCACGGCAGAGTGGCCAGCGACGTTCGAAAAGAAGTCATTCAACACTGTGAAAAAAAAGGTTTCGCCAAACGAAAAGCGAGTTATCGTCTCCGCGACTGGCTCATTTCTCGTCAGCGTTACTGGGGAGCCCCCATTCCACTTGTTTACGACGATCAAGACAAGGCTTACCCTCTCCCCGACGACGAACTTCCGGTGGTTCTCCCCACCGATGTGGATTTTGTACCCACTGGCACCTCGCCTCTACTAGACTCCAAGACTTTCCACCACGCCGATGAACTCAAGCGCATTGAAGAAAAACTAAAAGCCAGTGGTCAGTTGGGTCCAGACCGTACGATTGTGAAGCGAGAATCAGACACCATGGACACCTTCGTCTGCTCCTCGTGGTACCTCTATCGCTACGCTGATCCACACAACAACCAAGTGTTCGCCGACAAAAAATTAATGAATCAGTGGTGTCCTGTCGACCTTTATGTGGGAGGCGCCGAGCACACCGTTCTCCATCTCCTTTACGCCAGATTCATTTGCAAAGCCTTGCATCAACATGGTTACATCGATTTTGATGAGCCTTTCCAAAAACTCCGTCATCAAGGCCTGATCATGGGGGAAGATGGTGAAAAAATGAGTAAATCCCTGGGCAACGTCATCAATCCGGATGATGTGATCACCCGCTACGGCGCGGACACTCTGCGTGTTTACGAAATGTTCATGGGACCATTTGAAGACAGTAAGCCCTGGTCCACCAAGTCTATCGAGGGCGCCTACCGCTTCCTCCAAAAAGTCTATCGCCTCGTCGAAGAGGGGAATGTAGTGGATGAAACGCCTTCCGAATCATTGAATAAAACCCTGCACAAAACCATCAAAAAAGTCACGGAGGACATCGAAAATTTCAGCTTCAACACCGCCATCTCGGCCATGATGATTCTGGCCAACGAAGTGATGAAAGAAAAAGCCATCCCCAAATCCGTCATGGAGCCCTTTGCCTTGATTCTCTCTCCCTTTGCCCCACATCTGGCTGAAGAGTTGTGGGAAAAACTGGGACATTCCCAAACCCTCGCCTACGAACCCTGGCCGACTTACGACGAATCGCTCACCGTGGACAACACTTTCGAGCTCGTTTTCTCAGTCAATGGAAAAGTCCGGGGTAAGAAAGAGGTCGAAAAATCCATTGGGAAAGAGGACGCCATCAAACTGGCTCACGAAGACGAAAATGTACAACGAAACATCGACGGTAAAGACATTGTCAAAGAGATTTACGTGCCTGGTAAGTTGGTCAATATTGTGGTGAAATAATTTTGTACGGTATTCAGAATTAGGTAGAGACGCAAAATCTTGCGTCTCTACAAAATCACATCATACCGACTCACAAAATTATTGTTGAATGATCGTCAAATCCAGCAAGCGGGTTGTTTGACCCGGTAAGACTCGGGTGGTGATCGATTGTTTGAAATCCCTAAAATAACCTTCAGAACGGATCGTAAAAAAAGGGTCTGGAATTTCAGAAAAACCAGCATCATAGGCAATGCCGTATTCATAATAAGGAATGGCAATCTGTCGTTCCTCCGGAGGGTCTTGAGTATTGATAGCCACCATGGGGGCCACCAGCAATAGTTCCATTTGAAGGGTGCTGTTCAAAGCCGTGTCATCAATAAATTCCTGGAAGGTTTGAATCGTACCGTCAGCCGTCCATCCCCGATCACTCAAATTCAGCCCAACAGACAATTCGCCATCCCCCTCATTGGCGAAATTCTTTTCGCACAGCCCCGCATTTTCAGCATTGTGGTCCGGGTGAGGATCATCCCCCTTACATCCTCTCAAGGGTTGAAATGAGCGACCTGTTTCATCCGCCACTCGCCAGATGATCACAGGATCTTCAGGGCTATCTTCATCTTCACGCTGGTCACAATCATTGTCATCCACCTCCACATTACCGCTATAATCACAAGGATTCGTTCCGTAGGTTCCGGCGTCACCGTCTTCATTAGCCCCCTCTCCTGTCATCTTGTTATAATCTTCATCATTGTCAATTTGGAGTTCGTTTAAGCCAGAGTTACTCACAACATTTTTTGGCAAGCGAAATTTGATCTCGAGTTGATTCAAATTAAGCCGCTCTATCGCTGCATCACTCACTCCCACCTGATTCACGTCCACATTATTGGGGTTGGCCACATCATTAAAAAGACTCAATTGGAGTTTTTGACCTGCCTTTAACTTGCCACACAAGGTGGGGGAGAAACCATTTTGCCAATCATTTTCTAAACAACCGTCTTTGGTGTAGCTATCAACAGACCACTGATTGGCCCAGCGAACGCCCCCATTAAAATCGTCTTGCCTGACCTCAAGTTCATCTAAAGGGGGAGTGCCATAGCCAGATTGATGACCGGACAATTCATAAAGCGCATTTTCAACCCCTGCTTCGGCAGCAAAATAGGCTCGATCGGACGATTCAATTTGACGAGATGACTGCAAGGCCTCCGAAACCAATTCACTCATCGTAGCCGTAATGATGGCTAGCAGCAGAATCAAACCAATGGCAATGGCCAGCGAGACGCCTTTGTTGTTCAGTTTTATATTTTTTATTACTTATTGTGGATTACATATTATGGATTGTCATCATTCATTTTTTAGCGAATGAGGCAAGATGAAACGACTTCTTCCACATTTCGGGTGGTGATGGTCGAGGTTAGTGTGACTTGTGGTGGACTTGCCTCATTGATGCCAGTTACTTGCTTGGGATCGGCAGCCACGGTCATTTGAACCGTCACATAGGGTTGAATTTGAACCTCATCCACTTGATAAGCCTTCCATGGATCGTCCTCAGGATTAAGGATAAATTTAAGGTCTACAATGTCAATGGAGGCGGGGGTAAAATCAACAAAGCTGTGATCAGGGTCATCGGGATCATTAACAATGCGATCACCATAACCCAAACAACCAAAAACCGTTGGACTCTCAATTTCAATTTCTCGATTACAAGGATAATCCGGATCACATTGCCAAGTGTCAATCAACCCATCACCTTCACCGTCATCCGGAACACAACTCGGATGACTCGTTTTTAAACCATTATATGAATCCAAGGCATTGATGTGATCTTGTCCAAAATCTTGCCCAACTAATTTACTGATTTCTATATTTCCATCCACCAAACTGATGTAAGTGCGCCGGTCACCTTCAGGATTGATCAAATACAAATTCCCTTGGATCATTTCAGCAAGTGGAGCCACATGGCCATTGTCAGGGTTGCGCCGCCCCAAACTTTCATCGTCACGCGTTCCCATGACACCATCATCGCCTTCAGTATAAAAATCTTGATCGTACAGACAATAGTTGCCACCCAGCTCACCGGGTGGGTCCGTGGATTGATTGAAGTACTCTTCATAATCAATGGTGTTCATCCGAATTTCACGGACGATTTTTTCCATTAAAAAACGCCCCTCTTCATAAACCGTGTTGGCAGCTTGCAATTGCTTGGCATTAGCCGTGTAATTCAAATACAAGTTTCCTGCAAAAATGCCAATCATCGTCAAAATGCCAAGCGCGATGATCAGTTCAATTAAAGTAAATCCCGCCCGTGATGTCCACAATCTTTTTTGCAGTCTTAAAAAAATTAGTTATCAAAATTTTCTCGATCCAAATGGTCCGTCAAAATAGTTTTAAGTTGAGTGCGATGAGTGGTCCCTCGAATCGTCCACTCCACCACACTCGTGATGCGCATTCGATTTAAGGCTGATGAATCCAGTCCGCCATCACTCCATTCTTTCAACGAGTTGATCGAATCAAAGGGCTCATCCGTTTGGCTGATGGCTGAAAATGCTCCGTCGTCATCCAGATACTCAATTTGCAAATAGCGTTTAAAGGAGGTCTCTTGAGTGGCTTCTCCCAATGAATTCAAAGCCTCATCCACATGATTGTAGGTGTCTCGATCATTGGTTGGATTTTCGTCTCCATCCGAATCCACATTTTCATCAATATCCACCAGGGCCAGCGGGGCTAAATCCAAATCATTGTCAGGAATGTTGTCTCCATCCGAATCCACATCCACATCACTATCTGCTAAGGCCAATTGCCAGCGATGATCAATATCTCGATAGATCACATAAGTTCCCGGGATGATAGGGGTATCCCCCTCACAAGGAACCGTGCTCGGATCGTGATTCCAACACTGACGCCGCCGATCACTATAAAACAGCCAGTTCGTATCCCGAATGTTGCGCATGCCTTCCAATCCCTCTCGGGCGATATTCAAAGCAATCACCCGATTTTTAGCATTTTGCATATAACGTATCGAGTTCAAAATCACGGTACTTGCCACCGCAATGCCAATCGCGATCACCGAGATGGCAATGAGAGTTTCCATCAAGGTTTCTCCTTTGTTTTTAGGGGTAAGTCCGGTCATGGTTGTTGGATTTCACTGATACCCGAGATCCCATTTAAATAAATATAAAGTGGTGGAACCACCTCGGCACCAAGGCGTCTAAAAGACAGGTAAAGCTCAGGCAAAGTGGTCAGCTCATCGGGATTGGGCTGATCATTGACGGCCAAATAACTGTCAGCCAGAGGAGGGCTAAAAATAATCACGGCCTGATGCTCATTATTTTCAAGGGGGCTGGGCGGATCATTTTGGTCAAGAAATAACCCTTCAAAATTCACAATAGGATCCAAGGCGTAAACTTCCTCAATCAAATCCTCCCCTTCGTCATAGCGAGCTTTTTTCAGCGCCTCTTCCTCAGGATTATTTCCCGTCGCTGTATTCGCAAAGAGAATGAAACGCGAGTCACCGGGAGTCTTGGATTGATCGATGAAAACGCCATAACCCCCCTCTGGAACATAAGTTGGCTCCTCTAAATTCTCCGGATCATAAACCGTCTGATGGCTCAAAGTATTGTTTCGGGCCGACTTGATCAGTTGATTCACTTTTAAAATAGCATCATTGTAACGTGTGAATTCACGTTGAGCCTGATAAGTGTTGATGCCCACTGCCAAAACCAAAAAAACAATGATGAGAACCACGAGAATTTCCACCAAGGTGAAGCCCGCCTCTGTTTTTTTAATTTTGTTTTTCATGAGGAGATAAATGATTCACTACAAATTCATCAGCAGTTTTTTAGTGATTTTTTTACTGTGTTCCACACCAGGTTGATCAAAGGCATTCACCTTATACAATTGTCCTAAAAGGGCTATTTCAAACTCAAAAAGCATGAATAGAGCCCCCAAACTCGCTGCATCTACCTTGGGCACCTCGATCGTTAAATTGGGTCGCTTGTGTTTTGTGAGGGCTTGGGACGTGCCTTGATAGGCTGCATCAATCACCTGACTCATTTTTTTATGGTTCAAAAAACCGATTTCATCCGGCAAAACATTGCCCCATTTCAAATCTTTGGCTGGCTTGAGGACGCGCATGAAAATAATTAATTTGTTATTGGGACCGTCATTGTAAAGTTGTAGCTGAGAGTGTTGATCCGTCGTTCCCAGGGCATTGATGGGCGTTGGGCCTGACCATCGATTTTTCCCAATGCT
This sequence comes from bacterium, assembly GCA_030427295.1. Classification (GTDB taxonomy): domain Bacteria; phylum Patescibacteriota; class Gracilibacteria; order UM-FILTER-43-11; family UM-FILTER-43-11; genus JAUHWS01. The sequence goes on along the minus strand of JAUHWS010000002.1, from coordinate 49,530 downwards.
CTCAGCCAACAATTGCCGATACCAATCCCCAATGCGAAACAAGTGGTTACTGTAGGGCATGAGAACCGTCATCGATTTACCCTTCTTTTGATCCAGTAAAAATTGGACAGCAGCTAACTTGAGGGCCACATTATAAAACCCCTTATTTTTTTTCAGGGATTCGCGCATCATGCGAGCTCCTTTGAGTAGTCCACCAATGTCCACTCCAGCCAGGGCACAGGGGAGCAAGCCTACATTGGTCAATACACTAAAGCGCCCCCCAATTTTAGGAGGAATGTCGAACGTAATAATATTTTCTGCTTTAGCAATTTCTCTCAAGAGCCCATTTTTGGGATCTGTCACAAAAACTAAATGTTTCTGATAATCCTTTGGAAACTTTTTCTGAAGCCGTTCTTTCACGACGGCATACAGAGCCATTGGCTCAGTGGTGGTGCCTGATTTAGAAATGACGATAAATAGCGTTTTGGCCAGAGGAATATTGTCTAGCACATCACTGGCAAATGCAGGATCCACATTATCCAAAACATGCAATTTAGCCGTTTTTGCAAAGGGGCTGATCAAAGCATCTCTCACAGCCAGCGGACCCAAAGCACTGCCCCCAATCCCCAACAAAACAATGTGCTTCCAGCCAGCTTTGGTCTGAGAAGCCACAAATTTTTTCACCTTGGCAACTGTTGACTTAGCATCCGGCAAAGCCAAAAAATGATAACCTGCCTTCGTTTTCGATTTAAAAACTGTGTCCACCAAGGTCTGATTCTTTTCACAAAAACGACGAAGCCGTGCTTCAGAAATGCCGTGAAGCAGACTAACCTTTTTGGCAGAAATATTATCAAATTGAAGGTGAAGCATTTTATTTTTTATTATTTATTATCAATTACTCACCACTCACCACTCACCACTCACCACTCACCACTCACCACTCATTCATTACCCTTTATATCCCATTTTACCTACTTTACTAAGCAGCGGACTTGAGAAAATATTTCACAATCGATTCCGTGTCTTGAAGTTCAGCAGGCAACTCAGCCATGGATTTGAGGATGTGATAGCGCTCGTATCCCAAGCTTTCCAAAGCCAAAACGGCATCCTCATGAATGGGAGAGTCTGACTTCTGAGTTGTTTCACCCATGGGGAGTTCAATTTTATTTTTCAACTCCAAGCAAAGGCGTTCAGCGGTCTTTTTACCCAAGCCCTTGATTTTAGTTAGGGTGCTGATGTCTTCGGATAAAATGGCTGTTTTGGTTAAATCTAAGGGGCAGGTTAAGATTTCCATGCCCATTCGCGGACCAATTCCTGAAACGGTCAAAAGTTTTTGGTAAAACGCGAGTTCAGCTTTTGTTTTAAAGCCATACAAACTAATGTCATCCTCCTTAACCGCTGTGTGGATGAAGAGTTGTATTTTTTGATCCAATGGGGTGCCGGCAATCAAATCCGAAGTGCTAAAAACCCGATAGCCAATTCCAGACACCAAAACAGTGAGTGTCTTTTCATCCTTATCAATGGTGAGGCCAGAGAGGTAGGCGATCATACTTAATAGCTAATTACAAATTATTAATTACGAATGGGGTGCGAATAGGCTGCTGATAGCTTACGAATAGTTTTGAAGTTACATCGACATGCTAATCGCTAATCGATTTAAAATTACAAACAGTTGGCGAACGAAAATGGAGCAATGATCCTTTACCCAAGCCTATCATATGCTTCGGTCCATTCACAAGTAGGTTTTTGGCTAGTGGATCGTAAAAAACCTTGTTTTTTAGCCAAAATTTGGTATAATAAATAGGAGTGATTAAAAAAGTGAAAAAATCCCTTTTAAAAAGCAATTTCAAGCCCGTGAGAAAGGCAAAAAAACAAATCATCATTTCTTTGTTGGCGTTGGGACTTTTCATGCCAAACCTGGCAGCAGCAGAATCTCAAGATTTACTCGATTTTGGGCTGCCATCCGCTGAAGATAAAAGTTACTACGATGAGTCCAGCTTGATTGAGATCACCGAGAATGGGGCTTACAATGCCAATGGGGATTTAATCTCAACCGTTCAAGAAAATGCCACGGCAGATCTATTGCAATCCAGCTCCACATCAAGTTCACCTGCACTTCCAGGGACATCCTCAGGCAACACTGAAAACTCTGCTGCCTTTGAAAACTACAAAGACAGTTTGATTGATAGTTGGGGAGGCAAGAAAGCCTTCACGCAAATGCGTCTGTCGGATGCCAAAGAAAACTTAGAGGAGCAGCAAGAACGGTTTGATTCCCTCGAAGAGCAAATTCAGGACACAGAAGAAAAACTCATTCCCATCACGGAAGAAATCGGCTCTTTGCAAGCCCAAATTGAACGGCTGAATGGGCAAATTCGACTCACCAAAGAAAAGATCACCAATGTCGAAGTGCTGATTGCCGAAAAGAAAATTGAAATCAAAGACACGCTTATAGAGCTTGAAAGCGCAGAACTTGAACTCAAAATACAAGAGCAAGTCGTGCTAGATTTTATCAAGCTCCTTTATGGAGAACAGTCCAAATATTTAGACATTGAAGGCCAAGAAGCGAGCAGTTTAAAGCTGCTCCTCGAAGAAGAGACGGTGAGTGAAAGTTTGATGGGGGAAGAATATGTGGCTGTGATGGAAGAAACCGGGCGAAAAATTTTTCACGAGCTTGATGAAAAGCGAAGAACCCTTGAAGAAAAACAACTCAAATTACTCAAAGACCAAGAAGATTTAGATTATCTGTACGAACAGCTCAACAATGAAAAGCAAATCCAAGAAGAATCTCGAATCAATAAAGAAGAACTTCTTGAAAAAACCGAAGGAGAAGAAGAAAAATATCAACTGCTCCTCGAAGACGCGCGGCGTCAACAACTTGAATCAGCCATTGCCGTTCAAAGCTTGCAAGAAAATATCCAGATGATTGAAACCGCTTTGGATTCGCTGGATCAAAACATCAAAGGGGCCACACGGGCAGATAACCTTGATGATTTAGCATTGAGTAGTGAAGCGCTTAACATTTTGAATGGCGATGATCTGCCTGATGGAGCCAAGCCATTCATTTGGCCTATCCCCCAAAATGTGATCACTGCGACCTTTAAAGATCCAAGTTATCCATACTCCTTCGAGCACAATGCCATCGATATTCGGGCCGCTCAATTCACTGAAATCAGAGCACCCGCCGATGCTTATGTTTCAGAAGTCGCTGATAACGGCTACGGTTACAGCTATTTGGTTCTCGCCCACAAAAATAACCTGGTCACCGTGTATGGACATGTGTCTGAATTTTTGGTAGAACCTGGCATGACCGTTCGACAAGGCGAGGTGGTCGCGCTTTCAGGCGGAACCCCCGGCACCCTTGGGGCAGGACCTTATACCACAGGGGCTCACCTACACTTTGAAGTTTGGAAAAATGGCCAAGCGGTCAATCCACAACTGTACCTCCGCAATTCCGATGAGGTTGAAATTGATGAGGAAGAACACAATCATTCTCATGAAGAATAATAATATAGCTATTAGCTTGTAGCTGGGAGCTAGTAGACTAGTCGGTATTTAGAATAACTTAAATTATCTCATCAGGACCTCCCCCTAAAAGTGATTCACCCATCAATCTCTTTCCCCCTCCACGGGGAGGAGGACAATAAGATGGGTTTGTGAGGGGTAAGGGGGGAGGTCCTGAATGGTAAATAATCATTTATCACTCTAGGGCGTTAGACCCTAGAGTCGTCTGTATTTGGACTCTCTGAATTCAAAAAGACTCCCAAGTTCACCTTTCTGGTAAACCACTCGTAAACTCGTGGACCATAAAGGCTCGGGAGTGACATGAGGGTGTAGGATGGGTATATACTTTGAGTTGAGGTGGGTATATACTTTTTTCGAGCTGATAGCTATTAGATGTTAGCTGGTAGACGAGTCAGAATTTAGAATAACTCAAGTTATCTCTTATTTAAGAGTAATAGAGAGTTATCTTAGCTGGATTTAACTACCAGCAACAAGCTCCCAACTCCCAGCTTTTTATGGAAGATAAGTATATAGTTTAGGAGAAGGTGAGTATATACTCCATCTCAAGTGCTAAGTAAAAAGTGCAAGATGCGAAGAAAAAAAGATCGGTTAACGCGTAATGCGTACTACGTAATCCATAATCCTTAAATAAACAACAATTCGTAATTAATTTCACCCAAAACCACACACCAAGTTATCAGGATCCAGCTCAGGAAGATAACTACAGCTATAATCATTGTCATCATAAATCTCATTGCCATTGCGGAGTTTAGCCTGAGACAAATCCAACTCCCCATGATCCACGACCATGCCATTCAAATAAAGATGGTCTTTGTCTTTCGCTAGCGTGAAATTATTGGGAAAAAGGCTTTCGTTTAATACCACAAAGCTATCCACATCAGCTCCTTGATTAGTCAGAGTCCACAGTTCAGGGGTAGCATCAAGAGTTCCCAAGGGGTTATCAAAAAGAGAATAAATGGCATCTTTATCCTTGGCATAGTTGTGGCTGATCACCTCAAAACTATCCACATTCACCATCCTCACTTCAACATCACCAATGTATAACTTATCACCAGCCCTTCCCCATAAACCTTGATGATATCTTTCAGTCAGAGGATCAAAGCTTTCAAGATTTTCAAATGTTAGAACAGTAAAGGCAGCCGGATTTACTTCACTGAGAACTGATGATTCAAAGCTAGCAATATTCAATTGACTAATGATGCTTTCGATAAAGTAAACAGCGTCTTTATCCTTGAAAAAACGTTCATTAATGAATTCCATTGTATTCACATCAAAATTCTCAACCGGATACGCCCCGTAATATAATGTGGTGCTGTCTTGACCAAGGGCTTTATTGAATGTGTTCATACCCAAGGATGCGAAGCTCGCTTGATCCACTCCTTCTAGGGCATAAAAAGGCATGTAGGTCTCACCCGAAAGATAATAGACATCGTTAAAATCTTTAAAATACCGGCAGTCAATCATGTCAAGCGAACTCAAGTCAACGTGCCCCACAAAAGATTCAAACGATTCGTAACTGGCAAAGCTGTCGGGGCAAAGTTCAGCGTCTGAGCCATCGGCATGGAAAATTTTGAGCAAGGTTCCTGACCCCTTATTCCAATCAGACTTATCGGTTACCCTAACATAACCAGTGTAGGTCAATAAGGCATCTCCATTCCCCAAGAAACAGGTGGTGATCGTAAAAGGATTGACCATTTGGCCCGCATCGAGTTCAATAAAATCTTGATCTCCATAGCGGCTGGCCATGAGACTATCAAAGCTTTTTTGATCCAAAGGGGCTGAGTCCATGGTATAACAAGGCGCATCGACTGAAACCAATTCATTTTTTCCTGAGGCTTTGAGAAGCTCATCCAAAAAATAAGGATGGTAAAACGCTTCCCCTGTACGCTCAATGACCATTGCTCGGGCCAGTAGTTCTGTCACAAAGTCACGATTTACTTTTTTGTTGGGCTGGTAGTCCTTGATCACTGACCCAGACATGTTCGGTTCACTGATTAAATTAGCCCAATACATGTAAGTCAAATAATCGGCATACCATTCACTTCCCGTCACATCGCTCAATCGTTTTAAAGCCGAGCTGACTTTTTCCGGATCCTGATTATTGATTTGATTTTCCAAGAGGGGGAGCAAAATGATTTTAGCCGCTTCTACATCGGTCACTTCCTGACTGGGTCGGAAGTTGCCATCCAAATAGCCTTCCACCCAGCCTTTTTCTTTGGCATAACACACATGGCGGGCAAACCATTGATTTTGAACATCCAAAAAGCAGTTGTTGTATTGATTAGGATCCGGATCAGCCCCAGATCCCAATACGATCACCTTCATCAGCGCTGCCCGATCAATCAATTGGTTGCCTCTAAACGATCCATCTGGAAACCCTTCAATGATACCCTCATGGACTAGATAACCCAGGGTAGCATTGGCCGGGTCGGTGATGTCCACATCCGAAAAATTCGCCTCAGCCGAGAGCGGTTTGGAGAAAAAAAGGACTATGGCTAAAAATAGGCCTGCAAAAATTGAAGTCAATCTAGAAGTGATGATGTTCATGGATTTTATTTTATGAATAGGTTTACTCAATCATAGCAAAGGCAGAAAGAATGGCAAGTGTGGTGGGGGGGTGGCTACTCAATCATTTAAAAACATTGAAGCTAAGGAGTAATTTCTGTAACTTAAAATCAAAACAACCTCCTAACACACTCTTTTTTATGAAAAAACAACTCCTTCTAATCAGCTCCGTTATTTTACTGGCCGGCTGTGGGCAACCCGATGAAGGTTTTTTGGAAGAACCTGAATCTATGGATGTGCCTACTGTCACCCAAGAAGCCGATGAGGTTTTTGATGAACAAGAAGATCAAGAGGGGGAGGGGGATGCATCAAGTCTCGAGTCCATTTTAGAACAAACGCATGAGGTGGATAAAGAATCCAGCCAGGGGGGCATTACTTGGGTTGGGCTCAAGGTCGCACCAAGGGATGAGCTTTTCGCGTCCGGTTATGAATTGTGGCGTTTTGACAATGAGACAGAGGAAAGAGTGCTTGTGGAATTTTTTCCTTTAGTTGCCTGTAGCACGGTTGACTGGGAGTTGAATGACAAAGAGGGAATCAATTTGAGGTATACCCAAACACCTTGTGTTGATTTTGCAGAGCTCACTGATATTGTTTATGATAGCCAAGGTGATGAGAGACTTAGAGTCATGCAAGATAGCAGTAGAGCTTACCAATTTTCTTTTGAACCGAAAAATCAGGCTGAATTTGAAGTGAGCCTTGCTATTGAAGGGGTATGTGAAGGTGAGGTCATAGACATAAATGATTTGCCTAAAGTCGATTTAAAAGCGGTAAAAATTACAAGAATCTCTCCAAATCCTTGGGAAAAAGTGTTTGAATTACCCGAAATGCAAGAGGTTCAATGTGATCAATACGATGATTCAATCATTAATCCCGCCATGGAGGTAGCAGAATACGACGAAGAAAGCATTAATTTTGTTATCTCGAGTCAGCACGATGCCCGCATCATTCTAAATTCCGATGGGGGTCCAGAAGTGGTGTTCAATTAAAAAGGATATTCAACGGATTTCATTTTTAGGGTAATATACAGACTGCTCAATTAAATGAGTAGTGATCAAATAAAAACTAACCCCAAAATCATGGCCAATTATGTTGATGGATATGTCCTCATGGTGCCCCAAAAAAAGCTCGACGATTACAAAAAGATGGCAAAAATAGCTGCCAAAGTGTGGGTGAAACATGGCGCCCTGGATTACAAAGAATGCATCCTTGAAGATAAAAAGCCAAACAAGTACGTCACCTTAACTTTTCCAAAAATGACTCAGTCCAAACGAAGTGAAGTCATCATTTTTGCTTACGCGACCTACAAGTCACGAGCCCATCGAGATCGAGTGAATGCAAAAGTCATGGTAGATCCAGAGATGACTGAGTACGAAGATATGCCCATGCCCTTCGACATGGACCGAATGGCTTTTGGAGGGTTTGAGGTGATCATTGATGGACTCAAATAAATTAGATGACTCAAAAAAGAATAAAAACTCAATGCTGCATTGCTGGCGGGGGACCTGCTGGAATGATGTTAGGTTACCTTCTGGCAAGAAAGGGAATTAAGGTGATCGTCCTTGAAAAATGGGGTGACTTTTTCCGAGATTTTAGAGGGGATACCATCCACCCCTCAATCATGAATATATTGGAGGAGTTGGATCTACTAGAGGATTTTTTCAAATTACCTCACGAAAAAACCTATCAAATTGGCTTTCAGATGAATGGTGAAATGAGAATTCTTGCCGATTTCAAGAAGACCAAAATAAAACATCCTTTCATTGCCTTTGTGCCTCAGTGGGATTTTCTAAATTTCATTGCTAAACAGGCTAAAAAATACCCCAATTTTGATTTAAGGATGGAGACCCAAGCCACTGGTCTAATCAAGCAAAAGGGAAAAGTGATTGGCCTGAGAGCTACCCATAAAAAAGAAACACTAGAAATTCAGGCAGATCTCGTCGTGGGGGCAGACGGGAGAAGTTCAATCATCCGTAAAAAATCCGGTTTGGAAGTTAAAGATTACGGCGCTCCTATGGACGTTTTATGGTTCCGAATTTCGCGAAAGCCAAACGATCCAAGTCAGAGTTTTGGTTGCCTCGAAAAAGGGCGAATTCTCGTCATGATTCAACGAGATGACTACTGGCAGGCTGGATTTGTGGTGAATAAAGGCCGGGTTAAAAAAATCAAAGCTCAAGGGATTCGTTCGTTTCGCCAGTATGTTCAAGCAACTGCTCCATTCTTAGGGGACCGAGTGGATGAAATTAAGTCTTGGAAACAAGTCAAATCACTGGTGGTCGAAGTAAACCGACTCAAGCACTGGTCAAAAGATGGTTTGATTTGCATTGGGGATGCCGCCCACGCCATGTCGCCCGTGGGAGGACTTGGAATCAATGTGGCGATTCAGGATGCCGTGGCAGCCGCCAATGTTCTCGTGCCTGCCTTTAGAAAAGGTGTTCCGGCACTTGCTGATTTAAAAAAAATCCAAAGGCGGCGAAATTTTCCAGTGAAGTTAATGCAGCGATTGCAACTTTTTCTTCAAAAGCGACTGATTGGAAAAATACTCAAAGGAAAGGGAAATACCCAAGTTCCATTGATTTTTAAAGCCTTCCAACGGTTTTCATTCCTCAAAAAATGGCCAGCCTATATCATTGGGATAGGTCCCCGTCCTGAACATTTATCAGATGAAGTGAGGTAAAAATTATGTAGGGTCGAACTCTAAATTAGCAAGCTTGCCTACAAATTATTTTAATAAAATTAAACTGAGGCAAAATCCTAATTAATCTATGGATTTATTGAATTAAGTTGAACTCAGTAATGAGCGAAAGGCAGGAAGAATAGTCCCCGTGTCTAGGCTTTTGATCAAGATCAATTTGGAAATCAATAACATGAGGGGTCCCAGTGTTAAAAGCAGTGTCAATCACGTCGCTGTCATAAGAATATAAATCACCATGTATTTGACTATCAGTTTTGCAGCCAATATTAAGGTCATAGCTTTGGTCAAGTTTGATAACCATACTTTCATTTTGCTCGTTGAGATAACTAATTAACTCATCACTCATTTCAGCAGAAGGAATTTGAATGTAATACGAAACCAAAGATATTATACCATTGGAATCGTCCATGCAAACTGCATTATCATAGGCAGAATCAGCACAAGGAATGGCGTTTTCTTTAGAAATAAACTGAGCGGATCCACTATAAGTAAGCTCGTTTAGGTCAGCGGGTTGGCCTACATTCTCGTTTTTTATCATTGTGGTTTCCTCAGCGGCAAGATTTTTATTGGGCGTTTGAGTGCAGGCATTCAAGATGAAAACGGAAAAAACCAATGGGGCTATTTTTTTAAGCATTTCATTATTTAATGGTGTACAGGTTAAGTATACATCACATCAAATTGAGAGAAAAGAAAACCATAAAAATGAGAAGCAAAACGGCCTGTGGCTCTTGGCACGCGAGTCGACCCTTGATTTTTGGCTTAAATAAAGCTAATTGGTGTCACCACCTGGAATTGAACCAGGGACCTCAGGCTTATGAGTCCTGCGCTCTAACCAACTGAGCTATGGTGACACATCGGTATTTAGAATAACTGCACTTCTTTATTTAACCAACTGAGCAGCGCCTGCCCCGATGAAAATCGGGGGTGACACGTCGTCATTTTATTCCGGCTTACGCATGTGCCTCGCTCGGCACCTGCTCCAGCCTACATAAACGCCTCCTCTTCCCCACAAAATACCCTTCTCTTCTCACTGCGTTCGCCCCCACCTTGCATTTTGCGGGGTCTCCGTTTTTGACTCACTCTTTTTTTCACCGTCCAGCTATTTCAGTCTCTCATTCACCCTCCCTTCAAATCAACTCTAAAAATACTCAGTGAGCTCAGATAAGGTACTATCTTTTTAAATAAATCTCAAGTATTTTTTAGACATCAGGCGACTGAGTCGAACATTTTTTTGAAAAGCCAACCTCATTCGGAGTAGAAAACCCCTTGCAGGCCAAGAGCAGATTATAAGACGTTGAGACAAATATAAAAATATTGCGGATGGCCCTGGAAAGCTTTGTATCGCCATAAGGATCACCAAGCAGACGCACAATGGACTCTGCCTCTGTCAGCCTGATTCTTTGGCAGTTTTTGATGATGAGATTTATCCCTCAAAATAGTCAGAGTTCGCCGCGGCATATCTTTTTAACTACCCACATACCCCCCCACCTGCAAATTCCACAGTTTTTTGTAGAGTCCGATTTCTTTATTTAGCAGTTCCGCATGAGTGCCTTGTTCGACAAGTTGTCCATCTTGGACCACGAGAATCCGATCCATTTTCATGATGGTCGAGAGCCGGTGAGCAATAACAATGGTCGTCTTCTGTTTCATCAAATTTTCCAAGGCCTCTTGAATCAAAAGCTCGGTCTCTGAGTCCAACGCACTAGTCGCTTCATCTAAAACCAAAATGGGAGCATTGGCCAAAATGGCTCTGGCGATGGCCACTCGCTGCTTTTCACCGCCAGACAATTTTACCCCGCGCTCACCCACAAACGTGTCATAATTGCCCTCAAAATTCATGATGAACTCATGACAGTTAGCCAGCTTCGCAGCGGCGATCACCTCCTGATTCGTGGCCTCCCGTCGGCCATATCGAATGTTGTCCATCAAGCTGCGGTGAAATAAAATGGGATCCTGAGGAACAAAGCCAATGCTGCCTCGAAGCGAGGCTTGAGTGACGCTTGAGATATCCTGGTCATCCACTAAAATCTGACCTTTTTGAATGTCATAAAAACGCATCAAAAGTTTGGTGATCGTACTTTTTCCTCCCCCAGAAGGACCAATGAGAGCCACTTTTTCACTCGGTTTGATGGTTAAATCCAGCGACTGAATGATGGGTCGATCCTGGCTATATGAGAACTGAACCTTTTTGAATTCAACCTTCCCACGAGCCACGGAAATGGATGGCGCCTTCTTTAAATCTTTCACCTCATGACCACGATTGAGAATGACAATCATCTCCTCAGCATTCGCCAGCTCCTCGTAGGCCACCCGAACCATCTTGCCAAAGTCCCACAATTTTCGAAATAGATCCAATAAATAAGCTTGAATCCAAACAATGTCACCCACAGTCAAAACCTCCTCTTGCCAAAGGCGAACGGAGAAATAAAGAATGGCAATGTCAAAACCAATCATCAAGACGCCTTGAATCGATTCAACAATCGTTCCTAACATCCACGATTTTTGAGCCCGCCTCCGCCACTCATCCGTCACTTTTTTCAGGCGCCTCATTTCAAAAGGCAAAGCTGAGAAAAGTTTTACATTGATGTTGTTAGTGATCGAATCCGCCAAAGCACCAGACATTTTAGAATCTTGCTCCGCTCGTTTTAAGTCAAATTTAAGTTTGTAAACCGAGAACAGGTAGCTCAAAGTAATATATAGCGCTGTCCACACCAACATGGCGACTCCAATCAGGGGATGGAGCCACATCAAAATTACAAAAATCACGATCATGCGGGTAAAAAGTGGAGTGACATCCCAATAAAGCTTGCTAGTAAGGCCCAGAAAGGAGTGTGACAAACGATTGACTTTTTTTACCAGGGATCCGACAAATTCATTGTTGAAAAAATTGTAGGAGTGTTTTTGTAAATATTCGAAGGATTCGTTGACAATATTGGCCGCCATCCGTGGCTGAGTGTAATCCGCCATAAAATTATTGAGTCGCCAAAACACCCATTGACCTGCCTCCATGAGCAAAATCATGCCGATAAAACCCATCAACGACTCCGCAACTCCTTCAGTTTGAACCCCCATGCTCAAATGATCCACAAACAACTTGAGAAAGTAGGGGACCGTCAAATTGAAACCTACCGCGATCACAGCGGTCACAATCATGCCAAAAAACAGCCATTTATAGGCCTTCAGGTGTTTCCAATAAAACCGAAGTGTTTGTTTGGTGGTGGAGCGCACTAAAGAATAAAATTATTGACAGAATATTTATAACATATTTTAGTATAATTTGTTACAAAAAAGCAAGGATTTCGACTTGAGTTCAAATCGAATAAAAAATAGAATGGTGGGCGAATTTAAAAATAGCCCATGTCACGCTCAAAGCCTCATTTCAACCTGCTTGCCCCGTTAACAGTGAGTATGGTGGTGATCACTTTGGGGGCTGCTTTTGGGGTGCTGTCAGGCCGTGGAGCCCTCATTGGCATGATTTCAACCTGCGTGATCGCGGTGATCACGGCTTTGGTTGGAGGATCACGCTACGGTGTAAGTTCCCCTACGGGGCCCATGACGGCGGCCATCGGATCGGTGTTGCTGCTCAATCAAGGATGGCTTGAAGAGCAAACCTCCAATCTCAGTGCCATTGAACTGATGAACCTAACGCTGGTACTCGCAGCAATCATCTTATTTTTGCTGACCTTATTTCGGGTTCACAAGTTGGTTAAGTGGGTTCCCAATCTAGTTGTATCTGGATTTGTGAATGGAATTGCCCTGTTGATCATTTTAACCCAGTTCAAAAACATAGGCAGTACAGCTGATGGAATTTTGATGGGGATCACTTTTTTGGTCATAATAGGTGTCCATTATTTGAACAAAAATTTTGAACATCAAGTCTGGCGGCTTCTTAGTGATTCGCTGGCGGTCATTTTATTAGTCAGTCTAGGGTCTTTCATTTTGCAGGCCCCCGTCACATACATTGACCTAGAATCTACGTCGAGCCTCCTTAGTTTTGGATGGCCCCAATGGTCTGCGCTAAATGTCGATATGTTGGGCACCCTCCTTCCTTTAGCCTTAGAGCTGGCTTTAATTGGCTTGTTAGACACATTGCTGACCGCTGTGATCATGGATCGAAAAAGCCGACGAAAAACTCAAATGTTTCGCGAGCTTTCGGGGCAGAGCTTGTCTCTGTTTGGAGTGAGTTTATTTGGAGGGATTCCAGGGGCCCAGTCAACCGTGCCCTCGATAATGCTCTATCAAGAAAAGGGACATCACCGTCTTTCTAAAATAATTCTAGCTGGGTTTTGCATTTTATTCACCTTCGTTTTTGCTGGACTTCTGCAGTATATTCCTCAGGCCGTTTTTGGAGGGGTTATTTTAAAAATTGCCTTAGACGTAGCCGATCTCACTTCCATCAAAGCCTTGATGAAGTCAGGTAAGCCACAAAAGTTAATCCGTATTTTAGTGGCCTTAGGCACCATCCTTTCCACCGTTTTTTTAAGTCTCAATTTAGCGGTGATCACCTTCACGCTCGTTTTTGTTTTCTGGAATGGAATCCTGCCCAAAAAATGGCACATTCCAGACCTCAAATCTGAAGAGTCAGAAGGTTTGATCGATGAGGTATAATCAAATCATCTATAAAACAAAAAAAATGGAAATTGGAATTGATAGCTTCGCTTCGGCGGGGCTAACCCACTACAAAGTCACCCCAAAAGATAATGCTAAGGCCATGGCTGAGCTTTTGGAGAAAATTGAGCATGCCGATCAATTAGGATTAGATACCTTTGGAATTGGCGAGCATCATCGCAAAGAATACCTCGATTCCGCTCCTGAGGTGATTTTGGGAGCGGCAGCTGCTCGGACCAAAAATATCCGTTTGACCAGCGCAGTCACGGTGTTAAGTGCCGCCGACCCCGTCAGAATTTTTCAACAATTTGCTGCTTTGGATTTGATTTCAAAAGGGCGAGCCGAACTAGTCGTGGGTCGCGGGTCATTCACGGAATCATTCCCTTTATTTGGATTTGACTTTAAGGACTACGACGATCTGTTTGAAGAAAAAATCGATCTACTTTTAAAAATCCGAGAAAAAGAGACGGTCACGTGGTCAGGTCGATTTAGACCACCACTCAAAGATCAGTCTATTTACCCAAGACCGCTTCAAAATCTTTTGCCCATTTGGATTGGAGTGGGGGGCAGTCCTGAATCCTTTGTGCGGGCCGGAATGTTGGGGCTGCCTTTAATGGTCGCTATCATTGGAGGGGAAACCGAGCGTTTTACCCCCTTAGTTGAGCTTTATCGAGAGGCCTGGAAAAAAGCTGGGCACCCCGAAGATCAAATGAAAGTCGGAATGCACTCCCTCGGTTACATTGCCAAAGAAACTCAGAATGCCAAAGATGAATTTTTCCCGGGTTATGCTAAAACCTTCACTCAAATTGGGAAGGAGCGTGGATGGCCCCCTGTTCGTCGAGAAGATTTCGAATCGGCTGCTGAACCCCGAGGAGCTCTTTTGGTGGGCAGCCCTGAAGATGTGGCCAAAAAAATAAAAAAACACAGCAAGGCCTTGGGTGGACTTTCGCGAGTCACTTTTCAAATGGATAGCGCTGAGCTGCCTCATCAAAAAATCATGCAGTCCATTGGATTCTTAAAGGAGGTAAAATTGAAATTAAATCAATGATTAGGCCAACTCAAATTCCCCCTTGCGTCCCCTAAACAACTTCAAATGGCGGGCAATGGCCACCAAGATGGTTAAATTGATAGTGGTCAAGACAATAAAGGGCATGCGGATGGCCAACAAATATTCATGATGGCTCGCATAGTCAATCAGGTGAAGCACATCAGAAATCACCAGCCCAGCTTCAACTAAAATCCCCAGTGCAAAGGAATTCCGAGTCACATCCAATTCGCGCCGACGCATCCCAATGAGCACCTGATACCCCATCAAAACAGAGACGCCTGTTAAAAACAAGAAATCCCAACGGGCGGGCAAGGCGTAGAACCAGGGAGTGTAACCAGACACCTTAATAAGTACATCTGCGATGCCTTGAAGCAGAACATTGTAACTCAAGAAAAGAATGAACCAAATGAGCCATTTGGGATAGAGCTTAAATTTTCTATTGTTATCATCAACAATACGGGTGGTGTGCTGATTGAGAAAACGGATTATTTTTTCTTTCATTGTTTTTATTTTGGAAGGATAGGCTTTAAATTCGGATGATGCATCAATCTCATTAGGTGTCAGCAAGCAATTTTGATACAATCATGGAGATCAAAGGTAATATAAAATTATACAATAAAATAAAAAATAAGTCAAATTATGGAAGAAGCATTTTTCGGTTTCCTGGGGCCTCATAAACTAAAATTCTTAACCGTCCACCTTTTAGCGATAGCCATGGGCTTAGGAGGAGCGACCATTTCAGACATCATGTTTTTTAGGTTTTTAAAGGATTACCGGATTTCAAAAAAAGAACATCAGGTTTTAAACTTACTCAAATCCATCGTCCTCATTGCCTTGGGTTTCATTATTCTTAGCGGATTGGCGATTTATCTTGCCAATCCCGAGTTATATAGGCAATCTGATCCTTTTTTAGCCAAAATGATTTTGGTTGGCATTTTGACAGTCAATGGAATTGCTTTGCATTTATGGATCGCTCCCCGCCTATTGTATTTTAACTTTAAGCATCAAGAAAAAATGGGACGCGGCTGGTACAAATTAGCATTTGGCTTGGGCGCAGTATCCGCTACTTCATGGTATAGTGTTTTTCTAATTGCTATGTTCAAATATCAAATGAATATTTCGCTCGGAGCAATACTCGGGTACTATTTTGCGATACTATCTTTGGCCATCGTGATCAGCCAATTTTTTGAACGCTATTATGACCGAAAAGCCAATAAAAAATAGGTCCTCCAAAATAGTGGATTAAAATTTAAATTTGCGCAACAGGCATGGCTGGCGTATAATTTTTTTGTCCAATGAGGACATCCAAAAAAACAAATAAAAAATGGATATCAATCTCACCTGGGACCTCTTCGTTATTGTATTCTTCGCGGTCATCATCGCGTACAGTTTTATTATTGGACGCAACCAAACCCTCAAAATCATCATTGCCAGTTATATTGCGATTTTAACAGCGGATGGGATTGGAAATTTAGTCCAATACTATTTCATTGGCGAGGATGCCGTGGCCGGACGTATTCAGGTGACTAATGTCGAGGCGAGTTTGATTGTGATCAAGATTTTCATCTTTGTGGCAGCGATTGTGCTTATTGCCACCCGAGGCCGATTCACCATCAACATGGACCAGCCCCGATCGAGCATCACCGGTATCATGCTAAATTTGGCTTATGGCGTTTTGAGCGCGGGGCTCATCACCAGTACGATTTTGATTTATACCTCAGGAGCCTCGCTCGTTCAAGATGGAGGGGTGGTACTCAACGAGGCGGTCATGAATCTCTATCGTAGCTCTTTCATGGTCCAAACCATGATCAACAATTATAACATTTGGTTCTCATTGCCTGCTATTGTCTTCGTGGTTTCAAGTTTCCTAGGGGAGAGGGGTGGTGAAGAGTAATACGCTTCACATTTCATTTGCTTCCACGTAAAGATCAGGCAAAGTACGTCCAGCTTCATCAAAGTCTAGGCCAAATCCCACCACAAATTGGTCTTTAAGTTCAATACCCACGTAATCAATGGGGAGGTCTTTTTGGTAAGTTTGAGGCTTAAAAAAGAGCGTGGCAACCTTGATGTCCATCACACCCATTTTTTGAAGCGCTCCGTTTAAAAACTCCAGAGTGGTTCCGGTGTCCACAATGTCTTCAACAATGACCACAGATTTTCCCTTCAGATCCAGTGCTCCAAAATCGCTTTGAATCTGACCGGAGGATTCCTTTCCCTCATAGGATTTCACCCGAATAAACTCGACCTCCACCTCCTTTTTCATGGCTTGCATCAATTCCGCTGCAAACATAAAAGCCCCCTTTAGAACCACCAAAAAAGTCACAGGCTTGTCTTTAAAGTCACCATCGATTTCATCCGCCAGGCGCTCGATGGAGGCTATGATTTTTGAGTGGGGGATGAGTGGTGTGAATGCATGCCCGTTCAAAGTGATGGATGGTTTCATGGTCTTATTTTAGAGGTTTTTTTAGATGTAAAAAATAATGATGTAACTCACATTACGCATTCCAATAAGAATCATCAATGTAGTTTAGAAGCTTACAAAGCTTAGTCGCTTCGCTAGCTTATTAGGCTCTATAAGCTTTATAAGCTCTGTAAGCTACTTTCACCAGCCTTTAAGTGAATAAAATGGAGACCAGTTATTTCGGCTTAATCATGACCACATACTCACCCTTTATCGTTTCAGGAAGCTCATTCAGGATGAGATTTAATTCACCCCGATAATAAGTTTCATGAATTTTAGTGAGCTCTTTGGCAATGCTGATGATTCGATCCTCTCCCACATGTTCCACCAACTGGGTCAGGGTTTTTTTAAGTCGGTGAGGAGATTCATAAAACACCACGGTATACTCACTCTCAGCCATTTTTTTGAAGAGGGTCTGACGACCTTTTTTAACAGGCAAAAATCCCAAGTACAAAAATTTATCCGTGGGCAGTCCGCTGGCAGATAGGGCGGTGGTCACCGCTGAAGCCCCGGGCAGGGGAGTTACCGTGACCTCATTTTCAAGCGCGGCTTGAACCAAATTGTAACCCGGATCCGAAATCCCAGGAGTGCCAGCATCAGACACTAAAGCTACATCTTTTCCCTCCTTTAAAAAGGCGATGATTTTGTCCACCTTCGCTTGTCCACTATGACTGTGAAAAGAGAGTTTGGGCGTCTGAATTCCGTAATGTTTCAGTAAAATACCGGTGTGCCTCGTATCTTCACAGGCAATCAAGTCCACTTCTTCCAAAAGCCGTTTGGCGCGAAAAGTTAGATCTTCAAGATTGCCGATGGGGGTGGGGATAATGTATAAGTTTCCTTTCATGGTTCGAATGGATTTACGAATCGATTGACGAGTTGATAAACGAATAGTTAACGAATGGTTTGATTGACAGATTCCATTCAATAAAAGTATAATAACTCCTTAATAAAGTTTTTTTAGATGATTTTTAGCCAGTTGAAGATCTATCAAATTTCACACCAGCTCGAGTCTGAGCTCTATTTGGTTGTTTGTCAAATTCCTAATCACAAATTTGAAAATGCCTGTGGGCAGATCCTGAGATCATCTTCTTCCATATCAGCAAACATTGTAGAAGGATGTGGAAAGCAATATTACAAAAAAGAATTCATTCGTTTTTTAAATAACGCCTTGGGATTTAGTGATGAAACCCAGCATCATCTCCAAGTGCTTTTTAATAAGAAGCTACTAGCAGAAAAGACCTTCATTCAATTTGCTAAGCGTTATAAAAATCTATCAGTGAGAATATTAAACCTCATTAATTGTCTTAAAAAATAAAATTTCATATTACTAAACCAAAAAATCCGTAAAACTATTCGTAAACCATCCATAAACAACCCGTAAACAACCCGTAGAACTATCCGTAAAACTATCCGTACACCCCTCCGCTACCCATTCGACAAAAGATGTAAATGAATATGAAAAACCACCTGACCTCCCGATTTATCCACATTGAATTGGAGCTGGTAGCCAGAAAGATTCATTTCTTTTGCAATGTCCCGAGCAGCCAACACCATGCGTCCCACTAAATCTCCATCACCCTCCTCCGTGTTCAAATCTTTGATCATGGGGATGTGTTTTTTGGGCACCACCAATAAGTGATGCCTAGCTTTGGGATTGATGTCCTTAAAAATAATCAAATCCTCATTCTCAAATACCGTTTCACTGGGGATACTTTTGGCAATGATTTTACAAAAAATACAATCGTCCATAAATAAAAAATTAAGGCTGAGTGGAGACGGGTGATTCGGGTAGTTTGTCCAAGTGTTTTCGAATGCTTCGATCTAAATTCTCAAAAGGATGACTTCCCACAAAAAGCATATCATTCACCACCCCACTAGGAATGGTTGGAATGTTTTGAGTGCTGGCATGATTTTTTGCCTCTTCCATTTTATTCAATGTTTTCTCATCAGTCAGACAATTCTGAAAAGACTCTGAATCCATTTCAAGTTCGGAGGCAATGCGATCAATCTCCTCTGTACGGATAAAAGGCAGACGATAAATGGCATCAAACATGTCCCAATACTTTTCTTCTTCCACGCAATAAATAGCCTTCGTCGCCAAAACGTCCATCTCATCCTCCACATTTGGAATAAAGTGTAAATTCAATTCAACCTCCCTGTCTTTATATGTGTCATGAATCTTTTCAATCGTTTCAATGGCAAAAACTTGGCAGGTGTCACAAGTAAAGCGAGTGAAAAATTCCACGGCAACCGGCCCATTTTTACCCGGCTCAAATCCCTGATAGTCCAAAATACTCCTAAATTCAGGGATGTCTTCCAGTTCAGGAATTACAACAGGCTCAGAAGACGAGTTGACCATCATCAAAAACCCAAGAATGACTGACATGAAGGTGGATGAATAAAAGGTTTTCATTGCCCTCATCCTAACAATAGACCTTTATAAAAACAAGATTTAATGCTATAATATAGATAATAACATTTTTATATAACGTGGCCACGTCATCCGAAAACAACGAGGCGATCAAAAAACAACCCGCTCCAGTTGAGCGAGTGGATCAATTGATCCAACAAAAAGACTCCGAACGACACGAGGAGGGGATGAAGCAAGTCCTTCAGCAAGCTGAAGGGGTTCAAGGTGAAGTCGCCGATGTGATGGCAGGCATGGAAGCGCCGAGCGAACGAATTTCAGAACGAAATCGCGAAGATAAAAAAGGAGATCTCAAAACCGGTTCCACGCAGCAATCAGATGATGACGATCAAGCGGCCCAAATCAAATCAGGGCTCAAAAAACGCTCACTGCCTCGCAAGGAAGTGATGATCAAAAAGATTCGTACGGCCATCAATCTGCAAATTAAAAATGAAATGAAAAAAGCCGCCAAGCTGAAGAAAAATATGGCTGTGGGTGGGGCACAAGAATACAACGCGAGCATCGCCCGAATCAGAGGTTTAAAGCAGGTGCTCAAATCTCTGTTCAATGCCACCGTCGATAAAATCACCTCTCTGTACTTCAACTACTTTAGTTCAGACGGACGTCGAAAAACCGCCGATCAGCTTTAAAAATCTCTTCTGACTATAAGTTTTGAATTATTCAGCTATTTAATGTTGATTTCCCGTTATTGATTTAGAGCTTTAAACAAGAGCCTTTTTACCATGCTCAACTTGATACCAAGCGTTGAGGGCTTTCATCACATCCCGTTGATTGAGACCGATTTTGTCGTAAAAGCCAAGCCAACCTGCTTCATTCGATAAGATGCCCAAATTGAAGGCGCTCCAACTTTTATCAAATTCAATCCCATTGCGTGTGATTGAAAATGGCCGTTCACTTCCGCCTCGATAACCCTCTTTTTCGATGATACCTCCCACTTTGTTGATCAAGTTTCCCAATACAATGGCCTGGAATAAATCATAACCATCGCCATATTCACCCACAGACCACTTGTCCCCATGACGGCGCAAGACGAGCGATTCTTTCTTGCCATCCAGTCGCTTCATCACAATTTCGCCATCATTCCGGATGTCAAAATCCATCTTGGTCCACCCACATTCACCTTTGGCCATCAAAATGGCCAGACGATAGTTGGCTTTCAAAACATCTGGAGCTTGCTTGTAATCGATATCCCACTTTTTGAGCTCTTGTGGTGGTGGAAGTTTAATGTCTTGATTGAGTTCTTCATCGGATAATTCAACCGTTTCCCCCTCGGGGGTCACAATAGTGGTTGAGTAAACTTCCCCCTTTACAAAACGGTAGGTCTCATTGTAGTTTGACTCGCCAGATCGTTTGACTTTGTAGGTGATGTCCGGAATCGATTGAAAAATATTTTGCTTACTCGCCTCATCAAGGACGGCAAAGGCTTCTTCGCTCATGCCCAATCCTGCCAAGGTGGCTTCAAACATCTTTTCATCCTGTTCTGTGGCAGGTTTAATGTCCTCAATCTCTTTTTTTCCATAGTGATCCATGGCTTTGCTGATGCTATATGCTTTGGAGCTCAAACTGACAATATCGTAAATGTCTTTGGCCATCCAGGGTCCAAAAATTACCAACATGGCGACCTCATCTCCAGGAATCGGGCTGGCAGCGGTGGCAGCCATGGCTGTTCCACGCACTCCTAGGGTCATGGCAAGTTTTTTACTCAGGCTGCTTCCGGTCAAATAAGCCAGGCGCTTCCCGACCGAATTCCTCACTTTCATAGGGATGACTTTTGCCAAGCTCTTGGCTCCAACAGAGAGTCCTTCTTTTAGAGCCACCTTGGTGGCAGGTTTGAGCAGGCCACGGGCCGCCTGATAACCAAGAATTCTCTCGGTCAGACTGGCAATTTCGGCATAAACTTGTTTATCACCCACAAATTTAGGAATATACTCGTCTAAAATTTCAGCTACGGGTTCAGTCACTCCAATCGCTGCTCCCAAGCCGGCCACAACTGAGATACCCAGGCCAAGCTTTGATTTGACCATGGCTGGATTAATCTTTCCCAGCGTAAAGAATGTTCCCTTCTGTGCTCCAGTGAAGGCTGCCAAGCCAACCGCTGATTCCGCCAAGGCCTTTTTTTTGTCTTCCGCCGTTTCCAAATAAGCGATCGTCGCCACAGCACTTGCAGGTCCGACCATTTCTTTCAACACAGGGAACCATGCAATGAGTTGTGGATTCTTCATCGCTGCCACATCAATCGACACACCAGCCGATTTAGCGGCTTTTTCAAACCCTTTTTTGGCAGCTGCTTTAGCTTCAGGGGTTTGAGCGGGTGTTGTTGTAGGACCATTTGGAGCTTGGACCATTTGCCCAAATTTACCTCCGAAGGCGGTTTTGGTTCTGGAGATAGAGGCGGTTTTTATAGGGGTTTTCGGGGGGGATTGAGGTACTTTATTGATTTTTAAGTACCTCCTTTGAGCTCGTTCAAGGGCATCGGGGCCTTTGGTGACCTTTATCCACTGGTCATTGATTTTAAATTCTTGAAGGGTACGAGAGCTTCCAACTTGAACTTGTTTTGAATAACGCGTCTTTGCCCGCTTAAGCGCTTCAGGTCCTTCAGTCACTTTTATCCATTGATCATTGATTTTAAATTCTCTGAGCTTTCGTGAATCCTCAATTTTTATGTATCTCCTCTTTGCCCGCTCATGCAAATCGGGACCATGACTCACACGAACCAATTGATCATTGATTTTAAACTCCCTCAGCTTGCCAACGTCACTTATTTTTGTACGCTGTTCGACTATTTTTAAATACCTCCTCTTTGCTCGCTCAAGGGCTTCCTCCCCCTCACTCACCCGAATCCACTCATTGTTGATTTTAAATTCATTAAATCCAGGCGTAATGCGTTTTCCAGAAATACTAATGTTATCCCTAGTGATGTCCATATACCTCTTCTTAGCTTGCTCAATCGCATCCGGCCCCTCAGGTACTGCAATTAATTCCCCATTAACCTCAAATTGCCTAAGTGTACCGGTATAATTCACCTTCAACTGTTTCATATACTTTGTCTTGGCTTCCTCAAGAGCATTGGGTCCATCAGCAACTCTGACCCACTCACCATTAATCTTATATTCTTGAATGAGCCGATCACTTCCAACCTTCATATAACGACCCATGGCTCTTTCTTCAGCCAAAGGGCCTTCAGTCACACGGACCCATTCATCATTGAGTTTAATTTCTTTAATAGTGCGTGAGTCGGTTGGCTTAAGGGATTCAATGCCAGTGATTGGGCTTTTGATAGGATTTTGAGGTCCATTTTGTTTCGCAGTATTTGCTGCAGCCGGTCCTTTGGCAAGATATTCCGAACTGAGTACAAACTGATCAGCCGCACGTTCAGCGCCCTTAAAAATTTGTTCGACGGTACTCGGGTGTTTAACAATTCGACGTGCAAGAGCCTTCGCTTCACCTGCATCAAGAGTGCCTGTTGTTTTAAGTAAGTCTTTAATTTTTTCATCTACCTCTGATAATCGACCCTTCACCAATAATTTAACTTCTCGCATTAGGTGAGGATTTACTTTTGAATATTCTCCAAAACGCTTCAGCCTCTCAGAACTTTCTATGATCTCCTTAATTTCTGGGTGGTCTAAGTTGGCCATCAAATGACCCTCACCTTTTTCATACAGAAAATAGCTGTTGAGTTTTTTACCCGTTTCCCAAGCCAATTTTTTTGTCTGATGGATCAAGGTACGGTTCCTCAAAGTGTCTGGAAGTGTAACCTGACGTGTCAAAGCATGGCGAATATCTTCAGCGTCCGTACGAATGCTCGCCCACCCCTGCCTGATGTCTCGGGTAATTTGCCATTGGTCGTGCATGGCCCCCGCTGATTTGATAGGCAAATCCTTAACCGCCTCATAGTGACGTTTTAACATGCGATAAGACGTGGCCAAGTTATCCACATTTTGAAATGGTCTATTTCTGTAACGCACAATGTCCCTTCCCCAATTGTAAACACGGCGAGGTTTTTGAGCGATTTTTTCTCCTAGATAGCGTAAGTTTTGTCGTGGTGTCGAGACGCCACGTACCACGCGACCAACCGCCCGAACTCCTTTGTAGCCGGCTACAGCAGGGTAAGTCATACCTTTTAAGCCTCCAGTAATACTGTTGGCTATACGAGAAATGGGGGCCAATCTGATACGCCCACCAGGCACCGTCACCGTTCTAAAAAAGCCTTTAGCAGCGCCATAAACGACAAATGGAGCTGAGCCCACAGCCCAAATCTTCACGCCATCTCCCAGTCGGCCACCGGCTAAGCTTCCATTGTACAAACTTTGACCGATGATTTTACCGGGTCGAGCGAAGAAAATTTTCCCTCCGGCCTCAATGATCACTTCCAAGGCTCCATCTCGATTTTCAGTGACAGCAACATTCCCTCCATTGACCCGAATCATTTCTAAGAAATCTTCACCGGTTTTACAGCTGCCGATCCAATCCTCTAGGCCTAAAGTTAAAACAATGCTAGCCAGACTATCTCCAGCAATTTCTAAACTGGCTCCCACAGCCTCACGTCCAAACGAAATAGTGGGCGCTTGGGTTGCTTGTTCCGCAAATTCAGCCCCTGATAAATCCGTAGGATTGTCTTCAGAGAAGGCATAGCCAATTTGAACGTAGTCCTTCAGCCAATTCCACAAGGCATTACCCGCTAAAGGAGCCATTTTATCAAATTGAGCCTTCACTTTTTGAAGTCCTGGTAGTTTTATTTTACTCACTTCTTTGGTGAGTACTTCGGCTGATAATTTACCAACGTAGCTGTTCTTATCATTCAAATTATCAAAAGCTCTCAATACCGCATTCAAAAGAGCCAAACTAGTCAACGTTTCAGAACTATTTTCAAAAGAGGCTTCCAGAGCAATCAATTCACAAGCTGAAGCGAAACTCAGCGTTTCAATCTTCACTCCGCGACGAAGCGGACCTGAATCATCCAAGGCAAAATGTTGATAAACCTTGTCTAGAATGGGGGGTGTTTTAGCTTTAATTTTTTCAAAAAAGACTTCCGCCATGGAGATTGATTCCGGAAAGGATTGATACTGCTGGTGAGGCTTGATTACATTAGTCACCGCTTCCTTTGGATTTTGTGACACCTGACTACTAGTCAATAGTAAAGCCTGAATTTCACGGTACGCTTTTTTTTCTTCCCCACTCAAATGATCGATGTTGATATCCAGCTGGGATTCTAATTTACCTCCAAACTCAACCACATTTTCAGCTAAATTGACAGATTGAGAACCAATCACATCAATGGCCCCTTTAAAATCTAAATTTTTTAATTTATCCACCAGCTCACCATTCAGGCCATCCAGTTGGTCAAGGGCAGGATGCTTACCGGCACTCACAAATAAGGCATAAACACTTATTTCAGGATTCTGCTCCGCCTCAGTCAAAATAGACATCTTAACCAAGCCTTCCAGTAATGAGAAAAGCAATTCATCCGAAATATCTGCTGATAACCCCGGCAGCTCAGATGGATTTACCTTTTGATTTGATTGGTTAGCTTCGTAAACTGATTTGATTTTAGAGAAGGGGACATCCGACAAGTCATTGATCGTTTGCTTAAAGGTTCGTCGTTCATCAGGGCCAAAATCTCGTTCAAAAAAATACAATCTCAAGAAGGCCGAAGTGGCCATTTCATACTTAGCTTTCTCCTTGTCTTTTTCAGAAAACGTTAGGGTGCTTGGTGGATGCTCCTTATCAGCTTCAATCGTCGTCTCCATATCCACCCCCATCCCCTCAAAGGCCTCCACCGCTTTTTCACCACCGGCTTCAATGGCTCGCCGGGTTTCTTCCTTAACCTTCCCCGTTCCATCTTTCACGGCGCGTTCCACATCTTCTTTGGCCTCTTGGGTCATCTCTAATTTTTCATACCACTCCATAAACTCGGGGCCCTTCAAAAGACACAGGGCTAAGAATCCAGCTGTTCCCATCAGACCTCCTCGCGTTTTCCAATTCGCTCCCTTCTCACTTCTGAACAAGTCTTTCATCTCCGTGGTGAGGAAAGATAAAAACATCCCTCCTGCAATCGCCACACCCGCTCCGGCTAATGCAGCTGCTACGGGATTTTTTTTGGCAAATTGCTTGATGGCCTCCATAGTATTTTTAGAGCTTTTCGACTCAGCGTCTTTGCGGATGATCTCTGCTACTTGTTTTCCATCACGAATGATTGAGTTCCAAAACGCTGGATCTTGAACTTCTTCACAGGTCAAGCCCGTTCCCTCCAGGAGTTCCGTGATTTTTGAGATGCTGGCTTCTTCCGCACGACGGTCCAACTTAAGCCCGAGTGACAAGGTGGCAAAATTTTCTGGATGAGCAACCAAACCATCAACCCTAACGTTACGTAATACCATCTTGGCGACCAGGCTCGTCAAATTAGTTTTCAAATTATTCAGCCGGGCCCGTTGTTCTTCAGGCGCTACTTCTCCCCGAATGGCCATGATTTCACTGGCATCATTCGAAGCCTTCGAGAGTTGCTCCGCTCGTTTATCGAGCTCAGAAACACTCAACCCTTCTCGCTGCTTTTTAAGGGCTTCGGCCAGTTCCGGTGATGTTGGACGAGAGCCTGGTGGGGCCATAAATTTATTTATTTTTAGTTTTGAGGACTTCCAAAGCCCCTTTTGTTTTACGATTTTTGAGATTTTCTTCCACAATCATTTGGCAAACATGCTCCAGTTGCTCCGTGGGTAAACTCATGCCCATGGTCGACCAATTGAGTTTCTGTTGCTCATCCAAAAAAGCAGCCTGTTTTACTGCGGCTTGATAACGCCTTTGAGCTTTTTTCCGGTCTTCCGTGTAAGCGATGATGCTGGCCTGAGCGCCTTCGAACATTTTGATAAGATTAAATCTTATTATTATACCAAAAAAAGGGCTCAAAAACAAGGAGTTTGACTCGTTTTTTGAACCCGTTCAGAGGATACAAAATTTTGAGGCCTCTACAAATTTTTCAATTGCTCCTCCATTTTCCCCAATTTCTCCTCGGCTTCCTCTAATTTATTTTTCTCAGCTTCTACAATGGCTTCCGGCGCATTTTGAACAAATTTTTTGTTCGATAATTTCCCTGTCAATCCAGCAATGTATTTCGTCAAATTAGCAATTTCCTTTTGCAGACGCTCCTTTTCCTTCTCGGTATCCACCAAGCCTTCCAGGGGAATGTAAATCTCCATACCATTGACCACATCAGCAGCCGCTCCAGACAACTTCTTCTCCTCATCGGTTCCATATAAGCTCAAGGCGCTGAGTCGAGCCAGCCTTATGATATCAGGCTTATTGCGATCCACGGTTTCAAAATGGTCATAGGCAAAGATAGTGACTGGAATTTTTTGAGCCGCTTCAATTTGGTTTTCAGCGCGCATACTTCGGATGGCAGACACAATTCCAATCGTCAGTTCAACGGCACTGCCGTCAAATTGACCCTCCAATGGAGTAGGGAAGTCAGCCTGAATCAACATGCCCTCCGCGCCTGGCAATTGACTCCAAATCTGCTCCGTCACAAACGGCGTGATGGGATGTAGCAGGATCAAAATCGTTTTAAGGCAGTGATAGAGCACTCCCAAGTTCTGTTTCTCACCCTTCGAAAGTTCCAAATACCAATCACAAAACTCATTCCAGACAAAGTCATAAAGCAGTTGCCCAGCTTCACCAATTTTATACTCCATCAAACTGTTGTCGGTTTCGACAACAACTTTATTCAACTTATCCAAAATCCACTGATCCGCATCCGAAAGGTTTTTCAGATCCAGTTTTGGCGCTTCAGCGATGCCATTTTCTTCAAAAATTCCCAGCACAAAACGACTGGCATTCCACAATTTGTTCGTGAAATTTCGATAGCCTTTGATCTTTTCATCATAAAGCCGCGAGTCATTCCCCGGGCTACTCCCGATCACCATGCTCATCCGCAGCGCATCCGCTCCGTATTTTTCGATCACCTCCAAGGGGTCAATACAGGTTTTAGGATCCGACTTACTCATTTTTTTGCCTTCGCGCGTTCGGATCAATCCATGTAAATAAACCGTGTCAAAAGGAATGGTTCCAACCGTATAAGTCGTCATCAAAATCATGCGGGCCACCCAGAAAAACAGAATGTCATAACCTGTTTCAAGCACTTGAGTGGGATGGAATTTCTGAAAATCAGGGCTATTTTCAAGCATGTCTTCAAGCGAGAGCGAGTAGTCATCCGCCAAATTGGGGTCGATCAAGGTGCTCCAGGTCCAGGACCCCGAGCTAAACCAGGTGTCCAAGGTGTCCGGATCGCGTTCCCACCCCTCACCCTCTGGGGCTTGCACGCCCACGTGCATGTCGGTACTGTCTCCCTCCGTTTTGTACCACACAGGAATCTGATGCCCCCACCAAATCTGCCGACTGATACACCAGTCCCTCAAGTTATCGATCCAGTTGAAATAAATCTTATCAAAGCGCTCGGGTAAAATTTTAATCTCCTCACTGCGCACCACCTCCTGCATCACCTCTTTGAGGCTGCGGGTCACCCCTTTCCATTGAACAACTTTTTTGTTCACATCGATGAACCACTGCTCCCTAATTTGAGGTTCAATCATGCCTTTTCCACGGCTGTTGATGGCCACTTTATGCACATAATTTTCTTCCACCTTGACCAATAATCCTTTTTTATCCAATTTTTCCACAATCTTCTCCCGAGCCTCAGTGATGGGCATGCCTGCAAATTCGTCAGCGACGGACAACAAATTACCTTCTAAATCAATGATCTGTTCTTTGTCTAAATTGTGACGCTCAGCGATCTCAAAGTCGACAGCCGAGTGCCAAGGGGTAATCGTCATGGCACCTGTGCCAAATTCTGGATCGGCCGCCTTATCTTTAATAATCGTCGCCGTGATGGGCCCGTTGATCCATTCACATTCAAAGGTCTCGCCATGTTCATATTGCTGATAGCGCTCATCGTCTGGATGCACGACCACATATTTATCCCCAAACTTCGTTTCGGGTCGCACCGTTCCAATGGTAAACGGTCCATATTTAAACCAATAAAACGAATCCTTCTTCTCCACATAATCCATCTCATCATCTGACACATTGGTTTTTAGGTTGGGGTCCCAGTTGACAATCCGATGACCACGGTAGATCAAGCCATCTTTGTACATCTTCACAAACACCTCATTCACGCAGCGATTTAGCATCTCATCCATCGTATATCGCTCTCGACTCCAATCACAACTGGTTCCCATTTTTCGCACCTGGCTACGGATGGTATTTTGACTATTGGCAACGAAGTCCTTGATCTCTTGAATGACTGCTTCTCGACCCAAAGTGCGAGGGTCTTTGATTTTTTTCTCCTCCTTGATTTTACGGATCACCACATTCTCGGTGGCAATCGCTGCATGGTCGGTCCCGGGCAAATACAAAGCTTCATAACCCTTCATGCGCCGATGGCGGATCATGATATCCTCCAACGCTAGCATCACCGCATGACCCAAGTGCAGAGTTCCAGTGGCGTTAGGAGGTGGCATGGAAATCGTAAATGCCTCTTTTTCAGAATTCACATCGGCTTTAAATGCCCCAGATTCCTCCCACATTTTATAGATCCCATCCTCATATTTTTTCGCGTCGTACTGCTTGTCTAACATCGATTATTTATTACTTATTATTTATTACGAGTATAATCGCCTACCTCCATTTTAGATAAGTATGTGAAGAACTGCAACAAATGTGCTAAAATCAACTCACCATTAAATGTGTCATTCGACATTCGTCACTAATAATTTGATCCATGCCCAACTACAACTTTAAATGCCTCGACTGCGGCCACAAGTTCCAAAAACTCCTTCCGGTCGGCCATCCCGATCAAAAATGTTTGGAATGTGGTCACCCCTCTCAGAAAGTTTTAGAAGCGCCTGGGGTTCAATTTAAAGGATCAGGGTTTTATATCACCGATTCCAAAGGCGCCTCGACTGAATCTAAGAGCGACTCGGCAGAATCCAAATCAGCAGACTCCAAAACTGATTAATTAATGGGGTGTTTAAGTGTTTCACTTGTAGCTGGTTAGGTAAGGCAATGACTCACAAAAGTTAAACACTTACCAGCTAAACACTTACCAGCTAAACCCCCACAAACCCTCTTTAAATGAATCAATCAAAAGATCACCTCATTTGCTTCGACCTCGACGGCGTCCTCATCTCCTCCATGGCGATTGCCAACAAACTCTTTTATGACACGGTCGAAGAAATCTTGAACTTGCCTACAGAGGAGTTTCGCCAACAAAAACAGCTCATGGCTCTCAGTGGCGAAGAGCGCATGGCGACCCTGTGGCCCGAGGCCAAGTTAACTCAAGCACAGCAAAATGAAGTCCTTCAGGTCTACCGCGAGCGAAAGATGAGCGCAGGCATCCCTCTGCTCCCGCATGCCAAAGAGACCGTCAGTTTGATGGCCGAACATTTTGAATTCATGGCCTGCGTGTCAAACAATCCTGATAGCATCATTGAACAAACACTTGCCGAAGCAGGATTGCTCCATTACTTTTCCAAGCTCACAGGCATCGATCACCTTCAGTTCTCCAAACCCCACCCCGAAATCTACGCCTCGACCGTCGATTATTTTGGGTTAGACTCCAAAAACTGTCTCACTTTCGAAGATTCCACACCCGGGATTTCCTCTGCCAAAGGAGCTGGCATGCGAGTGATTGGGGTGACAACAGGATTGGAATCCAAAGAAGATTTAGAAAAAGCAGGGGCAGATGTGATCCTTGAGAGTTTGTCCGAAGCGAGTGTGGACATGGTGAATGAGCTTTTGGGTTGATCCCCCGACCCCTTTGTGAAAGGGGGGTAAATTCGGTATAGATTAATTCATTTTCAATTCATTTTTTCTTTTTTTAATCTGTTCTTTTAAATCAATAAAAACACCCTCAATATTTTCCATTACTTCTTTATTTGTGTACCGGATAACTTTTATTCCATATAGTGATAAATAGTGAGTTCTTTGCTTGTCATATTCAACCCCTTCTTTTGTAAAGTGGGAATTACCATCTATTTCAATTGCCAAAAGGAGTTTGCTGCAAAAAAAGTCCACAATATAATGTCCAACAGGCCTTTGTTTCAAAAATCTTAATTGCTCTAGCTTACTCTTTGATAACAATTTATTCCAAACTCTTCTCTCAGGTTCGGTCATATTTTTGCGAAGCTTGCTCGCTTTTTCAATATTGTTTATGTTAATCGGTAATTTAAGCATTCCTGGGTTGAACTTTTTGTATCTTTCATTAGCCACCCCTTTTACAAAGGGGGTTGGGGGGATCCCCTGACCATCAAGCTTCATTTTGATTGCAATTATTAATAAAAAATACTACCATCTTATGATGGTTTCGTAAACATCACGTTTTATATTTTAGAGTGGGATTGGTATATACTTTGGGTTGAGGTGGGTATATACTTTTCTCAATGACCAATTTCCAATGTCGCAATATCCAAATAAAGCTGAATTCCGAATGTCTAATTTTTAAACATTATTTGAAATAAAATAGCTTAAATAAAACAAATTATAAATCATTTGGACATTAGAAATTCAAGTTTAGGATTTGTTTGGAATGAATTGGTGAGTATTGGAATGAATTGGAATGAATTAAGACATAGGTATATAGTCGGGAAGAGGATAGGTATATACCTCCCCCCATCAAATGAAACTGTTACCTTTTTCATTATGGCTCGTATACCATCATGACTATTTTTTAAACCAAGCATTATGAATAAAGACACGAAAAAAAGACTCGCGATTTTAATGGCCGTTGCCCTCATTATCATGAGTGGGTGCAGTTCTCACCCCTTATTAACAAAAAAAGACGACTGGGCCTTTGAATACAATTATTTAGAGGAAGACATGGAAATGGCCGTTCAAAGCGAAGCTGCTTTTGATACAGCGGTAGCCCCAAGTAGTGCCGCCCTTGGCTTTTCCACCGGCGGTGCCAAAGACATTGCCAACTTCAGAGAAAATATCAAAAAGGGCTACTTGCCTCTCCCGAGCGATATCACCCACGAGGGAGTTTTTTATGATTACTACTTCGATACCGGTCAACAAGAAGCCTGCGATGAACTTTTTTGCCCTTCTTACAGCTACGCAGCCTCAGAAGATCCCTTCTCAGGAGAGCTGGAACACTACCTTCAAGTAGGCCTCAATTCCAACCTAAACGAAGCAGACTTTGAACGCAAAAAACTCAATCTCGTCGTGGTCCTGGACATCAGTGGTTCGATGGGATCCCCATTTGATGAATACTACTACGATGGCTCTGCTGAAATTCCTTTATTTGAACAAAATGAACTAGAGGCTCCGTCTCCCAAATCTAAAATGGAACTAGCCAACGAATCCGTCGTTGACTTGCTCGGCCATCTCAATGCAGAGGATCGATTTGGGATGGTGGTCTTTGATGATTCAGCTTATCTCGCTAAACCACTCAGTGTGGTGGGCGAAACAGACATGGAGTCCATCAAGAATCATGTTTTAGAACTCAAAGAGCAAGGGGGGACCAATATGGAAGCCGGTCTGCAAAAAGGAACTGAACTCTTTGACGGATTATCTGAAGCCAATCCTAATGAATATGAAAATCGCATCATTTTTTTGACCGATGCCATGCCCAATCAAGGAGCCACGAGTGAAATAGGATTGCTGGGAATGGTAGACCAAAATGCCGACCAAGGCATCTTCACCAGCTTCATCGGCATTGGCGTGGATTTTAACACCGAACTTGTGGAGGCTATCAGTAAGGTGCGAGGGGCTAATTATTATGCCGTCCATTCGGCTGAAGATTTTAAAACGCGCATGGATGACGAATTTGAATACATGGTCACCCCCCTCGTGTTTGATCTGGCCTTGAATCTCGAATCGGAAGGTTTTGAAATCGAAACCGTCTACGGCTCACCCGAAGCCGACCGTTCCACTGGTGAAATCATGAAAGTGAACACCTTGTTCCCCTCCAAACAAAAAGAAGGAGAAACCCGAGGGGGGATCGTGATCCTCAAATTAAAGTCGACAGGGGATGATCAGGATGTCACGCTCCGTACCTCATATAAAAACCGATCCGGTGAAGTTGGCGGAGACACCGTCACGATTCAGTTGCCCAAAGAATCCGAGGAGCAGTATGACAATGATGGCATTCGAAAGGGGATTTTACTCGCACGCTATGTCAATTTGATGAAGCACTGGACGATCGATGCTAGAAGCCAAAATATTCCCGACGAGGCAATTTTCACCGAATGGGACGAGGTTGAATTGACGAGTTTACCTCCTATTGTTGATGATAGTAGTTGGGAACGCAGTTCACTCGAATTACGAGTTCCCGAAAGCTACCAGTCTCGCATTCAAGATTTCATGAGCTACTTTGAATCCGAAATGGAGGCAATTGGGGACACTGAGCTGAACCAAGAAATCGAATTGATGCAATTATTGATCAAATAGAGTCAATCAGGGGGGTTCAAAGAGGCCGTTCCAAACAGGGGCGGTCTTTTTTTTTAATAATTATTTATGACTGCTATGTTTCCTTTGACCACCTTTTATCCTAATGTCTTAAATCACCAACTCACTCCATTAAGATTTTTTTGTTTATTTTTTCTTTTCATTCATTTTTGACGCCAAAAACGAACCAAAAAGCGCTGGGGAGAACACGAAGCGGAACCATCTTTTTTCCTTTATTCATCGTTTTACCCGCGCGTTTCTCCCCAGAACCCTGAATTTCCGGGAAATCAGCATGGTTATCAAAATTCTAAATAAAAACCCATTTAAATTCAAATTGACCACCTATTTAAAGCTCAGCCAACTCCGCCAAAACATCCTCCTCCATTTGCTTTTCTTTTGCCTCATGTTTGGCCTCAGCCTCTTCACGCACCCGTTTTTTTTCTAAATAAGCGACTTCATCAAAGGCTCGCTTAGCCTCCTCTTCCGCCTGCTTTACACCATCCGAATAGGTTTTAGACGCCTCAGACAGTTGCTTTTTTTCATTCTCCAAAATAGTCCTCAAGTTCTGCAGCTGTTCTTGAGACATGATAGGCAGGACATCCACCCAGTACTGACGCTCCTCCAAATTCATGCTCTTGCTGCCCTGAATCAGTTCAACTAGCTCGGTAAACTTCTCGGCCACGTCATCAGGAATTACAAGCTGCTGGTCATCGGTGATGGTTGAATCGTCCGCCATTTAAAATGGATTCTAAGTTATCCCCCAATTATAGCAAAAAACCATCTAAAAATCAAATAAAGATGGCTTATGGCTAGTTTTTAACTATTTTACTTTCAGAATCTTGTATTCAAAAATTCCCGCGGGTACCTTCACCTTCACCACTTCATTTTTTTCCTTTCCAAGTAGTGCTGAACCAATAGGAGATTCATTTGAAATCTTATGCTCAAGGGGATCGGCTTCCGTCGAACCAACAATGGTGTAAGTTTCAGGCTCATCGTTTTCAGTGACATTTTGGACGGTCACGGTCGTTCCAATCTGAACCGTGCCCTGAGTTGATTTGGCATCAGAAATGATCTTGGCATTAGCGATCATCTGTTCTAGCTCAACGATACGACCCTCCACAAAGGCTTGTTCATTTTTTGCCTCTTCATATTCCGAATTTTCTGAAAGATCCCCATAGGCGATTGCTTCTTTAAGGCGTTCAGCCACTTCTTTTCGGCGAACCCCCTGAAATTCCTTCAGTTCAGTTTTCAATTTATCCAACCCCTCTTTGGTGATTAGAACCACTTTTGAATTGTTGTTGTCTGCCATATTTGATTACTTATTATTAATTAATTATTGCTTATTTCATTGTTTTCACTTAGTCCTTATTTGATAGTCCTTAGTTCTACTTTAGAATCGATCTTTAATTTTAATACTGGTTGGATGATCCCGCATTTTCTGTAGAATTTTAGCTTCAATCTGGCGAATACGCTCACGGGTCACCCCAAACTCCTTACCCACTTCCTCTAAGGTGTGCCCAATGCCGTCATCCAGACCAAAGCGCATGCGAATGATCTTCTGCTCCCGAGGCGTCAGATAGCGGAGCATATAGTGAATATTCTCCTTCATGATCTGACGATTGGTCGAATCACTTGGAGAAATAGCATCATCATCCTCAATAAAATCACCTAACTTACTGTCTTCTTCTGCCCCGACTGGAGCTTCGAGTGAAACAATGTCTTGAGAAATCTTGAGAATATGACGCACCTTTTTCACATCCATGTCCATCTCGGAGGCCAGTTCCTCCACCGTTGGTTCACGACCAAACTCCTGAAGTAGACGACGCTGCGTGTGAGTGAGCTTATTGATCGTTTCCACCATGTGAACCGGAATCCGAATGGTGCGGGCTTGGTCAGCAATGGCACGCGTGATGGCCTGACGGATCCACCAGGTCGCATAGGTTGAGAACTTGAAGCCGCGCGTAGGATCAAATTTCTCCACCGCACGGAAGAGTCCAATATTTCCTTCTTGAATCAAATCTAAGAAAGAAAGGCCACGTCCGATGTACTTCTTGGCAATAGAAACAACCAGACGTAGATTCGCTTCCGCCAACTTCTGTTTAGCCACCGGATCGCCTTTGGCAATACGGTTGGCCAGATCAATTTCCTCATCTGCAGTCAAAAGGTCCACACGGCCAATTTCACTCAGATACATGCGAACCGAGTCATTGGCAATTTCCTTAAGGTTAGCCCTTTTCTTGGCTGCTTTTTCATCAGCCACCTCTTTTTCATCAGTTTCCTCCGACTTATCCTTGTCCTCATCGGGTTCATCAGGGAACTCTTCATCTAAATCAACCCATTCATCCTCGTCATTACCATCTTTTTTATTCCCCTTTTTTTTCTTATTCTTACCCCAGATCAATTCATTTTTAACGTCGATAATTTCAATGCCCAAATCCAAAAACAAGGTGTACACCTCGTCGAGCATGATCACATCTTCTTCCACCTCAGGCATGGCCTTTAGTAGCTCTTGGTGGGTCACAAAACGTTGTTCTCGCCCTTTTTTAATCAATCGTTTTATCCCAGGCGGGAATTTAGCCAGGGTTTCATCGGAAGGTTGTGCGATGAACTTCTTCTGGACCTTTTTAGCCATAGCTTAAGTGAGTTTGCTTGATAATTTGAGAATGTCGTTGTAACGACGGAGAAGCTGACTTCGCTCATCAGTTGAGGTGGCTGAGCGAATTTTAAATTCGTATTCTTTTTGAGCTGCGCGAATGTTCTTGAGGTTGATGCTTCGAATGAGACTGAGGATCTCTTTTTCGACTATTGAGTCACTCACATCACTGTAGCGCTGCTCAACCAGTAAACCATAAACTTTTAACTGCTCAAGGGCGTCTTCCTCTAATTCACTGTTTAAAAAATCGACCTGCAAAACACCCCTGGCATCATACACCTTTTTGAGGGCTGTGTAAATTTTTTTGGATTCTGGATCAAAGTGCGTCATGTCGATTAAATCCTGATGAACCAAAGGGTAGTGGGCGGGGTGATTGAAGATGAATCCCAACAAAAATGCCTCGCGACTAAATCGGTTTTTCTCAGGTGGGGTTTCGACTTGTGTTGCTCCAGTAGGCGGGACATTTCTTTGTGGGCGGAGTTGCTGCATGTCATCCCACAAAAACTTCACATCGGTTTTAAGTTCAAAGGCCAAACGGGTCAAGTGCTCGTTTTGTTCTAATTTCGTGGGGTAGAGTTTGATGATGGGAAGTAGAAAAGCGGCAATGGCCTTACGGCCTTCTAACGTCTCTTTGTCATGTTGATTGAAAGCCACTGAAAAATAAAAATCGATGACGGGAATGGCCTCATCAATCGCCTTAAACCAAGCATTCTTAGAGTGTTTGATGCATTCATCAGGATCCTTTCCGTCCGGAATCATGATGATTTTGACCTCTAAATCTGCTTCTTTGGCCAGTTCCACCGCTCGCTTGGTCGCCTCCATGCCAGCCTGGTCTTGATCAAAGGCCAAGGCCACATTTTTAGTGTAGCGTTTGAGGAGTCGAAGTTGGCCGGTGGTGAGGGCAGTGCCCGAGGTGGCAATCACATTTTGACTGCCCGCCTGATGGGCTGTAATCACATCCATATACCCTTCAGTGAGGATGGCCAGATCGTTTTGTTTGATAGCTTCTTTGGCCAAATGTAATCCATAAAGGACATAACTCTTATTATAAACCGGCGTGTCCGGCGAGTTGAGGTATTTGGGTTCGCCGTCCCCCGTGATACGACCCCCAAAACCCACCACATTCCCTTGGTGATCATGAATGGGGAACATTAAACGGCCTCGAAACCGGTCGTAGGTATTGTTATCGGCCATCGAACGTTGATTCAAAAGGCCAGCGACTAACAATTCGCGATCATTGAAACCTTGATTTTTAAGGTGATCTTTCAGGTAGTGAAAGCTATCAGGTGAAAAGCCGAGTGAGAAACGTTGCAACGTCTCCTCAGAAAGGCCTCGTCCTTCAAAGTAAGCCCGAGCGGCAGGTGTTTGTTTTAGTTGTTCTTGAAAAAAGTGGCAAGTGAGTTCGTTTGCTTTTAAAATACGGCGTTTCTCATCTTGTACTTCCGGTTTATAACTGGGTAAACGAACTCCAACCCGGTCCGCTAAAATTTTCACTGCTTCGGGAAAGTCAACCTTCTCAGTCAGTTGGATAAATTTAAAAATATCCCCCCCTGTGTTGCAGGAAAAGCAGTAAGCAATGCCCTTTTCAGGACTGACCATGAAACTGGGGCGGCTATCGTTATGAAACGGACAAAGCCCCTTTAAATTCCGCCCCGCTTTTTTAAGTTGGATGTAACCTCCCACCAACTCCTCAATGCTGAGCTTGGCCCGAATTTCGTCTAAATGATTCAATGACTAACGATTAAGGACTAACGAATAACAACTAAGAATACTTAGTCGCTAGTCGCTAGTCGCTAGTCCTGCTCGAACAATTTTATTTGCTTTGTTTGCTTTTTTCCTGGCATCTGAATGTCCAAGTGCAAATACGCATTTTCGGTGACCACGCGGCCTTGTTTGGTGCGGTCAAGAAAGCCAATTTGGAGCAAATAAGGCTCATACAAATCTTCGATGGTTTCCGCATCCTCAGCGGCGGCTGCAGCGATGGCATTGACTCCCACAGGGCCTCCTTGAAATTTTTCAATGATGGTGATCAGAATTTGTCGGTCAGTTTTATCAAGACCTAGTAAATCG
The DNA here is from genome assembly GCA_030427295.1 of bacterium. Classification (GTDB taxonomy): domain Bacteria; phylum Patescibacteriota; class Gracilibacteria; order UM-FILTER-43-11; family UM-FILTER-43-11; genus JAUHWS01. The sequence continues at coordinate 12,073 of JAUHWS010000002.1, read as the reverse complement.
ACGCCCATGGTTTTGAGGCAACTTTCGGTAAAAGGCAGATCGATGCCTTGAATATCATCCACGGTGGCAAAATCACGAATGCGCTTAAGAAGGCGGTTGGCGATGCGGGGGGTTTTTCGAGAGGATTGAGCAATTTTCGTCAAGCTCTCATCTGAAACCTGCATGTCGAGCAAGTGGGCATTGCGCTTGAGGATTTGGCTCACTTCTTCCGTCGAATAAAAGTCTAATTTATGGATATGTCCAAAGCGATCCCGAAGCGGCGCAGAAAGCGAACCGATTTTGGTCGTAGCTCCAATCAAAGTAAAACGTGGAAGGTCTAGACGCATGCTTTTGGCGGCAGGTCCCTTGCCCAAAATAATGTCCAACGCATAATCCTCCATAGCACTGTACAAAATCTCTTCAATTTGAGTTTTTAAGCGATGGATCTCATCGATAAAAAGTACGTCATTTTCTTTCAAGTTGGTCAAAATAGACGCTAAGTCACCTTGTTTTTCGATGGCCGGACCGCTGGTGGTTTTGATGTTGACCCCCATTTCACTGGCCACAATATTGGCCAGGGTGGTTTTTCCAAGTCCAGGAGGACCATAAAAAAGCAGATGCTCAAGCGGTTCTTGCCTTTTTTGAGCCGCTTGCATGGATACATTCAAATTCATGGTGACATCTTTTTGGCCCACGTAGTCAGCAAGTCGCTTGGGCCTTAAGGCAACGTCTAGTTTATTGTCTTGAGCCGTACTTTTTTCGCTGGTGATTTGATTGTCGCGTTCAATCAAAAGGAAGGGGTTAGGAGGTTATCAGTATAACCAATCTACTGGGTGGATTCTATCAATAGGGTTTGCATTTCAAGCCGAAAAGTGATATAATTAAAGGATAATTTAATGCGCATTACGCAATGATTCATTTTTTAGCCCCTTTTGACCCCTTTAAGCCAGCGCGTTTGGTGTTTGGACACGGTCCACGTCGAAGTCCTTCGGGTGGGGGAGGGGGAGGTAAAAAAACACCGGAAGAGGACAAAGATAAGGAGCTGACCCCAGCTGAAAAAGAGAAAGAAATGGAAGCGCGGACCAAATTTGAAAAAATCGACAAAGCCTTTTACGAACGATTAAAGCCCAAAACACAAGAAATCAAAGATTTCATTGAGGCAGCCGGTCGTGGAGACTTTGGGTCACCAGACTCCTTTAGCACCTGGCAGTCGTGGGGAAGTGAGTTTGCAGATGTGGTCCGTGATTTATTTGAAGAGGAGGGGGAGCGCATGCCAGCTGACAAGTTGGTTCGCTCGCTCCAAAAAGTGATCTTCCGAAACTTGGGTGTTGAAGGCTATCAAACACTCACTAAAGTAGCTCAACACAAGCTAAACGCTGATGGGATTTTAGGACCTGACACCCTAACAGCATTAGCCCTTTACATGAACGTTGATCTCCCTGAGCTGGCTTATGAATCCGGAGGTCAAACAAAGGCCAAGTCCAGTAAAGACTCCATCCTCAGTGGTCACATCGAGTACGCCGATAAAGAGCAGGCAGTGGAAGCCATGCGAGCCATTGGTAAAGATAAGCTTTATGAAATGTATCGTGGTGTGGTCGAAAGCGATGAGGCTCAAATGAGTGGCATGCTGGATACAGATCTTTTTTACGAAAAAATTGACGATGTGATCATTTTCAACGAAGGTCGCTTCGACGCCACAACCACCGATGGCTGGAGAAAAGCCTTCCAAAAAGCCGGTATTAGTAACGAAGACATTGAAAAAATGGGTCTAAATCCATTTGAGCAAGACCCCGCCGCCGCTGAAAAAGCAAAAAAAGCAGCCGAAACCAAAGAAAAAGCTAGACGACGGGTCAAAATTAAATCAGCCGTGGATGCCTTCAAGCGAAGAATTGAACAGCGTTATTACAGGGATGCCGTGAATGAGAAAAGCATCAGAGAGGATCTCAGAACGGTCAAAACTCACACCATTTCGTGGTTCACAAACGATCTGGATAACATTCCAGTGATTGAAGGTAAATGGAGGGAGTTTGACCGTTTATATTCAGACTACGAAAGGGCTCTCAAGACGGGGACAGGTTGGGAAAGACTTGAGAAAGAAAAAGACGCCGCCTATGAAGACCTAAAACGGACAATAGATAAGTACTTCAATGGCTTAAAAGAGCAAAGAGAAAAGGTGGTTGAAGAATACGCTTCTGAACTTGAGAAAATAGCTTCGAAGTACAGTTTTCCAAAAGGGGTTAGAGTGGAAGAATTTGTTCTCCCTCAAGGGTCTCAGTATATCAACTCAGAAACGTGGAGGAATTGGAATCGATTGTCCGGACATTTCTATCCCTCAAAATTCAAAAAACCACGGGGGCCAAACCATGATATTCAAAGCAAAAATGATCTAGAAAAACTAGTCATTGGTGAAACACCGAGAGAAAGAGCTGTGAACAGGGATGAAATGTGGAATCTTGCCGCACGATACGGAAGTCCGCTAGATGTTCTCAATAGTAAAATTTATTCAGGCAATGCTCTCAGTTTTGCCCGGGAGCACAATGAGTTAATCAACAATTATTTGAACATTGCCGACAACCGGCGAAAAAGTTTTAGAAATGAAGTGTAATTGAAATAATCCAAGCCCGTGCTTCGATCGGTCAAATCACAAATCATCTTGGCCCTCTCCGCCATCATCATTGCCGTGATGGGAGCCACGGCGTATTTGTTGATCGATCAAAAAACTCGGGAAATCAACCAAGATATCTTTCAAAAAGCCATCAGTTTTGCCGAACTCACCCATGAACGCATCATCAGCAGCTTCGAAAGCAACTATCAAGAAGGTGCCACCGTCAATTTTGAACGTGAACTCGCCCAAATCTACAGCCTCAATCGAGACATTGAGGGGCTATCCATCTACAACTACAGCGGTGAGGCCCTCTATCAGTCCGAGGCTTTAGAATCAGCTTTCAAACCAAATTTAGAACGAATTCAGGCCGTTTTCCCCTCCGTCAGAACCGCCGACGAAAATCGAATCGTCTACCTGGAACAAATTGATAGCCGCCTACGATACACCGATTTCAATGGCCAAGAAGTCAACGAAGTCCAGGACACCGAGCAGGTTCAAAACATCGTCTACCCCTTTCGGGATCCCAACGACATCACCCGAGGTTTTTCACTTGTTTATGAGGTTTCGTACAATTCTCTCGATCAATTGATTCAGCAAATGATCATGCGCATTTCAGCCATCGCTGTCGTGGGTATCATCATCTCCCTCCTCGTTGCTTTTCTCTTAGCCAATGGGATTACCGCCCCCATCAAAACCCTCAGTCGCGGGGCAGAAAAAATTGGTAAAGGAGATCTAAAAACTCGCATCCCCATCAAATCAAAGTCCGAAGTGGGGCTTCTGGCCAAAACCTTCAATGAAATGGCCGTGGAACTGGAAAAAACCACCGAAGTCCGCATTGAAAACGAAAAAAATGCCAAAGAATTTGAGTTGGCTGTCGAAATTCAGCAAGACCTACTCCCGACCGATTTACCTGAAATTCAAGGCCTAGACATCGCCGCCAGTTTGATGGCAGCCAGTCAAGTAGGAGGGGATTGCTACGATTTTATCCCTCTCAAAGATCAGAAAAAACTCCTCTTTTACATTGCCGATGTGACTGGACATGGGGTGGGAGCTGGGCTCGTGTCAGCCATCAACAACGCCCTGATTCCAGCCCTCATCGAACATTACGGAAACATTCAAGATCTTGTGATCGAACTCAATCGACTGCTCAAACTCAAAACGGGTTCCAGCATTTTTGTCACCATGGTCATGGCCATGTGGGATGAAGTGACGAACACCATTCAATTCACCCAAGCAGGGCACAATCCAGTGGTTCATTACCATGCTGCCTCCCAAAAAGCCAACACGTTATCGCCAGGAGGGGTAGCCTTGGGAATGGTAGGGGATATCAGTGAAGTCATCAAATCCGAACAAGTCAAAATGGAAAAGGGGGATGTGTTTATTCTGTATACCGATGGGATCCCTGAGGCCTGGAAAAACGATAAAGAAAACTACGGAATGGAGCGCTTCCTGGCGTCCATTGAAAAAAATGTTCAGCTAGAGTCAGCTCAAGCCATCCACAATGGACTCATTAAGGATGTAAAAATGTACATGGGTGATCATCCTCAAGCCGACGACATCACTCTATTAGTGGTCAAACGCACTGCCTAACTCCAACTTCACTTCAGCATTTTAGCCAAAAATTGACCCGTGTAGCTTTCTTTGCATTGGGCCACGTCTTCTGGGGTGCCGGTACAAAGGATGTCCCCACCCCCCGTTCCTCCTTCCGGTCCAAGGTCAACGATGTAGTCGACGGATTTCACGACATCCAAATTGTGCTCAATGGTCAAGACGGTGTTGCCTTTATCCACCAAGGCTTGCAAAACAGTCAACAATTTCTGAACATCTTCAAAATGAAGTCCAGTCGTGGGTTCATCCAAAACGTAGATGGTCTTACCGGTCGATCGCTTGGCCAACTCGGTAGCCAACTTGATCCGCTGGGCTTCACCTCCCGAAAGCGTGGTGGCACTTTGGCCCAATTGAATGTAATCCAAGCCCACCGCATGAAGCGTGCTCAATTTATTTTTAATCTGTGGGATGGCTTCAAAAAAATGAAGAGCCTCCTCAACCGTCATCTCCAAAACATCCGCAATGTTTTTACCATGCCAGGTCACCTCCAATGTCTCGGCATTGTAACGGCGTGCCTTACACACTTCACAGGGCACGTACACATCCGGCAAAAAGTGCATTTCAATCTTCACCATACCATCTCCACTACAGGCTTCACAGCGGCCTCCTTTTACATTAAAACTAAAACGACCATCTCGATACCCTCTCAACTTTGCCTCGCTGGTTGAGGAAAAAATCTGTCTAATGTCCGAGAAAACACCGGTGTAAGTGGCAGGGTTACTGCGAGGTGTCCGACCAATCGGGGACTGGTCGATGTTGATGATTTTGTCCAAATGCTCCACTCCTTTAATCTCATCAAATTTACCGGTTTGTTGCTTGGCTCGATTGAGTTTATTGGCGAGGTAAGGACACAGGATATGATTGATCAAGGATGATTTTCCAGAGCCAGAAACCCCTGTCACTCCGACAAAAGTATTGAGTGGAAGCTTGACGCTCACATTCCGCAGGTTATTCTCTTTGGCTCCAATCACCTCCAAAAACTTGCCATTTCCTTTGCGGCGTTTTTTAGGGATGCTGATTTCTTTCTTCCCTGAAAGATACTGGCCAGTCACCGAATCAGGATTGTCCTGGATTTCTTTGGCCGTTCCACTGGCAATCACCTGACCTCCATGTTTTCCTGCCCCTGGACCAATGTCGAGCACATAATCCGCCACTCGAATCGTGTCTTCATCGTGCTCCACCACAATCACGGTATTTCCCAAATTCCTTAAATCTTCCATGGTTTTGATGAGACGTTCATTGTCCCTTTGGTGAAGCCCGATCGATGGTTCATCTAAAACATAAAGCACCCCCTGAAGCGATGAGCCAATTTGAGTGGCTAGCCGAATCCGTTGCGCTTCTCCTCCCGAAAGGGTATTGGCGGCTCGATCCAGGGTCAAATAACTCAAGCCCACATTCTGCAAAAATTCCAAACGCGAGACAATCTCTTGAATGATAAGCCGAGCGATTTTATATTCATTGTCCGTCAAATTCTTCTTCGTTTTGGTGGGAATCATCTGCTTAAAAAAATCATCGGCATCCTCAATCGACATCTTGGTCGCTTCGATGATAGACTTGTCCAAAACGGTAATGGCTAAAATTTCCGGACGAAGCCGCATCCCCCCACAGGTTTCACAGGTCGTGATTTCCATGAACTTAGTGATGTTTTTGCGGACGTAATCCGAGTCAGTTTCGTGATAACGTCGCTCCAAATTAGGGATCACCCCCTCGTAGGTACTGTCGCTTTCGTACGTTGAATTCTTGCTAGAATAGGTCGTTCGATACTTTGTTTCTCCCGTTCCATACATAATGAGGTTCACCTGTTTTTCGCTCAATTTTCCAACAGGGGTGCTGACGTCAAAACCATGTTTTTTCCCCACCTCAGCCAGTAGATTATTGTACCAATTCATGCGCATGGACGAAATCGACCAAGGCACGATGGCCCCCTCCGCGATAGTCAGACGAGGGTTGGGCATGACTAATTTGGGGTTGATCTTTAGCTTGGTCCCGAGTCCATGGCAATCTCCACAGGCCCCATGGGGCGAATTGAAAGAGAATGATCGTGGGGCGATCTCAGGCAGGCTCATTACACCGTGAGTTTCACAGGCAAAATGCTCAGAAAATAATTTCTCTTCGCCGGTGTCTGCATCCAAAATCAGCATGAGCCCTTCCCCATATTTTAAACAAGTTTCAACCGAATCCGCCAAACGCGAACGGTCCTCATTCCTTTCTTCAATCTCCTGTCCGGAACTCAATTTTTTAACAATACGCTTAAAATTTCTTACCACCAAGCGATCCACGACAATTTCGATACTATGTTTCTTTTTTGGATCTAAATCTAATTCCTCATTAATGTTGTAGATATCCCCATCCACCCGAAGACGCACAAAACCATCTTTCCGGATTTTTTCGAGAATTTTCAAGTGTCCTCCTTTTCGATCCCTTACCACAGGGGCTAAAAGCATGATTTTTTTGCCCTCTTCCATCTCAGCCACCTCGTCCACGATCTCACTCGCGGACATGCGACCCACTTTTTTATTACATTCAGGACAGTGGGGATGACCAATCTTAGCGTAAAGTAGTCTCAGATAGTCATAAATTTCCGTCACGGTTCCTACGGTTGAACGCGGGTTACGACTGGCCGTTTTTTGATCAATTGAAATCGCTGGACTGAGTCCATCAATTGAATCCACGTCTGGTTTGTCAGTCATCTGCAAAAACTGCCGGGCGTAAGTGCTCAAGCTTTCCACATAGCGTCGCTGTCCTTCGGCATAAATGGTATCAAAGGCCAAGGACGACTTTCCAGAACCCGAAAGCCCAGTGATGACCACGAGTTTATCTCGAGGAATCTCGACATCAATATTTTTTAAATTGTGTGCACGAGCACCTTTAACGACAATTGATTTCATATAAGTTGAATGGCTTAAAATTTTTAGTTTTCCTCAAAAACAAGACGGTTCCTCAAGCCTTACATATTTTTTTACAAAAATCAAGCCTTATGCTATAATTTAGTCATCACAGAAAAATAAATATAAATAACAAAAATAACCATGCTTGAAATTCTGAAGCAGATTCCATTCTTTGCTGAGTTGTCTGAGGATGACCTCAAAGCCATTTCTGAAATGGTTCAAATGCAGTACTTTGGACCCGATCAGGTGGTTTTTGAACAAGGGGATTACGGTGAAGAAATGTACGTGATCAAACGCGGCAAGGTTCAAGTACTCCGTGATGATAAAATGATCGCGGAATTAGCTGAGCCCTCTTTTTTCGGTGAGATGGCCTTAGTCTCCGAAGAGCCACGCAATGCGACCGTCAAAGCCATGGAGGAAACCGAGACACTGATGCTCAAAAAAGAAGATTTTAGAGAGTTGATTCAAACCAAGCCCAGCATTGCCTCAGCGGTGAGTTACGAAGTGGTCAAACGCGCGAATCAAATTTACTAACCCTCCATTTTTAAATGTCACCCCACCCCTAACCCTCTTCAAACGAAATGAACTTAATCCTTCACTTTTTGCTTGCTCATTTTTTGGCTGATTATCCCTTTCAGCCGGGGAAGTTGGTTAAACTCAAAATGGAGCGCTATTTAGGCGTGTTCATTCATGGCTTGGTTCATTTGCTCACTTTGCTTGTGGTGCTCTATCCAGTGCTTCACCTAAGGCGGGTTCAAATTGCTGTAGGGATCATCTACCTCACGCACAACTTGATCGACCAGACGAAGGTGAAGTTGGACAAAAAGGACCCGAAACACCATCGTTTGTTCTACTTCACCGATCAATTTTTACACAATACGATCCTGCTGGCAGTGAGTTTTTATGTTGGATTTGCCACCCCTCAACTCTCCACCCAGTGGTTCAATCTATACACGAATAAACTACTGGTTGCCTATGCTTTGTTCATGGTCCTTTTCACTTATTTTTATGATGTCTCTCGCCACTTCTTTCTTCTTAAAAGTAATGAGCCTTACGTCCGCGACTACAAAGTGATGATCCGCAACGCCATTCTAGTCACCCTCGTTTTTGCTGGGATATGGTGGTTTGCTTAGGTTGTTGTTTGACTTCTAATAAGGCTTTAGCTTACAATAAGCTTCCTGGTTTTTTAAAAGTTAAACATTTATGGAAGCTCAAAGTGACTCGTACGGAATCAAAACAGAACAAATAAGAAGGATTAATACAGCATCGGCTTTGGTGAAAGAGGAGATTAATAAAATACGTGACGAGCTAATTCGCTTAGTTCTAAAGCTTGGCACAAAAATTGATGAGCAATTGGAGCTGATTCAGGCTTTGTTTGAAATTGAGTTACAATCAATGCGTGCCGCCGCCGAGGGTTTATTGAGAGTGGAAGCAAAAGAACGTGAAGAGAATAAAATGGCCGACATGAGTGGAAGAGTTAATCTTGGCTACAGCAAAGAAAAGATTGAACGCATTGTAAGGATAAGAGAGGTGGCATCAAGATTTAATAAGGTAGTTGATGAGATAAGAAGAGGTTTGGTAGCCTTAGTCATGGATGGACCACTAAAAGAAGAAGAGGTAAAACTAGCTGAGACATATTTTGAACTAGACACTGGGTCCTTTCAAAGATCGGCAAATCGATTTGCAAGTTTAGGATAGATTTAGAAAAGTATATACTTATCCTCACATCATGTATATACCTACCTTCTTCCCAAATATATACCTATCCTCCTCAAAAAGCTGAGAGCTCGGAGCTTGTCGCTGGTAGTTTAAATTCAGTTAAAAAAACTCATTATTCATCTTAAATAAGAGATAATTTAAGTTATGCTAAATACCGACTAGTCTATCAGCTAATAGCTACCAGCTCTAAAAAAGTATATACTAACCCCAACCATTTTAAGCCCCAAAAATAAGAAGCTAGAATCAATCCAAATTTGACATCCTCAAAAATAAAAATTATTTTAAAGTCTTAATAAAGCGTTAACTTCCATTCAATATGCCCGAAGTTGCTTCCCATCCTTCCATTCAAGCAGCGTGCGTTGCCGTCCTCGATTTTATTCAACATGTCGAAAGGCTTGATGACCCCAAGACAAGAACCATTATATCACATGAATTAAAGGCGGGTGTGATGGATGCCAGAATGATGTCGATGCGCCTCTTAGAAAGACCTTTGCAGGACCTGAATCCAGCCGACGTTACTCCAGCCGTTGCAAGGGCAATCTTAAAATCGGATGATTTAACAGGGCGGCAGTTGGGGCTGGTTTTTGAATTCCTACGCATCAACCATGGAAGCCGACCCAAAGGACATTTTGTAAGAGAGTTTAGGGGGAGTGCTACAACGATCAACAATTTAATCTATTCTGAGAGCCTAGTAGATAGCGAGCACGGACCATCAAGATCTTTAATCTTAGATTTAGAAGAGAAATTAGAAGCAGTTGAACGACTGAATGATCTTGAGCGAGAAGCAATCAGTCCGTCAGCTGACTTGCCTATGGATCATGAATACCTGACACCGGCTTCTGAGCTAGAAAAGGCTTTAAGGAATGATGTCGAAAGTGCAGGCCTAGTTGCAAGAAACTTTGAAGAGCGTGTGCTAACCACTCGTATAGCACTCGGAAGCCTAGCAGCTGGTTCATCGCTCGAGCCATTAGCCTATCACCAGCTCACGCCGCATTTAGCCAAGTCTCTTTTGTCTGTTAGACCATTAACAGGGAAGCTATTAAGTTTGGTCGGCGATTTTATTCTCTTCAGAAGGGGGAGGGGTGAAACATGGGCCAACATGGAAACATTTTTAGGTGAAGAGCCAAAATCAATGCGCAGATTAACAAGAAGGAGAAAAATTAACTTACAAGACAGTCCTCGGGCAAAGGGGTGTGGCGATTTGATCCAAAAGCTCAATGTCTTACTCGATGAAATGATCGTTTCGCCAGAGTGATGAAAATCTCTGTACAAACCGACTAGTTTTCTAGGATAATGAAACAAATTAATCCTTTAAAACCATGAAAAAAAGATTCAAAGTCAGCATTGCCCTCCTGAGTTTTGTGGCCCTCACCACACCGAGTCTCGCGCAATTTTCGGATGTGGATGCCAGCACCGAATATCAAACCGCCATCAACTGGACCGTTGAAGAAGGCATCACCAATGGCTATGGCGACGGACGCTGGGGCCCAGACATCTGCGTACTTCGAGCCGAGCTCTTAAAAATGCTCACCGAATATCGCTTTGCCAATGAAGGCGGATTCGACGCGGTGAAAGATGATCTAGACCTGCTCCGTTACCCCTCTTTTTCTGACGTCGAGTCAGCAGACTGGTTTTACGACTACGCGCGTTATGCCGAAACCAGCGGAATCATGCAGGGGTACGAGGATGGCACCCTTCGACCTCTCGAATGTGTCAATCGGGTTGAAGCCATAAAAATGGCCGTTGAAGCCTTAGCGCCTGAAGAAAAAATCAGTGGTTCTGCACCGCTTTACTACGATGACAAGTCCATTGCGGACATGAGTGCGACCACCTGGTATTCCCCTCATGCGCGCTTCTTATTTGAACATCGCTTGGTGGGATCCAGCCACACTCGATTTGTCGACATGCCCGCCGATTATGAAGGACCTCGATTGATCAACTTTTTCCCCGCCGAAGACATGAGCCGAAAAGAAGTCGCTCACATGCTCTATCAAATGGATGGCTACCTCATGCCTCAGACCAATCAAAATGTAAAACTCAAAACCTACGAATGGGATAAATACAAAACCAGCTTCCAAATCCCCGAAGAAATTAATGTTCACGATAATCTAGGCAAAAACATCCTCTATCTCGATCCCGATGACAGCTTATCCGAAGATGATAGTTTGATCGACATCGCCTATCTTGAGTACATTGAGGATGGCGACATCGAAACTTTGGTCGAAGATTATGCTATCGACAAGGGCTACGTTTACTACAGTGGACGCCGATTCCGGGTGGTAGATACCGCCGTTTCTATTGAATCAGGACGACGTTACCGTGATTTTCTTTTGGAGGTCGAAGGAGGTGTTTTACGTTTCCATAAAGGAACCTACTACGATCCCGAAGAAATAGAAGATCGTGTGCTACACAGTTTGTTAACCCCGAATGCCAGCCTTCAAATCGTTGAAGAGGTTCCTACCGCCAGCGATTATCTCACCATGGGAAATGATGTGACGGGGGAAGACATCGAGCTCATCGGAGACCTTTTGAACATTGAGCTGAGCTTCCCGGGCTACTGTACAGACCATGACTTCAATCTGTATTGGGATGGTTTGTTCGAAGGGGATGAAGTCATTCATGCCGACCTGCAATTGGTTCACGACAATAATGAGGACACCTGCACACACAGCTCTCGAGATGAACAGACCTTTGATATCGGCTCACTACTTTCCGCCTTCCGCAGCACGTCTAAAGACAAATTGAACATTCGAGTGTATAGCGGAGGACAACTTCGTACAGTCAACTACGAACGCTAGTAAGCATTTCATGACAACTCAAAAACGGAGCCCTGACTTGCAGGGCTCCGTTTTTTTGTGGAAGTATATACTCACCCTCCCCCCAACTATATACCTACCTTCTTCAAAATGCTGGGGTTCGGCGACTGGCTGACGTTCGACGTGATAATGAAGGAACTTAGAACGAAACAACCGATGGTAGGACTATAAACCTCACTAAATAAACTATAAATGAGTTATTAGATCTGAATAACAGTTATTTCGTGATCATGTTGTTTCGTTGAAGCGAGAATCTCAGAATGCGAAATAAAGCAAGAAGTATATACTCACCTCAACCCAAAGTATATACCTACCCTACACCTTCATCTCACTCCCGAGCCTTTATGGTCCACGAGCTTAGCGAGTGGTTTACCAGAAAGGTGAACTCGGGAGTCTTTTTTGAATTCAGTCACTCTAAATAAAGACGACTCTTGGATCAAGTCCTAGAGTGACAAAGG
>JAUHWS010000048.1 GCA_030427295.1 bacterium | reverse complement strand
CCGGATAAAACCTTTGATTTAAATTCCATCACAGGCATGGGTATGATGGGGCTTGCTTGGACTTTAAATGGAAAAGCCTATCCTGATTATGATCCGTTGACTCTGAAAGAAGGAGAATTCCAAACCATTGAATTCAATAATAAAACGTCTCGTCTTCACCCAATGCACCTTCACGGCCAGTTTTTTAAAGTCCTCAGTCGTAATGGTAGGTCTGTTGATGAACCTTATTTTAGTGATACGGTGCTGGTTCATGCTAACGAAAAAGTTCTCATAGGACTTGTTCCTCTTGATAAGGGGGAGTGGGCTCAACACTGTCATATTTTAGAGCATGCCGAGGCTGGTATGATGAGTATTGTGACGGTGGAATAATTATTTATTAATCATTTAAAATGAAATTATTTCTCAACTTTAAACCCTTGATTCTGCTATTTGCTTTTGTGGTATTGAGCGCATGTGCAGGTTCGGATGATTTTAGTTCTATGGAAAATTCAGGGAACCTTACAACTTCTGACGCCCTTGTCCATGATTGGGGAGATATCAACATTCAAGGCGGTGAGGTGAGTCGTGTTTTTCAATTCACAAATGACAGTGAAGAAAGTTTATATTTAAAAGGAGCTCAAACCTCTTGTATGTGCACGACGGCGACTTATTATTTGCCTAATGGTGAACCATCACCTGTTTTTGGGATGCACGATAATCCTCTTTGGTCAGCTGAAATCAAGCCAGGCGAAACTTTTGAAGTGGGGGCTGTTTTTGATCCCATGGCTCATGGTCCCGAGGCTGTGGGAGTTATACAACGCTCCGTGGTTTTGATGACCAGTGACCCAAATCAACCAACCCTTGAGTTGAAAGTGGGTGGCGAGGTCCTTTATGAAGATGAATTTGAAGCGCGCAACGAAGATGTTTTAGGTCAAAATACGGAGCCATTTCAAATGCTCCAACCTAATGAGCTGAAAGAGATGCTAACCAATAAAGATTTCTTTTTGTTGGATGTTCACGTGCCTGAACAAGAGCATATTCCAGGAACAGATGCCTTTATTGACTACCGTGAAATCACTGATCATTTGGATCAGCTTCCTGACGATAAAGATGCTAAAATTGTGGTGTATTGTCGTAGTGGTAGCATGAGTCGCGAGGCAGTGAATGATTTGGCAGCGCTTGGCTATACGAATCTTTATGATTTAGAAGGCGGAATTCAAGCATTTGATAATTTATAAATGGCCCTCCATCCATATTAATTTTCATTTTTAATGATCATGAAAAAATCTGATTTAAAAATAACAGGGATGGATTGTGCTTCTTGCATTGTTCATGTTGAAAAAGAGCTCAAGGCTCTTGAGGGTGTTCATGAGGCTCATTTGAATTTTGCTACTGAAAGGGGGCAAGTCGAGTATGATGAGAAAAAAGTGACGGAAGAGGACTTGAAAAAAGCAGTTAAAAAGGCTGGGTACATCGCAGAAGTTATAAAAGCAGATGGCACTGTTCACGCGGCACATGCCATGGAGAGTCATGAAAAACATCACATGATGGGTGAAGATCATTCTGCACACGCAGCTGCCGAGGGAGAATCTGAACTTCGAAAACGTCTGATCAAATTTGTGATTGCTGCGGCCTTGACTCTTGTGGTTTTGGCACTTAGCTTTGTATGGAAAGTGGAATCAGGTATGGAAATCATGATGATTCTGACACTCGTTGTTTTGCTTTATAGTGGACAGGAATTTTTCATTCGAGGGATTCCTGGCTTGTTCAGAGGTCGACCCGGTATGGACACCTTGGTGGCTTTGGGAGTAGGGGCAGCTTTTTTGTATTCTAGTTATGTGACTCTATTTACAGAAGGGAGTGAGGAGTACTTTATGGATGCAGCCATCATCACTACGTTTATTATTTTGGGGCGTTATTTGGAGGCCAAGGCTAAGGGGGCGGCTAGTCAGGCCATTAAGAAGTTGTTGGAGCTTTCGGCAAAAGTGGCTCATCGTATCAAAAAAGATGGTTCGATGGAGGATGTTCCTATCGATCAGGTTCAAAAAGGCGACTTGATTCGGGTGAAGCCTGGTGAAAAAGTTCCTGTGGATGGTATTTTGACTGAAGGTGAGGCGAATTTGGATGAATCGATGGTCACCGGTGAGAGCATTCCGGTGGACAAGATTTTTGGAGATAAAGTGATTGGGGCAACTATTAATGGCAATACCTCCTTTACCATGAAGACGGAAAAAATTGGGTCTGAGACGATGTTGGCTCAAATCATTAAGATGGTGCAGGAGGCTCAAATGTCCAAGGCTCCCATTCAAAAACTGGTTGATGTCATTTCAGGATACTTTGTGTGGGGCGTGATTGGAGTGGCCGTGCTTTCTTTTTTGATTTGGACGTTTGTTCTTAGTGCCCCCCCAGATGAAGCGTTGATCATTACTGTGAGTGTGCTCATTATCGCTTGTCCTTGTGCCCTTGGTTTGGCTACTCCCATTTCAATTGTGGTGGGGTCGGGCAAGGGAGCATCCTTGGGAATTCTGATTAAAAAATCGGAAAGTCTCGAGAAGGTTCATAAAATTACGGCTATTGCTTTTGACAAGACTGGTACCATTACTAAAGGTGAGCCTGAAGTGCAAGACTTTGAAGTTTTGTATGGAGATAAAAGTGAGGTGTTGAATATTGCTCTGGCTTTGGAGAGTTACTCTGAGCACCCATTGGCTAAAAGTATTGTGAAATATGCTTCTGATATCATTGACTCAAATCCATTAAAGGTTGAGGCGTTTAAAGCTTTAACAGGAAAAGGGGTTGAAGGTAAAATTGAGGGAAAGCACTATCATTTGGGAAGTAGCCGATATATGAAAGAATTAGGTCTGCTAAAAGAGGGCGGCCAAAAAACTATTTCTGACTGGCAAGCTCAGGGCTACACGGTGCTCATTTTATCTGATGCTCAAAAAATACTAGCTCTTTTTGGAGTTCAAGATGGGGTAAAAGATACTTCAAAAAAAGCAGTTCGGCTATTGAGAAACAGAAACATACGAACGGTTATGTTGACTGGTGATAATGAAAAAGTTGCTCAACACATTGCTCAAGAAGTTGGTATTGATGAAGTTCATGCGGGCGTTACTCCTGGGAAGAAAAGGGAAATCATTGAATCCCTTCAGGGGGCTGGGCAATTTGTGGCTATGGTGGGGGATGGTATTAATGATAGTCCTGCTCTTGCTCAGGCTGATATCGGTATTGCCATGGGGACGGGAACGGATGTGGCTGTGGAAACGGGTGACATTGTTTTGGTCAAAGGTGATTTGATGAAAGCGGTTGAGGCCATTGAGCTTTCTCAAGCAACCTTGAAAAACATCAAACAGAATTTGTTTTGGGCATTTGGATACAATAGTGTGGGGATTCCCATTGCTGCCCTTGGATTTTTAAATCCAGCCTTTTCTGCAGCAGCCATGGCTTTTTCTTCAATTTCTGTGGTGCTGAATGCCTTGAGGCTAAAACGATTTCAAGTGAAATTTTAAATAGTTCCTTATCTTAATTAAGGCCACAAATTGATGATGTTGAGAATGTCATCTAAAAAATAACCGACCATTTTTGATCAAAAAAATAAGTTTCAATCGGGGTATTTTTTTGCATTTTTGTTTTTCTTTTGATGAGGATGCTATATTTTAAAGCTGGTATTTTTGAATTTTGTGTAACAAAATTTGACTTGTGGTGTATTAGATATCGTAAAATAAAGTTTATGGCTAGTCTCGGTAATCACGAAGACTTCGTAGCCTATTATAACGATTACAAAAATAAAGTATTCAATTACTTGATGTATCGGCTCAATTTTGACCGGAATATCTGTGAGGATCTCCTTATGGAAATTGTGCTCAAGGCTTACGAAAAATTTGATCAATTTAATCCAAAAAAAGGCTCTTTTAAAAGTTGGATTTTCAGGATCGCTCATAATCATCTTCTGAACTATTGGCGTGATCAAAAAAATATAGTTTCATTGGATCAATTTGAAGAAAATGGATTGAGTTTGATTAATGTTCAAGTTGAAAGCAATGCATCAAAGTACTTTAACGAGGAATCTGTCAAAAAAACTTTGCAATGTTTAAGTAAAGAGCATCAGGAGGTCATCTCTCTTCGTTATCTTAATGACATGAGTTTTAAAGAAATTGCTTTTGTCATGGAAAAAAAAGAAGGAGCCGTTCGTACGCATTTATCTCGCGCTTTGAGTCAATTTAAAAAGATTTATAACAGACTATATGAAGGAGGAATTTAAAGACATTGAAGGGAAGCTCGCACAACTTTCTAAACATGAGTTGAGTTCTAAAAAAGATTCTGAAATCTTGAAAGTTTTGCATAAACTTCAGGTTGAAGAGGAATTTACTGTTGCTGAAACTAGGAAGAATTCCTTTTTCAGTTGGAATTTATTAAGGCCTCTTTTTTCTGTGATGGCAGCTATCATTATTCTGCTTACGGCCAATTTTTATTTTAATTCATATGAGTACCATCTTGGGAAGGCTGAAGTGGCTCTTTTTGAGCTTCAGAATTTAATTCCAGGTGTGGAGGCGAATGAAAATAATTCCCAAGATGCAAATATTCAGCTACTCGTTGATGATATGTTAATCTCTATTCAAAAAGCTATCCTTGCTGCAGAAAAGATTAATGATGTGTCTGAATTGGAAGTGGCCTTAACAGATATTAGAGATGTTCAAAAGGCCGGAGCTCAATTTTTTGAAAAGACCAATGGTGTTTTAAAAGATGTTGATACGCAAAGAGTGATTACTGAGGCACTTAAATCGACTGATGAAAATTTGGTCAGTTTGGAATTGGCTTTAAATCAGGTGGCAGCTGCAAAGGCAAGTGGTTCACAGAATTTTGTCATCAATGTTATTACCACTGATGAGCGTCCCAAGGAACCCAATAAGAGCAATGTTGATACTCCGAATGCTGCGGTGGATGATAAAATCAGTGTAGATAACTCTTCAGAATTAGACGAAATCAGCTCGTGCGGAAATGCTATTTTGGAGTCTGGTGAAACATGTGATGATGGGAATCGAAAGATTGAGTCATGTCTTTATGGATTGACCTCGTGTTTTGTTTGCGACGATACTTGTCATTTCATTAAAGGGTCCACTCATTATTGCGGAGATGGTGATTTAGATTCACTCAATGGTGAGCAATGTGATGATGGGAATACTAATAATGGTGACGGTTGTTCATCTAGTTGTCAGACTGAACCACTCCCTGCCTCGGTTTGTGGCAATGGCGTTGTAGAAGCTGGTGAGCAATGTGATGATGGGAACGTATTTACCGAAGCTTGTGATTACGGAAAAAATTCATGTAGTGTTTGTGGTAGCGGTTGCAAGGTTGTTAGTGGTGCCACTGCATATTGTGGAGACGGTATCTTGCAAAAAATTGATGGTGAGGCTTGTGATGATGGAAATAATTATAATGGAGATGGTTGCGGGTATGATTGTATCATTGAAAATAATGGTTCTATTTGTGGAAATGGCTCATTAGAACTTGGTGAGGTTTGCGATGATGGCAATCTTGTTACAGAACAGTGTGATTATGGTGATCCTTACTGCTTTGTGTGTAGTAAAAGTTGTGATGAAGTTCCTGGCTTCACCAGTTATTGTGGAGATGGCGGTTTGGATTCATTTAATGGTGAACAATGCGATGATGGCAACACTAAAAACGGTGATGGTTGTTCATTTAGCTGTCAGGCTGAACAACTCCCAGTCTTGGTTTGCGGTAATAGCCTTGTAGAAGCTGGTGAACAATGCGATGATGGCAATACTAAAAACGGTGATGGTTGTTCATCGAGTTGTCAGATTGAAGATGAACCCGAAACACTTATTTGTGGCAATGGAATACTCGATTTTGGAGAATTTTGTGATGATGGAAATACAAATACTGAAGTATGTCCATATGGTGAAACCTTTTGTTTTGTCTGCAATTCATCTTGCGATGAAGTTCCTGGCTTCACCAGTTATTGTGGCGATGGTGATTTAGATCCACTTAATGGTGAGCAGTGTGATGATGCGAATACTGAAAATGCCGATGGTTGCTCATCTAGCTGTCAATTAGAGTAATTTTTAATCTTTTTCTGTAACAAAAATTCATATTACGTGTATTTGATTGTGAAGATATGTTTCAATTTACTATTTAATTTTTTACATGATCATGAACCGATTTATTGAGAAGTTGAGGGGTTTGACTAGCTTCATGCTAGCCATTGCGCTTTTGATGACCATTTCTCCGAGCTTGCCTCAGGCTCGTGGGGATGCCCCATATTATGCTGATATCCAAGATCATTGGTCTTTGCAGTATGTGCAAGATTTGGCTGATGAAAATATCATCGATAAAGACAAAGACTTTTACTTTCCTGATGATCCGATCAATCGAGCTGAGTTTGCTAAAGTTATTGTTGCTACATGGGGAGGGGATTTTGAAATTGTTGTTGAAGAAGGTTTTTTTAAAGATGTGGATTCCCAATGGTTTGCAAAGTATGCTCTTTTGATGGAACGTTTAGGTCTTATGACGGGGTCTAGCTATGAAGATGCGAACGGAGATACCGTTTATACTCGTGAATTCCGCCCTGAGGCTTATATTAGTCGGGCTGCTGCTGTCACGGTATTGGCTAGATTGTTGTATGAAGGTGATATTAATGAATACCAGCCCGTTTCGCCAAACCCCTTCACCGATGTTTATGAAGATATATGGTACTATCCAGCGGTTATGTGGGCTTATGATACCGGCTTTGTGGATGGAAAAACACCTAACATATTTGAACCAGGAGGTGTTTTGACGAGGGGTGAAGCAGCGAAAATCATTTCTTTATCAAGAGTTAAAATTAAGGAGGAACTGAGTGAAAAAATTGATGCATTACAAGACAATCAAGAAGATGATGATGTTGAAATCATTATTGACCCAAATCTCCCCATTACCAGTCAGCCAAACAATAATCAAGAAACTAAACTTCTCGTCTCTCTTCCTGATCTAGTGGATACCAAAACTGTTTTGGAAGGTGCTACAAATGTGGATGCTTTGACCTTGGATTTTCAGGCTGTTGGAGGGGATGTTCATTTGACAAGTGTAGACTATAGTTTATTTGCAAATGATGCCGATAATCCCTGGGCTGATAGCGAGGGAAATGTAGCTGCTAAAGATCTTCTGACTTATGTCACCCTCTATGATGGCGATCAGATGGTGGGTGGAGCAGAGGGTCTTGATTTATTTGACAAAGAATTGGATGGAACTTACACCCCAGAAACAGACTATTATAAAGCTGCATTTGATGATTTGGATGTAATTATCCCCGAAGGTACAACAAAAAAACTAACTGCTAGAGTCAATGTGCTTAATGCTGTGTCTCAGACTAGTTATGTTGCCTTGGGTCTCATGCCAAGCGTGGATGTTGAAGCTGAAAATATGCAGGCTGATGTGATCGAAGTTGATGGTCCACAAATGAATGGTGGCACACTTAAAACCTCTATGATTAAAATATCTACTGAGGGTGATGAACCAAACGACAACCAAGACACCGAATTCATTGTTTCTCTCTCCAATCAAGTGGCTAGTAGTACTGCTTTAGTAGGCGACGATGTTGATTCACTTGCCATCGATCTTGAAGCGCTTGGAGGTGATGTGCAGCTCAATGATTTGAATTTACGTCTTTACGGAAATGATGCTGGTAATGATTGGGTAGATTCTAAGGGGAATTTAGCTGCTAACACCCTAATTGCTTACGTTACTTTATATGATGGCAATCAAGTGCTCGGTATAGAATCTGTTCAATTGGTCAATCTTGGAGGGGGTGCTGGTTATGACTCTGGTATTGATTATTATAAGGCTGAATTTGATAACGTAGATTTTGTTGTCCCATCGGGTTCTACTGAAACGCTTACAGCAGAAGTTAGCTTGCTCAACACGATCAATCAAACCAGTTATGTGGCTTTAGGTTTGAATCCTCAATTAGATGTTGTTGCTGAAGACATGGATGCCAATAGTGTTTCTGCGTCTGGTAGTCAGATCAATCAATCTACCACCAAATCACCGCTTATTAAGGTTTTGACCGAAGACAACCAAGACACCGAATTCATTGTTTCTCTCTCCAATCAAGTGGCTAGTAGTACTGCTTTAGTAGGCGACGATGTTGATTCACTTGCCATCGATCTTGAAGCGCTTGGAGGTGATGTGCAGCTCAATGATTTGAATTTACGTCTTTACGGAAATGATGCTGGTAATGATTGGGTAGATTCTAAGGGGAATTTAGCTGCTAACACCCTAATTGCTTACGTTACTTTATATGATGGCAATCAAGTGCTCGGTATAGAATCTGTTCAATTGGTCAATCTTGGAGGGGGTGCTGGTTATGACTCTGGTATTGATTATTATAAGGCTGAATTTGATAACGTAGATTTTGTTGTCCCATCGGGTTCTACTGAAACGCTTACAGCAGAAGTTAGCTTGCTCAACACGATCAATCAAACCAGTTATGTGGCTTTAGGTTTGAATCCTCAATTAGATGTTGTTGCTGAAGACATGGATGCCAATAGTGTTTCTGCGTCTGGTAGTCAGATCAATCAATCTACCACCAAATCACCGCTTATTAAGGTCCTCCCTGAATAAATATAGGCTCAATCACTAAAAAATCTAGCACTAGAAAATTGATAAAAAGCTCCCTTCTAATGATCTCTAGGAAGGGGGCTTTTTGGATGCCAATTTTTATGTTTGAATGAATTTTTTTCTCTCAATAATTACGTAATTAATTACGTAATTATTTCAACTCGTTGCTTTTATTAGGAGTAGTTGCGACCTTAAACTGTTTACATTAAAAACCCAGCCCACGAAAGATAGGCTCCTCCTACGATCCAAATCAAACCACCGACCCACATGAGGCCATTGATTGGAAGGGATTTGAGTATTCCTTTGAAAGCAGTCGGCATGATGGCGATCATGATCCCTTTGACCAGGATTGCGATTGCCACGATGCTGACTAAAACTTCTGGCAACGATCCCCATAAAAAGTGTTTCATGGTGAGTGCGATTCCTACTGGAATCATGATCATGGGGGTCAGGAGTTGATCAAAATCAGGCTCAGAAAAGCTTTTGATGACTTTGCTGTAAAATTTAGGATTGAGTAGCATGCCTAGCCCGATGAGGGCGAAGGTCGGACCCATCAGTTGGGCCATTAAGGTGGTGATTTCATTCATGTGGATGAAATTAGAAAGTAAAGGTTAGGATTTTTGTTTACGTTGCGCTTTTTTTAGAATTTTTACCGTTCCACGACTTCCGTCGACTTCTACTTGATCGCCGTCTTTTAGAATTTTGGTGGCCTTGGCCAGGCTGCTCACGCAGGGTTTTCCATATTCTCTGGCAATGACCGCTCCGTGCTGGAGGGTGCCCCCTGCTTCTAGAATAATCCCTCCCGCATTGATGAAGAGGGGGGTCCAGCCGGGATCGGTGGCTTTAGCGACGAGGATTTCGCCAGGAAAAATGGGTTTTTCACTGGCGGAGTGGAGCACTTTGACTTTTCCAATCACTTTTCCGGTCGCAATGGGTTCCCCGGCGTATTCATTTTTACCTACCGCTTTGACTGGGGCATGAAAGATTTTTCCCCGAGAGTCAAAAAAGACAGGGACATCTCGATTTCCTA
>JAUHWS010000094.1 GCA_030427295.1 bacterium | reverse complement strand
CTAAATCGTTGCGGTTTACCGGTATCCATGTTTTGATCTGTGTCGTCCACCGTCAAATCCCGTTTCAAGTACACCCGAGTTCCGTCACTGTAAATCAAATGACCACTCGGCATGAACAAGGTTTCAGATTTCGGCAAAAATTCAATCGACGGCACCACAGGCACTGGCTTTTGAGTGATGGGATCTGGCAAACACACATCCGCCTGGCAACCGCTGGTGGATTGCAGTGGATCCACTCCCTCATTCGATTTGTAGGCTTGTTGAACTTGCTCTTGCAACTCAACAATGTCCTGCAACTGATCATTCATCGGATCATTTTCCATGTTCGCCATGAGCATCGAAAGATCCAGAGCATTCGTCATCACCCGTTGGGTGTCAATCGAATCTGAAACGGTGGAATCAGCCAGTTGGAAAGGGGAATTATCACTTGGTCCCACTCCAGTGATGGCATCATAGCCACTGTATTTAAGCCCCTGGGCTTCAGCAATCAATTGGTTTGAATGGGTGTGGAGTTCATCGCTCATGGCCACCAACTTATCCACCGTTGTGTTTCGAGGTTGCATCTGGTAATCCGGCACCCCAAACTGCTCTTTGAGCACTTTGTAGTCCACCAATTCAGCCTCATTCACTTCATCAATCACTGCTGCAATGTCATCAAACATGGATTGGATCTGCTGTCCTTCAGCGGTTTGCAAGATGGCTTCCGCTTGAGTTTCAGCAATCAAGTTGTCCAAATTCTGAGGAATATTTTGATAGCTCTGGTTGGGTGGATTATCATCCTCTGGCACGAGTTCTTCTGCCTCATCAATGATATTTTCATAATCCAAAAGGCTTCCAAAATAGGCATCACGGTCTTCTCGACAATCTTCATAAAATCTCAAGCAAACGTATAGTCGCTCCAAAACGGCTGGACCACTCACTTCCACGTCGTCCAAAGTCGTTTGAACCAGATCCATGGCTTCATCATAAAACTCCCCCAAATTCTCTTTTCCTGCAAGCTGCAAAATGCCCACGGTTGGGAAAATATAGTTGAATCCTTTGAGGATGTCTTGATTATGATCAAACCAGTCATTCACCTTCTCATTTTTTAATTGGCGAGCGGCTTCATAGGCTTGATTGATATTTTGAATGTACTGCTCGTAACCGACATTGATTTTCCCATAAATTTCATCGGTATGCTCATCCACCCACGCCTGCCATTCTGCTTCTTTATTTTCTGACCACTGATTGGCTTTCTCAATCCACTCATTTGTTTTCTTAAATAACCACTCTTCCTGCCATCGCTTAAATTCCTCTTCGATGAAAACAGCGCCCTCATCCAAAATTTGCCCCGCTTCATCCAGTTTTTGCTGAACAATTTCTTCTGTGTTTTCCAGATAAACGTCGTAGGCTTTGTTCATCGTTTCGGGAATCTCTGCAATCCAGGTATTCCATTGGTCCGCCACATCTTCTAGGACTTCGGATGGCGCGTCAATCTTCAAGCCAAGATAAATCAACGTTTCGATGCGAAGTTCATTAAAACCAGTGTCAAAGAGAGCTATTTTAGGCGCTTTCACTTGAATCAAATCCAACGGCGTGATGTAGGCTGGGCGACTGGTGAGCAAGCTGATTTGATTGTTTAGAGCCATTTCAGGAACGGGTGCAAACGATTTTTTAATCAGACACCAGGTGCGCAGAATCTGTTCAATCAATGGGATGATTTTATTGAAGGCCTTGCCTACATCAGGCAACTTGGGAGGAGGGGGGAGTGTTGGTAAATCCACGGTTGGTAAAGGTGGAAGTTCAGGCAAAGGCGGAAGCTCAGGAAGTTCAGGCAAAATAGGCAAAGGCGGAAGCTCCAGCACCAAATTCAAATCAGGGAGGTCTGGCAAAGTGATGTACGGCAGCGG
>JAUHWS010000093.1 GCA_030427295.1 bacterium | reverse complement strand
TATAATTTAAACCCACTTGCTTAAAACGAAAAAGTCACTTGTATGTTGCTAAAGATAGATTGACGAAATATGTTTATATTGTTTAAAATTTAATGTTTATTTCAGCTCATTCTAAGGAATACTTAAGGACTTTAACACAAAAAAAAGGATAAAAAAACAAAAAAACCCCTCAACACAAATCGTGCTGAGGGGTTTTTGAGAAGATCGGATGAAGACTTACAGAGCATCAACATCAATCACTTCATTTTCAATCAATTCAGCTAGAACACGAGCGGTTTGCTCACGGGTGAACAGACCTCTCACATCAATTTCAGCAGAAGGAAGAAGTTCTTCATCCTCTACCCAATTGTAAGCCACGCTATACCATTCTCCACCAGACACCTTACTACCAAAGGCACTGGTGCTGTTGTTGGTATTGATGTCTAGAATTCTGTGGAAAAGAACAAGGGCTTCAGATTGAAGAACATCGTTATCAGGACCAAAGGTACCTGCACGAGGATCTGGTGCTTTGTAACCCGTCACGTAACCTTCTTTTTGACTGAAGTAGACCTTAGGTCCATACCAAGCGCTACAAGCCACATCAGGGAAAGGAGTGGTGCAGTCTGCTTTAGCCTCAGCTTCATCGTAGTCATCTCCAAGCAAACGAAGAAGGACAGTCACTTCTTCAGCGCGATTGAGCTTACCAGTGTCAAAGGTTCCATCGTCATTACCTGTCATCAAACCAGCTTTTTTAACCACAGCGATCTCATCACAGTATTTGTAGTCCTTATCTAGGTCAGTGAACCCTTCACAAGTTTCATCCACTACTGGAGCTTCTTTAACAGTGAGTTTGTAAGCTAGTTCGTTATCAACACCGTCTGCAGAAATAGTAACAGTGTAATCACCAGGCTCAACATCCGTTCCGTTAAGCTGACCATCCCAGCTCAAGGTGTTGGTTTCATTGGCATCGTATGCTGCTGAATCAGCCACAAAAGAAACCTCATCACCACCATCAGGACCTTCAAGCATCATTTCTACATCCACGTCTGATTCGTAGTTAGAAAGTTTTACTTTAGCTTCGTAATCGTTTCCAAGGGTGTAAGTAGAAGATGGGTTGGGGTTGAAACTGAGAATAGGTTCAGCAACTTCTTCTTTAGCTAATACTTTAATTTTTGCAGGTAAAGTATTCGTTGCCCCATCAACGCCATATCGACCATTAACAAAGAGGTCATACTCCCCAGGTTCCAATTCTTCATTGTCAGCCGTCATCCCATCAAAAACAAAGGTGTGAGTGGAGTTACTTTGATAAGTGTGTTCGTCAATGAGGATGGTAAGGTCATCATTATCAAACAAAGGATCAACAGATACTTCTACGTCAGTATCTGAAATAAAGTCAGTGAGCTCAACCTCAATCTCTTGAGCCGGATCACCTAAGCGGTATTGATCATTGGGATTTTGAACAAAGGCAAGTTCAGTAGTCTTCTGAACCACCTCAAATTCGTAGGTTAAAGGATTAGGCTCTAAATTAATATTACTAAACTCAGCGCGATAAGTGCCTGGTTGAGCCAATTCACCAAACATCATGCCGTCCCATTCGTAGGTAAAAACCTCATTGTTTTCAGTAAAGTTATGAAAAAACTTAAGCTGAACCTTTTCATCATCTTCATCAAGCGGTCCTCTAATTGAGAAACCAACAGTAACATCTTCAGCATAGTCGCGAATTGCAACATCAAACTCGGCTGAAGTTCCAGATAAAACATTAAATTCCGTTGGGCCGTCGGTATCTAATTCGACGTAGGCAGCCATGGCGCGTGGCACTGCCACAAGCCCAAACAGCAAAGCTGCTGTAGTTAAGCCAGAAAAGAATCTGGCGAAAGATTTAGATCTATTCATGTAATATGAATTAAAAAATAAAAAAGTAAAATTAGTATAA
>JAUHWS010000047.1 GCA_030427295.1 bacterium | reverse complement strand
CAAAAAAGTCTTTTTTCTAGAAGACTACCGTCGACGCGAAGGCGTTCAACTGTTGAAAATGGCAGAGATCGAGGTCTTTAAAATTGATGCAAGCGACGTCGTGAAAGTGGAGGAATAAATAAGGAACCCAGCCGCACCTTTGACAAACACAAATTTTTAAGTTAAAATTTCATAGAAAACTAACCCTTGCATCATGATAAAAAATAATCGCGCCCTTTTTCTTCTGATTACTGCCTCTTTAATCACTTTGTCAGCTTGTGACACAAATACTGATTCTAATACTATAAATAATACGGAGGCAGAGTCTACTATAGAAACAGAAGATACAATAGATTCAACAGAGGCTGAGGTTTCAATAGATTCTGAACCAAGCGCTGAAACTGAAGAGGAAGTTCTAGAAAATGAGGTGTCAGAGGACGAAAATCAAGCTGATGCCGAACCTGTAGAGTCGGAGCTTTTTGGTGAAATCACTCAGGTTTATGAAAATGATGGGAAAATTTATGCTGATTTTGATAAAGTGGAATGGCTAGTATGGACACCTCAAAATCTGGAAGGCAAAGAAAAGATTATAGCCCTTGAAGAAATGGAAAATCCAGGAAAATGTGAAGTAGAGTCAAATTGTATGCCACCCAACGGATTTTATATTCATAACGAATCAGAAAGCAATGAAACCTTTGAAATCGGGAATGCCGAAATAAAATTGCTAAATGAAACAGTGAGCGATCATGAAATTCACACGGCTGAAGAATTTAACTCCATGTTCAACGACACAAATTCAACCATGTATGGAAGTCCATATTACGACCTTAATATGATGGATGGTGTAGTAGCTTCAATTGAGCAAGTTTATACCCCGTAGATCATTGACATAGATGACCCACTACATTTGCAACGGTTCCTGCCTCCAAAACTACGACGAAGAAGGCATTTGCATGTCTGAAAATTGTGACAAGCAATACGAACTACTCACCGAATGTGATTGTACCGATGGCCAACATGGAGGAGGCGTCGTTACAAAAGACTCCAACGGCACCGTGCTTCAAAATGGAGATGATGTTCATTTGATTAAAGACCTCCCTCTCCGTGGCACGAATCAAGTGTACAAACGAGGTACTGTGGCCAAAAACATCAAACTCACCGACAATCCTGACGAAGTAGAATGCCGTTTTGGTAAAACCACAATCGTCTTACGGACGGAGTTTTTGAAGAAGAAACTATGATTGGACCACTCGATCATAGCGTTTTTCCAATTTCTGATATTTTTTGCGAGCCTGATCCATATAATTAATAGCGTCTGAAAATTGCTCTGACACTTGAGCTAATTCTTGTACTGTCATGGGTGTTTCACCATTACTTCTTTTATATAAACCTGGTGTAGAATTTAGAATCTCATCAAAACGTTCAATTTGTTCACCCAACCTTTGATATTGATTCAGAGAAAAACGATCACGTCCACGAACAAACTGAAAAGCATCGGCAGCCTCTGCCAATGATTTGGCTGCCTTTAATACTTCTGGAGTCTCGATATAAACATATTCATCATTCTCAGGAGTCTCTCTAATCATTACATCTAAGTTCAGTGCAGCCGACTGAAGAGCAATTTCAGTACGCTGCACCCGAGGAAGAAGGCTCAATCTACCACGTTTTTCATAATATCTATAAAAACTATCATAGGCAGTACGAAGATCACGCACATCATAATCGCCACTTTCTCCAGCAAAAAGACCATCGTAACCCTCTTTACCTTCGACTGAATCAAATGCCCTCATTAAGGTATTAGCATCATCTTTAACATTCCCAGTAATAACAGAAGTTCCCATCACCAATTCACGAATTTCATCGTTAAGTTTATTTTTTTCAGGATCCTCCAACCTACTAACGGTAACCAGTCTATCTTGAAATTCACTGTCATCAGATGTGACTCTGAGCTCATATCGATCTAAGTCGCCCTCTAATGGAGTTAAAGTAAATCTCATCTCTTTTTCTGGACCACCTCTATAATCAGTAGAACGAACAATTAAAGTATCCCCATCATGTTCAAATTTAGGATAATTATCCTTTGCATACCTCATTCCATACATACTTCCCTCGATAAGATTAAAATTGAGTTCATTTTTCTGCGGATCATAAGAAAAAAAGTCCTGTATACCCTCAGGAATCGGCTGCCAAACTTCTTTTCTAAGATCAACATTTTTATTATAAAGGGCATCAAGTCTAACCATCATTTCCCTATATCGATGAACAAGTGGATATGTTCGCTTTTTTGACTTTATAGACTTTTCAAACTGCACTAAGTCCTCTTCACATTGAATAATTTGATCTCTTAATCCCTCTTCACCTCGATAAATCTGCCTTTCCAACTCGGCCACACGATCTTCAAGTTGGTCCAATTCACTCTCTGGCGTTTTTACTGCTTCAGGATTATTTATTTGATCGACATGTTTTGGAGTAGAAAAAGCCATCTTTAAAATTAGTTATTGAAATAATCTTCCATTTCATCAAGGTCACTAGAATCAGACACCTGACTCATTGCCTCGGAAAATTTAGCCACTTCTTTTTTTGCTGCTTTAAGCCTGTGCTTCCTCTCTTCTAAATCCTGCTCTTTAGCCTCAAGATAATCTTTTTTAGTAATAATTTGCATAGTTCTTTTTTTAAATCATCTTTTAATTATAACAAATATTTTTAATTTAATCAAGTATTTACAATTTCCTGCAACTCAACTAAAATAAACTCAAAGCACCCGAGCCCACTATCCCTGGGCGACGCTGGCAGAAGAAAATCCACCTTTGGATCAGTAGACCTGCCCGGAGGCCGGCTCCGTCACCAACCTAAATCAAGCAAAACGCCTAGGTGGTAACGTCCGGCTTAAAACTGGACCCGAGGCACTCAATTTATTTTGAGTGTTTATTTTTAAAAGGACTAAGGACTAGCAACTAAGAACTAAGCTCTGTAAGCTTCGTAAGCTAGCCAAGCGAAATAAGCTCTATAAGCTAAAAAATATGAAAAAAATCATCCAAACTGACAAAGCTCCCGTCGCCATCGGGCCCTACAGCCAAGCCATCGTCCATGGAAGCACCGTATATTGCTCAGGCCAAATCCCACTCGATCCCGAAACCATGGAAGTTGTTGGAGAGACAGCCCTCGAACAAACCGAGCAAGTCATGGAAAACTTGAAAGCCGTCCTCGAAGCCGCCGAATCTAAATTAGAAAACGTCCTCAAATGCACCATTTTTTTGAAAGACCTCAATGACTTTGACACCGTCAACAAAGTATACGGCAATTATTTCAGCAACAACCCGCCCGCCCGTGCCACCATCCAAGTCAGCCGACTCCCCAAAGATGTGCTGATTGAGATTGAGTGCATTGCCTTTATTCAATAGGACTAACAACTAAGAACTAAGCATCTACCGATTCGTAAAACAGTTCGCATCCCATTCGTAAGCCATCGATAATCAGATGATCCCCCCAGCCCCCTTTGGCAAGGGGGAGCCAAATGGAGCTAAGCCATTCGCACCCCATTCGTAATTAGTAATTCGTAACTAGCAATTAAAATGTTCACCCCCGTTGACCCCAAGCAAAATTTTCCCAAGCTCGAAGAAGCTATCCTGAAAATCTGGGAAGAAAATGGAACCTTTCAGAAATCCCTAAAAAAAGGAGAAAAAGACTACGTTTTTTACGATGGTCCGCCCTTTGCCACCGGCCTCCCCCACTACGGACACTTGCTTGCAGGAACCATCAAAGACGTCATCCCCCGCTATTTCACCATGCAAGGCTACAAGGTAGATCGAAAATGGGGATGGGACTGCCATGGATTGCCTGTTGAAAACATCGTAGAAAAAGAGTTGGAACTCAACAACAAATCAGACATCGAAAATTATGGAATCGATCAATTCAACGAATCTTGCCGAGCCGTAGTCCTCCGCTACGCCGAAGAATGGAAAAAAACCGTCCGCCGCATGGGGCGTTGGGTCGACATGGAAAACGATTACAAAACCATGAACCCCGAGTTCATGGAGTCCATCTGGTGGGTCTTCAAAAGCCTGTGGGACAAAGACTTGATCTACGAAGGACACAAAGTCGTCCCCTACTGTCCTCGCTGCAGCACACCCCTTTCCAACTTTGAAACCAATCAAGGCTACAAAGACAAACAAGATCCCGCCGTCACCGTCAAATTTGAACTCACCGACGAGCCGGGAACTTATCTTCTGGCCTGGACCACCACCCCCTGGACCCTCCCCAGCAACCTAGCCATTGCCGTCGGACCCGAACTCACCTATGCCAAAATTAAAGTAAACTCCAAGCCACCAGCTCCAAGCTCCAAGCCTGAGTTTTATATTCTGGCCCTTGATCGCATCCCTCATCTTTTCAAAAATCCGGAGGATTATGAAGTCGTGGAAGAATTTTTGGGAGAAACCTTAAAGGGAAAAACTTACAAACCTCTCCTCCCCTACTTTGAAGAAAAAGCTAAAGAAGGAGCTTTTCAAGTCGCCACAGGAAATTTCGTCACCCTGGATTCGGGAACCGGAATCGTGCACATGGCCCCTTACGGAGAAGACGACATGGCTGTCATTCAAAGTCTTGGTGTCAAATTGGTAGACCCGCTCGATGCTGAAGCTCGCTTTCAATCCCCCGTCGTGGAATTCAAAGGGCAAATTGTTTTCGAGGCCAATCCTCACATCATCAAAAAATTGAAGGAGGAAGGAAAACTTGTCAAACACGAAACCATCGATCACAGCTACCCACACTGTTGGCGCTGTGACACGCCCTTGATCTATCGACCCATCTCCACCTGGTTCGTCAAAGTGGAATCAATGAAGGATCAACTCCTCAAAAATAATCAAGAAATCAACTGGGTCCCCGACCACATCAAAGACGGCCGTTTTGGAAAATGGCTAGGTGGAGCCCGAGATTGGGCCATCAGCCGGAATCGCTATTGGGGGACTCCATTGCCCATCTGGCGATGTGTTTGTGGCGAAATCAAATGCATTGGCTCACGTGAAGAACTAGAAAAAATCACCGGCAAAAAAATCGAGGACCTTCACAAGCATTTTGTGGATAAATTGAGCTTTGACTGTGAAAAGTGTACAGACACTTTGGAATTGACTCACGTCCGTCACGGCGAAACCGACTGGAATAAAAACGGAAAGGTGCAAGGGCACACCGACATCGAACTCAACGAAGTTGGAAAACAGCAAGCGCGAGATGTCGCTGAAAAATTGAAGCACGAAAACTTTGACCTCATCATCTGCTCCCCCCTCAAACGAGCCAAAGAGACCGCCGATATCATCAATAAAACCTTAAAACTGGAGTTGATTGTGGAGGATGATTTACGAGAACGGAACTTCGGGGGACGTGAAGGAGGCCTCACGGCCATCAGTCAAGGCTTGGATAACGATGGGGTCGCCAAACTGCGCATGAGCACCAAGAAAGGAGAAGAACCTTGGGAAAAAATGGCCCTGCGCATCAAAAAAGTCTATCAAAAATATCTGGGTAAAAAAATATTGGTGGTCGCTCATGGAGGGGTTCAAATTGCCACCCACTACATTTGCACCAAAGACAGCCTCTATGATTCCATGACCGTTGAAATGAAAAACGGACACCCCTATCCATTCCGTTACAAAAACAGGATGCGCCGCATCACCGAAGTGTTGGACTGCTGGTTTGAGTCTGGTTCCATGCCCTACGCCCAACTCCACTACCCCTTTGAAAATAAGGAAAAATTTGAAAACAACTTTCCCGCCGCTTTCATTGCCGAAGGCCTCGATCAAACCCGAGGATGGTTTTACACTCTCCACATTTTAGCCAACGCCTTATTCGAAAAACCCGCCTTCCAAAACTGCATCGTGAATGGAATCGTGCTGGCGGAAGATGGTCAAAAAATGAGCAAGCGGCTACGCAACTATCCTGATCCAGGCAAAATCATGGAAGAATACGGCGCCGATGCCATGCGTTTTTATCTGATGAATTCCCCTGTTGTCAAAGCCGACGATTTGAGATTCAGCGAAAAAGGCGTCTCGGACGTGGTTCGCAACGTCATCCTCCCCATCTGGAACGCCTACAGCTTCTTCGTCACCTACGCCAACATCGACGGATGGACTCCAAGCTCCAAGCTCCAAGCTCCAAGCTCCAAGTTAGACCAATGGATCATCGGCGAACTCAATCAACTCATCGCCGAAGAAAAAGAACACATGGAAGGATACGACCTCCAAAAAGCCTCCAATGCCATTTACGAATTTGTGGATAGCTTGACCAATTGGTACATTCGCCGTTCAAGGCGTCGCTTTTGGAAATCAGAAGACGATGGAGATAAAGCCTCAGCCTACCAAACTCTCTATCATGTACTGACCACTCTGTGTCAAATCATTGCGCCTTTCATGCCCTTCGTCAGTGAGCACATCTACAAAAGTTTGACTGGAGAAGAATCCGTTCACTTAAGCGATTATCCCGAGGCTACTAAGGATCAAATCGATGAAACCTTGATGGAAGAGATGTTCATCACCAAAACGATCGTGAGTTTGGGACTTGCCTCCCGGGCCAAGATGAAAGTGAAGGTCAGACAACCCCTCTCTAAAGTAAAAATTGCCCTCGCCGAGCAGTACAAAGTAAGATTGTCAGAGGATCAACTCGAAACAATCAAAGAAGAATTGAATGTAAAAGAAATCGAGTTCATCGATAAACCCGCTGACTTAGCCACGGTCATCGCCAAACCCAATGCCAAATTACTGGGGCCTAAATATGGGAAGTCGGTACAGCAAATCATTCAAACCGCCAAAGCCGGAAATTTTGAGCGACTAGACAATGGCAATATCAAAGTGCTCGACTTTGAACTGCTACCCGAAGAACTCGAAATTGCCTACCAAGGCAAAGACGGCATGGACGTGGAAACCGAAGCCGGAATTCTAGTCGCCCTCGATTTTGAAATCACCCCAGAACTGGAACTCGAAGGAAAAGCGCGAGATCTCGTCCGTCAGATTCAAGAGCTGCGTAAAGCTGCCGATTATCAAGTAGACGATCACATCGAACTGGCCTTGATTGGAGTGGATCCCGAGTTGATGAAACAATTTGGACACTACATCCAAACCGAAACCCTCACCGATCAATTGACAGATGACCTGCAGGCGCCAGATCAATTCACTGAATTTGAAGGCGTCACCATCAAAATCAAACGTTAACCTCCCCCCGATATACCATGGAAATTTTAATGACCCACATCATGAAAAAAATACTTGCTTACCTCATCGTCAACGGCATCGCCCTCTACCTCGTAACCTCCATCCTTTCACCCGACTTCATGATCACCGGCGGGGTGAAAGGTTACCTGATCACCGCCTTCATCTTGGGGATCGTCAACACCCTCGTCAAACCGATCTTAAAATTACTCAGCCTCCCCTTGATGATCCTGACCCTGGGCCTCTTCAGCATTGTCATCAACATGCTCATGCTAGGCCTTGGTAAATATCTGATCAACGTTTTCGCCTTCGAAGGGGTCGCCATGGAAGTCGCCGGCACCCTCACCTACCTATGGGCCGCCATCCTCCTGAGCATCTTCAACATGATTTTACATGGGGTTTTGAGGAAATAATTTTTTAGGAGCTGGTAGCTTGTAGCTGGAAGCTGGTAGACTAGTCAAATAAAGAGATTGATGAATGAATAACTTTTAGGGGGAGGCTCTGAATGAATAATCTCTGAAGGCGAGGTTTGCAAACCTCGCCTTCATTAAGAAATAAAGGAATAAAGATTCGGAATTCAGACGATTCCCCCGCCACGGGGGGGATGACAACTGTATACTTAGGTATATACTTTGGGTTATGATGGGTATATACTTTTTCTCAATGACCAATTTCCAATTTACAATTTCCAAATAAAACTGAATTACGAATGTCTTAATTTTTAAACCTTATTTGGATTATTAATGCTTTAAATAAAGCAAGTTCTAAACCGTTTGGACATTAGAAATTAGGCTTTAAGATTTGTTTGGAAACGATTGTAATGAATTGGTGTAAATTGGAAATTTAAGACTTGGGTATATAGATGGAGAGAGGGTGAGTATATACTTAGCTGGAGCGTACTTGCAGTGGGCTCCAGGCATTTAGAAAATCGATTATTCTTTTATCTGAACTTAAATCACAATTCGACCAACAGGGCCTACTATTCGTAAGCCATTCGTTAAACCATCCGTAAACCAATTCGCAACCCATTCGAAATTAATTCACCGCCAAATACCGCTGCGCATCCTCAGCAGAAATGATATTCTTTTGAAGCAATTGGGACGCATACTGATCCATCGTCACCATCCCTCGGCCCGCCTCAGATTCCATAACCGTCCGAAGTTGAGAAAGCATCCCCCGACGAATGACATTCTTGGCTGCATTGGTCCCCACTAACATTTCAAAAATCGCCACCCGACCCGGCTGATCGACCCGATCCAGCAAATCTTGACTCATGATCAAGGCTATAGTATCCGCCAAACGATCCAGCATCAAATGTTGGTCTTCCTTTTCATACATCGCCATCAAATGTTCTAAAGTTTGTTGAACATTCCGACTGGTCATGGAAGCGATCACCAAATGGCCCATTTCAGCCAACTCTAAGACCGCATTCAAGGTTTCTCGATCTCTCACCTCACTCACCATCACAATGTCCGGATCTTCACGACTTGCTGAACGAATCGCATTCACAAAATTAAGGGTGTCCTTTCCAATCTCACGTTGTGAAAAAATAGATTGCTGCTCTCTAAAAATATATTCAATGGGATTTTCAATCGTAATAATATGATGTGCAAAGTTTTGATTAATATAATTCAGCATCGATTGAATCGAGGTTGATTTTCCTGACCCCGTCGCTCCCGTCACCAAAATCAAACCCTCTCGAAGCGAAAGGAATGACTTAAGTATCTCGGGGATCCCTAATTCCTCCATCGTAGGAATATGTTTGGCCACCATTCGCATCACCACCGAAAGTTGCCCTTGAGCAAAGAACACATTGACTCGAAAGTTAACTTGTCCATCGTGAAGATACGAAAAATCTAATTCACGAAGGGTCTTCAAACGCTTTTGGAGCACTTCATCTTGAAGCATCTGATCCACCATCAACTGAACATCCGTCTCTGAAAGCGAAGTGATATTCTCCACAAAAACAAACTTACCACTCACGCGCAAGGCCACTCGCCCACCGGTTTTAAAATGGATACTCGAAGCATCTTGCTCTAAGGCAATGTTGATGAGTTGATCGAGGTTAATTGAAGGCATGGCAGCTTGCTCCTTCTGAACCTGGGACAAAACCGTGGTTTGAGAGGTTGAATCAGCCATACGGCAAATAAAATTAATCTCTTTATTTTAACACAAAAAACCCCTCAATACAAGGGGCTTTCCGGTTTGAAATCTATTTTCCTTCCGCCTCAATCCCTTGAACCAAAGCCACCCGCTCTCCTTCCAAGAAGCGCATATGAATGTCTGAAAGCGTTTCGCCAGACTTGAGTCGCTCCTCCACCAATTTAAGATAAGCTTTCAAACCATCATAATCCACCTTATCCTTCACATCAGCCCGTTGAACTAGGACATGAGCCTCATTCTGAGTGTTTGAAAAAAAGATCACCCCGCTATAAGCCAAATACTCTTCGGTTTGATCCCCATTTTTCAAAACAATGGGACTATAAGTCATCGAGGCTGAAAAGGCAGAATGACCCGGCAAGAGCATCATGTCTCCGACCTCAGTCGTCAAATAAGCGGATTCAACCATCTTATTCACAAGTTCTTTCTCGGGCGTTTGGATGATGATTTTAAATTGATTATCCATAGGAGTCAATAAACTGAAAGGTCAATAAATTATTTTTTAGATCCTTTAAGGCTGACAGCTAAGATGATTCCCGCCAAAGCAGCCACAATCACCAAAATCAACCCAAGTCCTGTCGTAGGAGGAGTCAATCCCAAAGCTGCATAATCCTCTGCAGAGGTTTCAAGCGCCCATTTAGCCACACCATAGAGCAAGGCTAAAACGTTCAAGATCATCACGCCAACCAA
>JAUHWS010000092.1 GCA_030427295.1 bacterium | reverse complement strand
CTTTTAGTTCATAATATTTGAATGGAATGATCAGTCGTCAGGATTTGGAATCACAAGAGGTGGAGGTTTTGGCTTCATATGCAATCAAAAGTGCTCAAAGTCAGGGGCGCAAATTTGAGGAACCTGAAGATCCTTATCGAACTTGCTTTCAGCGGGATCGAGATCGGGTGATTCATTGCAAGGCATTTCGCCGTTTGAATGGCAAAACTCAGGTTTTTATTGCGGGTTATGGGGATCATTATCGCTCTCGTTTGACCCACAGCATGGAAGTGGCTCAGTTTGGTCGGGACATAGCGCGCATGCTCAATTTGAATCAAGATTTGGCTGAGGCGATTGGTTTGGCTCACGATTTGGGACACACTCCCTTTGGCCATGCCGGTCAGGAAGCCATGCACGAAATGATGGAGCAATACGATTCCCGCTTTGAACACAATGAGCAGAGCTTTCGCATTGTGGATGAATTGGAGTGTAAATCTAGCCACTACAAGGGGCTTAATTTGAGTTTTGAAGTCCTTGATGGGCTACTCAAGCACCGAACGCGCTACGATCGTCCAGAGGCCTTTGATCATCTAATGCCGTCGCTTGAGGCGCAAGTAGTGAACGTTGCTGATGAGATTGCCTATCAGTCTCACGACATTGACGATGGGCTGCGTTCGGGTATCCTAAAAATAGATGACCTACTCCAATTAGAAATATGTCACGACGCTAAAAAAAGAATTCAGCCAGGTGATGAGTCCATCATTCAAAGGCAGCATGTGTTGAGCACGGTCATGCCGTTGCTTGTGAATGATTTGGCTAAAAATACGGAAAGGAATCTGAAGATGAAAGGGATTGAAACGGTTCAGGCCATTTATGAACACGGTGATCAATTGGCTCAATTTTCAGCACCGGTTCTTAAAATGGGAATGGAGTTGAAAGATTTTCTCTATAAAAAATTCTACAACGCCCCCGAAGTCATGCGCTACAATCAAGAGGGAATGGTCGTCATCAAAGCACTATTTAAATATCTCCATGCTGATTCAAAAAAACTTCCCCAAAAATACCAAAATCGGCTCAATTCCGAAGAAAACCACATAGTGGTTAAGGATTATATTGCGGGGATGACGGATGGGTTTGCGTTGGAATTGTATGAACGGTTGTAAGCTATTCACTCTTTGTTATTTTTTGACCAGTGGCAATTAAACACCTGTTTTACACACCCCCGATTGTAAAATCTCCCTGCCTCCTTTCCAAGGGGAGGCCGATTCTAAACACCCTATTTCAGGGCCCCCTCTATCTCCACCGAAGGGGGAGGACTTCCAATTCAACTCTGATAAAATAGGTAATTCTTAATTTGTAATTGATATGAACTGCCCTAAATGTAAAACATCGGATACTAAGGTGGTGGATTCTCGGGTGACTGAGGGGGGTCGGGTGATCCGTCGTCGGCGGGAGTGTGAGAAGTGTGAGAATCGTTTTACGACTTTTGAGCGTCCTGCCATGGGTAATTTGATGGTCAAGAAGAAAGACGGTTCTTACGAAATTTATAGTCGCGAAAAATTAGAGCAGGGGATTTGGCTAGCTTGCGGTAAGCGCCCGGTGACTAAGGATCAAATTGATGAAATGATTCATGCTTTGGAGGAAAAATGGGCAACCAACAAAAAAACGGTGGCCAGTCAGACGATTGGGAATGATGTGGCTGAGGCCCTTAAAAAATTGGATCACATTGCTTACATACGTTTTGCGTCTGTTTACCGGAGTTTTAAGGATGTGGATGAGTTCAAGGAGGAGTTGAATAAGTTGTTGGGGTGATTTTAATCTTCGACGACCTTAAAATCATTTGGATCAGCGCCTTCAAGAATTTGAAGGGTTATTTCGTCTCGCGTATCGTTATACTCACTAGCTTCTATGTCATAAACATTCACATTGTCCATTGCTAATTCAGGACTGATGACTTCAAAACTGTCCACATCAGCAATATTGGTCACTTTAAATGATTCGGCATAAATA
>JAUHWS010000046.1 GCA_030427295.1 bacterium | reverse complement strand
TTGAGCTGGCCCAAATTCCCTCCTAAACCTTTCAATCCCAAACGTTTGAGGTGTTTATTCAATAAATCTTTCCCCTCCTTAACCAAATTGCCCTTTTCCTGAGTATTGAACCAATGCTTAATGCTACTTTTAGCATGAGTGGTCACCACAAAAGAGAGCCAATAACGGTTTGGAGCGCCTACTTTACTCGTCAAAATCTCCACCACTTGGTTATTTTTAAGCTGATAGTCCAAAGAAACAATTCGACCGTCCACTTTGGCCCCCTTGCAGCGATGGCCGACATCCGTATGAATGGCATAAGCAAAATCAACGGGCGTGGCTCCCATGGGCAAATCCTTAATATCCCCATCTGGCGTGACACAGAAAATCCGATCATGAAAAATAT
Source organism: bacterium (assembly GCA_030427295.1). Taxonomy (GTDB): domain Bacteria; phylum Patescibacteriota; class Gracilibacteria; order UM-FILTER-43-11; family UM-FILTER-43-11; genus JAUHWS01. The sequence goes on along the minus strand of JAUHWS010000046.1, from coordinate 9,779 downwards.
CCACATTCAAATTTTCAATAAACTCCGAATTATTTTTAAGGGATTCATGCAAGGAAACCAAACTTTGAACCCAATTGAGTTTGTGTTCCGGGACAGCCATCGAATACCCCCCCTTTTCTTTATACTGCCAGTGGGCCGCAATCCCGTATTTTGACACCCGGTCCATCTCACGTGTACGAATCTGAATTTCAACCGGTTGCTTGTTCAAATTAGGGACCATTCCAATCACTGTGGTATGCAAACTTTGATAATCGTTCGGTTTTTTGTTGGCGATGTAATCTTTAAAACGTCTGGTCAGAGGGGTCCATTCTTTATGAATCAAGCCCAAAGCCTGATAGCATTGCGACTCGGTATCAACAATGATGCGAAGGGCAAAAATATCATACAACTCCGACACATAATTCTTATTCTTCCGCTTCAATTTTTTAAAGATACTATATTTATGCTTCAGGCGCCCCTCTACCTCAGAGGGAATGTGGTGCTGCTTTAAAATTTTTTTAAGCATCTGACACCCCCGTTTGATGACGTTTTTTTGGGTGCCTGTTGTTTTCTCTAGATCCTGTGCAATTTCCTCATATTCTTTGGGATATAAATATTTGAAACACAAATCATCCAATTCATTTTTGAGGTCAAAAATACCCAGTCGGTCCGCAATGGGGGAATAAATGCGTAAGGTTTCGTCAGCGATGCGACGTTGTTTATCAGGCTTCAAACAATGCAAGGTGCGCATATTGTGTAGACGATCACACAGCTTCACCAAAATTACCCGGATGTCTTTGGCCATGGCCAAAAACATCTTTCTCAAATTTTCAATCTGGCGCTCCTGCCCCTGATATTTGATTTTCCCTAACTTCTCCAAGCCTTTCAGAAGAGGCATGAGCCGGGCTCCAAATTCCGCTTCAATTTCCTCAGGAGTCACCTCCGTGTCCTCTAAAACATCATGGAGCAAGGCCGCAATGATCGAATCTTCATCAGGCTTGAGCTTGAGCAAAATCGCCGCCGTTTCAAGGGGGTGTTGAATGTAAGGTTCTCCACTGCAACGGATCACACCTGCATGAGCCTTTTCCGCAAACTTGTAAGCCCGAAAAACCCGCTCGTCGTCCAGCTGGGGCAAATAGGTCTTAGCTTCCTCGATGATGTTGTGAATCGTTGCTTTTTTCACGGCATCGGGATTAGGGAGTTATCTTTCATTGTACCAGAAGAGAAGATTTTAGCAAATTTAGTTCCGAATGGTTTACGAATTGGATGCGAATGGGTTGCGGATAGCTGCGAATAGTTAACGAATGGTTTGACTCTATTTAGCTCCCCCTTGCTAAAGGGGGCTGGGGGGATCTTCTCAATTTCGTATTACGCATTACGTAGTACGCATGGTCTGATAAAAATTAGACATTAGCCCATCAGACATCAGACATTAAGTATATACTCACCCTCTCCCTAACTATATACTCATCCCCTGAAAAAAGCTGGGGGGAGCTCGGAGCTGGTTGCTGGGAGTAAAACTCAGTTAGTATAGCTCTCCATTCATCTTAAATAAGAGATAATTTGAGTTATTCTAAATATTGAATAGTCTACCAGCTAACAGCTAATAGCTACCAGCTCGAATAAAGTATATACTCACCCCAGCCCAAAGTATATACCCACCCTACACCTTCATCTCACTCCCGAGCCTTTATGGTCCACGAGCGTAGCGAGTGGTTTACCAGAAAGGTTAACTCGGGAGTCTTTTTGAGTTCTGAGTTTCGAGATACAGTCAGCCCAAGGTCCACTCCCCCACAGTTGATACCAAGGCCAATAGCTGATAAACTCCATCTGTTAAACAAGCATATGCGCTATGAAAAAAATACTCTTGGTGATTTTAGATGGGTTTGGGGAAGGTCCGGCGGGACCAGGGAATGCCATCAAAAATGCACACACTCCTCATCTTGATAAACTCCGGGCAAAATACCCCTTTGCGATTCTCCAATCGAACGGAGAAGCCGTCGGCTTGGTTGAAGGTAGTATGGGGGGGTCCGAAGTGGGACATTTCACCATGGGGGCCGGTCGAGTGACTCCTCAATTCTTGCTCGACATCAATCGGGCCATCGAATCGGGGGACTTCTTCCATAATGCAGCCTTAAAAGATGCCTTTGATCATGCAAAAGCAAAGAAAAAACCCCTCCACCTCCTCGGCATGATTTCCGATAAAGGGGTTCACTCTCATCTCAATCATCTCTTTGCCCTTTTAGAATGGGCTAAAAAGGAGGAGCTAAAAGACGTCTACATTCACTGCATCGGAGATGGCCGGGACGTGGCTGAACGCAGCATCAAAACTTATCTCCAAAAACTGCAAGCCAAAATAAATGAATTGGGTGTTGGAAAAATCGCCACAGTCGTGGGCCGCTACTACGCCATGGATCGGGATCAAAATTGGGACCGTACCGAAAAAGCCTACAAGCTCATGGTTTTAGGTCAGGGGGACACGTTTGAAGACCCGCAGGAGGCGGTCGACCATTTTTATCAAGAGGATTCCAAGCTCACTGATTATTACTTGCCACCCATGCTCATCGATTCCGATGGGCTGATAAAAAATGAGGATGCAGTTATTTTCTTCAACTATCGCACCGACCGCACCCGTCAGCTCACGGCAGCCTTTGTCGACCCAGATTTTGATGCGTTTGAAACGCCCGTCCACTCCCTTCGTTTCGTGTGCATGGGGCCTTACTCAGATCACGCTCCCATCGCTTTCAAAACCCCCATCATCAAAAATAATTTAGCCGATTGGCTTTCCAAATATCACATCAAACAACTCCGCATTGCCGAGACAGAAAAATACGCCCACGTCACCTATTTCTTCAATTCCCAAATCGAACATGCCAAGCGAGGAGAAGATCGCGTCTTGGTGGATTCTCCAAAAGTACCCAGCTATGCCGAAAAGCCAGAAATGTCTGCCCCCGAGGTGACGGAAAAAGTGGTGGAAGCCCTCAAAAATAACCGTCATCGGGTCATCATCGTCAATTATGCAAACTGTGATCTGGTCGGTCATTCTGGCAACTATGAGGCGGCAGTCAAAGCGGTAGAATGCATCGATGAGTGTCTTGGAAAGGTTTATGAAGCCGCCACGGAGATGAATTTCACTCTCCTGATCACCGGAGACCACGGCAATGCTGATGACATGTTTTACCCCGATGGCTCCCAGCGCCCAGCGCATTCCATGAATCCTGTTATTTTGCTCATTGCAGATCCTCAAAAAAGCATCTCCTCGGTCGCCGACGGAGGCTTGGCCGACGTCGCCCCCACCATCCTCAAAATCCTCAACCTACCTCAGCCAGAGGAAATGACAGGGAAAGCGCTTATTTAATTGCGAGTTACTAGTTACTAATTACGATTTTTTTAGAGCGGCTAGTATTTAGCGTGTAGCGTTAAGCCCTTTTTTAAGATTCATTTTAGCTATTCACTGGTCGCTAATCGCTGCTCGCTAGTCACTAATAATTATTTCCGCCTAAAATGCTTCAATTTATCGAGGGCCATCAAAAAGATCTTAATTGGTTGCCACAAATAGTGATTGATTAAATCCATAGTGTCTTTGGCTTTGTCAGTCACCTTATTTACATTGCGCAAAATTTTGACCATGTGATAAATGGCGATGGCTAAAAGAATCCCCAAAACCGCAATCACAATCGTGAGCACTAAAAATAAAATATCTGTGGATGTGGTGTATAATGCGCCCATAGTTTGTTTTTAGTTTTCTCCATCCTAGCACTATTGGGAGGAATAAGCAAATTTGCCGTGTGATTTATAGTAGCTCATCTGACCTGTCACAAAATAGCTTAAGAGCTTACTGAGCTTATAGTGAGCTGAAAAAGTGACCAAGCTTCTCCAAGTCACTTTGAATAAAAAAATACACTAATAAATAATAAGAAATAAGAAATAAGTAATGAAAAAACCCCATCTCAACATCATTCCGCCCACCCTTTTGCTGGCGATTTCAGCCTTGTTGAGCAGTGTGTTGGGAGTGGTTCGAGATCGTTTGCTAGCCAAAACCTTTGGAGCCACCTCCGGAGAGGGTCTTTTTAATTTAGACACCTACTATGCCGCCTTTAAAATCCCTGATCTCCTCTATTTCATTTTGATCAGCGGAGCGATTTCAGCTTCTTTCATTCCTATTTTCACTCAATACAAAAAGGCAGGTGAAACCAAAAAAGCCTGGCAGTTTGCCAGCAACATGCTCCATTTAATGCTCTTGATTGTTTCAGTCATTGCCCTGGTAGCCTTTATTTTTGCCCCTCAGCTCACGCGCTTGGTGGCCGATGGTTTTGAACCCGAGGCCTTTGAACTCACCGTCCGTTTGATGCGTATCATGCTTTTATCGCCCATCATTCTGACCTTCTCCGCCGTATTCATGAGTTTGCAGGACAGTTTTAAGACCTTTTTCTATCGAGCCCTCTTCCCTCTCTTTTACAATGTGGGGATCATCGTTTCCATCCTCTTTTTTGCCCGTGATTATGGGGTAGTTGGGGTCACCTGGGGGGTCATTCTGGGGGCTTTGATTGGCATGCTCATCCAGCTTCCTGCCCTCAAGCAGATTAGCTACAAACACATGTGGCTGCTGGACACTCAAAAATCCGACATTCGCCAAGCCCTTAAAATGATGGTTCCACGCACTCTCTCCACAGGGATGTACCAAATCTCCCAAGTGTTTTATACCCGGATTGCTAGTTTTTTAGCTACAGGATCAATCACCATCATTTATTTTGCCAACAACCTCTACACCTTCCCTTTGTCCATCATTGCCGTGTCTTTTTCGATCACCTCCTTTGCCACCCTCTCCGAATTAGCCGTTGAAAAGACACCTCACGCCTTTGCCGCCGAAATCAAACGGGTGATGCAACAAGTTCTTTTTCTAGTCATTCCGGCCACCATTGGCATGATGCTCCTACGAGAGCCCATCATCAACACCCTACTGCTCACCGGTGAGTTCACGGCCCAAGATGCCACCTTGACCGCTCAAGTCCTCATCGTCTTACTTCTGAGTTTATTCACCCATTCCCTCAACTTACTTCTGGTGCGGGGATTCTTTGCCTTTCATGACACCAAGCGCCCCTTTTATGCCAATGCAGTGGGGGCCGTTGCGGGTGTAGCCTTGGCTTACCTTCTCTCGGACCAATGGGGGATGGTGGGGATTGGATGGGGGATGACGGCTAGTAATCTGATCACCTTCTCCATTTTACTCATCCTCATGTACCTCAAGGTAAAAACCCCTGTCATTGATTATTTGAACACCGGCAAGATGCTCCTAATTAGCCTCGTGATGGGGCTAGGGGTTTGGCTGGCGATGGATCTCATCCCATTTCCAAGCACCCTCTTCCTAAAATTCCTCTATCTCATCCTCATCTCCCTGATGGGGGGGGTGATCTATTTGTGCCTCGCTTGGCTCTTTAAAATTCCCGAACGAAAGATGATTTATCACCAACTCGACCGGCTCGTGAAAAAGTGAAGTATATACTGACCTTCGCCTCATCTATATACTTATCTTCTTCGAAATGCTGGGGTTCATCCCAGTGCTTTTTTCAGCAAGCGTGTAGCGAATAGCGAGTAGCGATTAGCTGGAAATCAGCTTTAAGAAGCCCCCTTTGGCTCCCCCGAAAGGGGAGAAAACATTGGGTCATTGGACATTAGAAATTGGTCATTGAGAGAAAGTATATACCCACCTCAACCAGAAGTATATACCTAAGTCCCCGATCATGAACACCCCTGCACCCCTCTTTAAGAGGGGAATTGTTTGTCAGTTATCACTGCAATCAATTCCCCTTCTTCGAAGGGGTGCCCGGAGGGCGGGGTAGTCTAAATACAGGCGACTCTAGGGTCTAACGCCCTAGGGTGACAGATGGTTTCTCATTCCACAATGAAGGCGAGGATATATATCCTCGCCTTCAGGAGTTGATTAAATACTTCACCCAGAACCACCCCCTTACCATCAACTCACATTCAGACCATTCCTCCTCCTTAATTAAGGGGGGGTCCTGATCAAATGAATGAAATAATTCCAAATATTGACCAGCCTTACAGCTAACAGCTAATAGCTAACAGCTCCAATATATCTTGACTTTTTTTACTATTTATAAAATAATAGGACCCGTAACTGATTCATCCATGAAATTTTCACGCGAAATCATGAAAGGGGCGACTCCATTTGTCATCATGCGCTGCTTGCACGAGCTCAAACAAGCCTATGGTTATCAACTCATGAAAACGATTCGCGAGCAAAGTGATGAGATTTTTGATTTCCCAGACAGCACGCTTTATCCCGTTCTTTATCGCCTTGAAGCGAAGGGGTACATCGAAAGTGAGGTGAAAGAAATCAAAGGAAAGAAGCCGCGTCGTTACTACTGGCTCACCAAAAAAGGTCTCGAGCATCTGGGGGTTCGTGAGAAAGAAATGCATCACTATATCAAGGGGCTTCAGCGATTCTTGCCTGGCCAAACCTTTGCCTAAGCATGCCATCGAAGGATTTTTTTAAACAGCTCGAGGATGAATTTAAAAATCATCCCTACAAAGATCGCTTATTGGAGGAGTTGCAAGACCATCTTGAAGATTTTGAAACAGATGACCAGGTTTCCCCTCAAATAAAAGAAAGAATGAGTGTCGAGATGCTTTTTGGTGAGGCCAGTGAATTCAAAAAAATCTTCATTCAAATTACAGACCCCTGGCGAAATGTCTTTTTCATTTCCGAAGCTCTGATTGTTGGCATTCCTTTAGCGGTAGTGGGCGTGATGTTTTACAACGAACTCAAAACGGCTATTTTTGGCTTTGGGAAAAGCGGTGTGATCCCTCTTGGGTCTTTGGTGATCATTGGTTTGATGTGGATTTTTGGCTACGTGATCGCTTTCAATTTATTCACAGAAGTTAGACATTTGACCAACTTTAAAGAGCGGGTTTGGGTGTTTTTTGTGACCCTGCCAAGCACATTCGTCTTTTTAATGACAATTCTTTCGGACTGGAAAATGCTGATTTCCATAGATTTTTTTTGGCTCATCGCGGGATGGCTCATGGTCCAGGGGCTAGTGATTTTTTTTGGGCACCTCTCAAGCAAAAAGAAAAAGGCGCCTCATTCTAAAAAGCATCGGAACTGGGATATATTTTTCTTTTTACCCAGCTCGTTCCTATTCACCGTTTTAATTTTTTTTGATTTCAGTGCGTACCCCAAACTCAATTTTATTAGGGCATTGCCCTTTTTTTTAGGGATAAACATCCTTATTTTGCTCTTTTATGTCAAAAAAATAAAACCCAAAAAAAACCTGTCCATTCCTAAGGCAATAGGCACTCTATTTTTTGTGGGCGGGGTGATTGCAGCTTTATTAAGAGCGGCGATTACCCATACAGATCTGGATTGGTGGACTGCAAATCCGTGGCTATTGATCCCATTATTTCCTATTTTCTTACTGGATGTTTTAGCTGAAATGACTTGGGTATTTAGTGGTTCAAATCCTGTTTTAAGACTGCTTGCCCCCTTAGGAATCATGCTTTTTATTTTCTTTCAATCCCTTTATGTCACCGTCCGGCGGAAAAAACTCTTAAATGACCGCTTTTTGGTGATCGCATATGCCATCTCTTTTTTCTTCATCAACACGGATGCCTTTTTGGTCGAACCAGAGTTTAAAGTAGATGCCCTAAAAATCTCCAATCTGATCGAAAGGGAAGAATTGTCTATTTTTTATCCGTACGTCAAATACTCCAATGCAGACAAAGACCAGCTATTTGCTTCAAACCTAGACCTTTCCCCCCTGCGTAGCCATTTATTTGACTACGCGGTCACCACGTATCACGACCCAAACGAGGGTGATTATTTTGTGATTGAAAATTCCATCCGAGAACGGTTTTTTATTTCCATCAATCAGCTTGATCAACATTTTCAATCCAAAACCTACGATCAACTGGTCCAAAAAAACCTGTTTCCAAGTTTTGAAATTGGGCCGTATGAAAACATTGCTGACCCTCCATCCTCTGAGCAAGGAGTGTCAGAGGGAAAGATTCAAAAATTTCTTGATGTATTCGTCAAAAATCAAACCGATCCCAAAACATGGCTTGAATCTGTCGATAACATGCATGAATTTGAGAGGGAGAAGTTAAAGAATCCTTATTTTACGGCCCATGATTATGCTTTTTCTGAGGATAAAAAGTGGCTGCTCTTGGTCATTCCTGAAAGTAGCTTGGGTGCATATGGGATCTATTTAGTAAAGGTGGATACCGAATTCACAGACTCTCTACAATCTGAGTGAACAGCTTTCCTCTTTCTTTTGAATTTTTAAACATATCAAAGCTGGCACAGGCTGGAGAGAGGACAATATTGTCTCCCATCTCGGCCTTTTGGTAGGCTCCATTGATGATCGACACAAAGTCTTTAGAGTCATCCAGGGCAAGAACCAGTTCTTGACCGCCCTCCATCTCCAGGGCTTTTTTAAGCTGAATACCTTCTTCCCCATACAAATAAACCCGTACTTGATGTTCCACCAAGTGCTGGGCTAAAAAGCTGAAATCGGCGTTTTTGGAGCTTCCCCCCATCAATAAGATCAATTGACCTTTAGGAAATTGTTCAATACAAACCTGAGCTGATTCAGGCGTGGTGCAGGCTGAGTCATTATAAAATTTGATTCCATCCATCTCTCTCACAAACTCAATACGATAAGGCATGCCTTTGAATTCCATCAGCGTTTTTTTGATCAATGCCGAAGGAACCTCATGAATCAAACCTCCCGCCACGGCAAAGGCAACGTTGTCGGGATGGGTTTTGACGAGGAGGTCGGTTTTTTGGAGGAGGGTGGACTCGTTCTTTCCAAAATGAAAATGAAGTGACGGTACATCGCCTTCATTTTGTTCCCAATCCACCCAATATTTCCCTTCTTTTTTGCCCACCCAAACGATCTTGCCCTTGGCATGCTCGGCCAATTTGGCGCTATTTTCATCGTTGGCATTCAAAATCGCCCAATCCGAAGCCGTTTGATGCATCATGACATTACGTTTAGCATGGACATAATCCTCCATATTTTCATGCCAATCCATGTGATTGGGTTTGATGTTGAGCACGCCAGCAATGTGAGGGGACATGACCAAGTCTGCAAATTGAAAACTAGACACTTCCATCAAAATCGGCCAATCGGGATGCTCATGTGCCGCTTCCAGCACAGGCTGGCGATCATTTCCTCCCACAATGATTTGATCGTGATAGTGGGCTGTCAAAATGGCATCCAGCATGCCCGTGGTCGTGGTTTTCCCATTACTTCCGGTGATGGCCGTCATGCGATCTCGCCCCACTTCTAGGGTCATTTCGGTCATCGAAGTCACCAAACAACCGGCCTCCTTCGCCTCCACAATGCCCGGCAGGTTATAGTGCACCCCTGGGCTCCGAATGAGGGTCTTGAATGAAGTCAAATCCTCAAAGGCGGCCGGTCCGATTTTCTTTTTAACGTCTTTTGGAAGATCGACTGATGCATTCTCATCACAAATGGTGAGATCGTCGTAACCCTGTTTTTTTAACAAGGTGTAGGCGTATTGCCCTTCATTTCCGTAACCGAGAATGGCGATGGGAGTGGGGAGTGTTTTCATGCTTTGATTTTATCACAAATTATTCCCCAGCCAATCCTCTCGCTCCAAACGATACACATAACAATCATCAGGGCCAAATTGGCGTTGTTCGATTTGTTTGAATCCTAATTTTTCATAGAATTGATGGGCACGAGTATTGCTTGTTAAGGGATCTACCAAAGCTGCTTTGATGTTGGGATCGCTAAAAATATCGTTCAAAA
>JAUHWS010000091.1 GCA_030427295.1 bacterium | reverse complement strand
ATATACTAAAGTCAATCCAAAGTATATACCTACCCTACACCTTCATCTCACTCCCGAGCCTTTATGGTCCACGAGCTTAGCGAGTGGTTTACCAGAAAGGTGAACTCGGGAGTCTTTTTGAATTCAGAGAGTCCAAATACAGACGACTCTAGGGTCTAACGCCCTAGAGTGACAAAGGGTTATTTACCATTCAGGACCTCCCCCTAAAAGCCATTCATCTACCAATCCCTTTCCCCCTCCCTGTAGAGGGGGACAAAAAAATGTGTTTATGAAATTAAGGGGGGGGTCCGGATGAGGCAATTTAAGCAGTTCCAAATAACGAATGGTCTACCAGCTACAACCTCCAAGCTCCCAGCTATAATTTAGATACTTGACTCCTTTCGGGACAATTAGTATGCTTGGCTCAAATAAATTAACCCTAACACACATGTTAAACAAAACATTTAAAAAGCTAGGACTGGGGCTTGGAGCTCTGGCTATCTTTACAGGATGCGCGACAACAGCTCCTATTGAAGAACCTGACGTGGTGATTGAAAATGCGCTCACAAAGGATCCAGGCTCTATTGCTGCGACCACCAATATGGACTTTACCTTTAAAGAAGCTGAGTCAGGTGGATCTGGAACTGTCAGTGTTACTGTCGATGAAAAAAGTAATTTGAGTGACCCAAACAACCTTCAAAGTGAGTCGTCTATGCAAGTTTCGGCAGACATTACGATTCCCGAAGGTGAGAGCACAGGCAACATTAAAGTTGATGCTGCTTTGGATCTTAGTATGATTGGAAAAGATATTTACGGTTCTTTGACCCAGCTCGACATCAGTGGGGATGCTGAGGGAATTGAAGAGGTGAACGCCATGCTACCCTTGTTTGTTGGCCCTTACATGAACGAAACGGTTCATTTGCCACTCGCCAAATTTGAAGAAATTGCTCAAATGGCTGATCCAGCCACCGCTCCTCCGGTTGATTTCACTGCGCTTGAAAGCTATGCCAACGATGGGCTTCGTCAAGATTTGGCTGATGCTAAAGCTATTGTGGTGGCTTCTGACAACGGCGTTGAGAAAATCAAGACAGCGTCTGGAGCCTCTGTTCCTGCCTATCAATATGACATCAATTTTGATGCCGAAGGGTTTAAAACTTTCGTACGTCAAGCCAATGAAACCCTTCAGTTCGTAACGACTGAAGAGCTTGATGCGGCCTTTGCTCAAGAGTCAGGAGATGTTTCTTTTGGAGGAGTGGTTGATGCACTCAATCAAGCCTTTGATATCAAGGTATGGATTGGACAAGAGGATTATCATCTGTATAAGATGGAATTTAACTCTGACTTGGCTAGCCTTAAAACCGCCGCTGAGGCATTTGGTGAGTTGACCGAGGCTGATCAAGCTTTCTTTGAAAGTGGTGAATTTGATATGAGTGTGGTTGTTGAAAGTGAACCGATTGATGACTTTACGGTTGAAGTGCCTGCTGATGAAGATGTGATTGACCTTGGCCCACTTTTAGATCTTGCCCTTCAAGGAGCTGCCGCTGGAGCGGCCATGGACACTACAGGTGGAGCCGCTATGACGGATGAAGAATTTGAAGCCATGATGGACAGCATGGACCTTGGAGATCTGGAGGGTATGGAAGGACTTGAAGATCTTCAACTCTAGTTTCGCTAGTGATAAGTACCATCACCAAAAAAACCGTCTGACTACCAGACGGTTTTTTTGAAACTGAGTTTTGCTTTTAGAATTACGGTTGATTTTTTGATTTAAAGTCGGTATAACTCATAAGCAACATTTAATTTTGGTATGCCCAGGTGGTGGAATTGGTAGACACGCTGGTCTTAGGAACCAGTGGAGCAATCCGTGAAGGTTCGAGTCCTTTCCTGGGCACCAATCGCAAAAATGGGCTACTGCTTTCGAATGAGTCGCTGCTCGCGTCTCCTTCTTCAGCATCCGCACATTTTTGCTCCTTCCCCACAAAATACTGCTCGTCTCTTTCAGCTTCGCTTCAAGATTCCTG
>JAUHWS010000045.1 GCA_030427295.1 bacterium | reverse complement strand
TACTGAGATGAACCCCAACATTCTGAAGAGGATAGGTATATAGTTGGGGAGAGGGTGAGTATATACTTTCGCCTAAAGTGGGGAGTGCAAAGTGCGAGGTATAGCTTGGAGCTTGGAGCTTGGAGCTTGGAGCTAATAGTGTAACTCTGAATACTGACTAGTCTACCAGCTCCCAGCTAATAGCTACCAACTCACAAAAAAATTACTGCTTCAACGACCGAGCAATCACCAAGCCATACACCTTTTCCAAGCCCGCTTTTTTAAGAACTCGAGCACATTCTTCCAACGTTGAACCTGTGGTGCAAACATCATCCACCAAAAAACAAACCTTATCTTTCAACTCCGTCACATCCCCCACCACCTCAAAAGCACCCTTCAAGTTATCTTGGCGGCGGCGACGCGTGAGTCTGGCTTGCTGAGAGGTATTTTTAGTCCGGATCAACAAAGGACGGATTTCAATCGGGCCACGATAACGACTCGCCACCCCATTCACCAACAAATCAGATTGATTGAACCCTCGATACGACAAACGCTTTTTGTGCAAAGGAACCGGAATCAAAACCGCGGTTTTATTGCGGAGCATCCAAAGCTCAGAAAGTTTTCGATTCACCAGCGTGACAAAATAGTCGACCAGCTCACGGGTAAAACGATATTTAAATTGAGCAATCGCCGCCTTCAATTGAGGATTTTTCGCATAATTGGCGGCGTAGATCACCGCATCCAAATGCTCAAATTCAGGCTGTGAAGCATCAGTTCTAGCATCCGGAACATGAAAACGAGTGGGAAGCGGATGAATCTGCAACGCATCCACACAAGATTGACATAAAAAACGTCCCTCTCTTTGACAAGAGGCACATTGTGGAGGGAAGAATAAATTGAGCAAACGCGTTATTACTTCCATGAGGCAATTATGGAAGGCCATTTTAAAGGAAAGTCAAAAAATCGCAAGCTCTTTTTTAATCGAGAGTGAGCTATTGAAAAATAGAAGCAAACATGCTAAACTGGCCAACAGAATTAAAGATCAAGCAGATTCAAAGCTGCAAAATCACCTTTATTGTCATTACTGTTCAAAATCCATGCGTGAAATCATTCTAATCATTCAAGTCGTTGTTTCCATTTTAATGAGCATTCTCATCCTAGCTCAAAACAAAGATGGTGGTCTATCAGCGGTCATGGGAGGAGGTGCCTCCTTTGAGTCCGTCAAACGAGGCGCAGAGAAAGTCATTTACAACGCCACCGTTTTTTTTGCCACGATCTTCTTGATCAACGCCTTTATCATCGTTTTCTTTTAAAGCTTAAAAGGATCGTGACCCCTCAAACCTTTCTAGATGAAATTAAAAGAACTCATCCATCATTTTAAAAAGGGCGAAATCATTATTTTAGTCTTCCTTTTAACTGTACTAGCCTATTCGGGCTACCGATTGGGGAAGGCCTTTTACGCAGACAGTACGGAGCCTGAGTTCATCGATGGAGGTGTGTACACCGAAGGAGCTGTTGGAACCGTTTCAAGCATCAATCCGCTCTACATCAATCAAGGAGCCATTTCTCAAGACATTTCTCAGCTAGTCTTTTCTGGACTCACTAAATACGACTCCCAAACCGGTGAAATTGTCGGTGATTTAGCCAACGTTCAAGTCAACGATGAAAAAACGGAATATAGCTTTGTAATCAAAGACAATGTCAGGTGGCACGACGACACCCCCCTCACCGCAGATGATGTCGTTTTTACCTATAATGATGTCATCAAGAATCCCGAATTCAGCGGTACCATTCTTAATTTCAATGATTATTCAGGGGTAGACATTGAAAAAAGAGACAATCGAACGGTTGTCTTCAAGCTTGAAAAACCCGATGCCTTCTTTTTAGCTAAAACCATGGTAGGCATCCTCCCCAAACACCTCTTAGAAAAAGAAAATGTGAGTGCTCTAGACACCGCAGAATTCAACACTCATCCCATTGGATCCGGTCCCTATCAGTTTGTATCCAAGATCTCCTTCCCCACCCATGATGAGTACGGCCTAGAATCTTTTGATTATTTTTATGGCAACCCACCCCATATCGAAAGTTTGTTATTCAAAGTTTTTCCAGATGAGGAAAGTCTAGAAGCCAATTTAAGCACATTAGATGGTATTCGCATCGTTCCAGACAGCCTCAAAGAAAAAATCGTCAACAGCGAACGTTTTGCCCTAAGCACCTTTGAACTACCACAATACGTCGCCGTATTCATCAATAACGATGCTGAAAAACTCAAAGTAACAGACGTAAGACTCGCCCTTCAATTAGGAACAGACAAGGATGACATCCTCAAAAAAATCAACGAAAATGTGCGCACCGACACACCCTTGCTTGAAATCGATCAAGAAAATTGGGTAAACAAGTACAGCGTCACCAAGGCCAATGGAGCCCTATTTGAAACGGAGTGGCAAATTCCTAATAAAGAAGAGGTGGCCCAATCCATTGAAGATGAAATTGAAAAAGAAATCAGTGAAAGCGCCAACGACGAAAAAAGCCCCACTGCTGAAGTCACATACATTGATAGTCCCAACGATGGAAAAGATTGGAAAACAAGTACAGAACCCCTAACCATCACCGGAACCGCCCCTGAAGGAACGGTTAAAATCTGGGTGGATGATTACGAGCTACAAAAATTTGATACAGAAGCCCTCACCTGGAATTATCTAGCCACACAAGATCTAGGAAACCTCGTCATAGGAAAAAATATATATGAAATCTTTGCTGAAGATGAATCAGGTGAAAAAACCCTGATTGACTCCATCAGCATTGAATTTAGCGAGCCAGACAGTAATGAAGAACGAGCCATCGAAAATGATGCAGCTCCAGACTTGCCCACCCGTGAAAATGCAGACGGTGAAAAGCTCATTCTTAACTTAGTCACCAGCAACACGCCTAGTAACTACTCCAATGTGGCTCAAATCCTACGAGAACAGTGGAAAAAAATTGGAGTAGAATTAAAAATTGAAGTCCTCGATCCTAACGAACTTCAACAACGGATTGGTGCCCGAGATTATGACTTGTTGCTTTTTGGGCAAAACTTAGGGTATAATCTCGACGCTTATCCATACTGGCATAGCTCTCAAGCCAATGAAGATGGAGTCAATCTATCCCAATTCAAAAACTTTGTGGTAGATAGCCTCCTTGAAAAAGCTCGTACGGACAGTGAAGAAGGGCGCAAAAAAACACTGAAAGAAATTCAAGAAATCATCAGTCAAGAAGTTCCCGCCGTCTTCCTTTACAGCCCCTCATATTACACTGCCCTTTCAAAAGATGTGAAGTCGTCTGAATTCAAACACCTAGCGACCATTAGTGATCGACTGATCAACATTGAATTGTGGTTTGCCAGTGCAAATCGACGCTACAAGGAAGGAAAGGGGCCACTGAGCTTCTTCGGCTGGGCCATCAAACAATTTTAAACCGATTTTAATCCTTAAAAGTACTTGTAATGAAAGTCATTCTAAAAGAACGTGTGCCTAACCTAGGTCAAAAATGGGACATGGTCACCGTAAAAGCCGGCTATGCGCGCAATTATCTGCTCCCTCAAAACCTAGCCGATGTCGCCACACCTGGCTTGATTAAAAAAGCAGAAGGTTTAGCTGCCGAGCGCATGAAGAAAATGGAGGAATTGATCGCCAATGCCAAGGAAACCGCCACCAAACTCGAAGGACTGGAATTGGTCTTCAAGATGAAAGCCAAGGGCAAAAAATTATACGGATCTATTGCCGAAAAAGACATTGTCGAAGGTTTGGCTGAGCAACACAAAGCTGAAGTCAGTAAAGACATGGTGAAAATGAAAGAGCACCTTAAAACAGTGGGTGAACATAAGGTGACCATCCATTTGACGGAAGAAGTGGATGCTGAGCTTAATGTAAAGGTAGAAGCCGAATAAATTCAAACATCCAAAAAGCCCTAGTTAAACCTCAGGGCTTTTTTTGTAAACAATTTAATGGGACCTGAGCTCATAAACCAAAGTACTCGTCACCATGGGGCACTTTTGAGCAATCGCCAAAGCCTCATCCATCGTTTCTGCCTCGAGCACCAAATAGCCGGTGATAGCCTCTAAATCCATTACTAGGGGCTCCACACCGGACGGAGTTACCTTTCGGCCATTCATCAAACCGACCTGTTCCACCATTTGGTCACCAATGGATTCAAACCAACTCATCCATTCTTCCATCTGTTCAGGAGTGGGTTTTTTGAAGCCAATCGTGAGAAGTGCAAATTTTTTCATGAGATCTAGTCGTTAATAATATAAAATTAATCTTTGTAGATGTGCTTCAGCCACATTTGTTTAAAAAAGGAGAGAGATAAAGTGGAAAGGATAAAACCTAGCGTGGGGACAATAGCATTTATAAAGGGATTTGGAAGTTGTGCAAAAACAAAAAACAATACAATAAAAAAGTAAGTCAAGATGGTAATGACAACCTTTCTAAAAAAACTGGTTTCCCAAGCCTTATCAAGCTCAACTCGCTCATTTCGTTCCTGAATTTTTTTGACTTCTTCTTCAAGAGACGTCATGAGTTTTCTAAAATTAAAATAATGAGTGGTGGTGGTACTAACTATAACATTATTGAACTAATAGAGGTATTTGTGCAAGAGTATCACTCAATTAAACATATACTCTTGAATGTAAAAATACCCAAATAAACTTCACTGAATTAATTCAAGACTCAACGACAATTTCTGCAATTTCTGTTTTTTCCATTAGAATCCTCCTCTTAGGATTCTTTTTTTTGTGATTAAATTTGATTATATCCAGAGTGTGTTGTAGGCTTGTAAGCATCCTCCAGATTTAGTTTTTAATAACAAGTTATGGGGTACGATGATTTAGAAAGAAGGATTGAAATTTTAGAAGAGAAATCTGGAAAATGGGATACTGCTGCTACCATGGCTATGGTTTTTATTGGTATTGTTATTTTTAAGATAGGTCAAGATGTGTGGAATTGGCTTTTTTAGTAAATTTATGAAAAAGTTTTTTATTTTAGTACTTGGGATATTTGCTTTATTAGGTTGCTCAAGCCAGGATAATTGGACCGCATTCTATTATCCAAATGAGAATGATTTAGAGTATTTTACAAAACAAAGCGGGTTTATTGATAGAGAAGCTTGCTCCGATTATCTTTTAAATTTATTGGACTCTTTGGGGGATGAATATAAAACTTCATCGCATGTTGAATGTGGAAAAAATTGTGAATTAAATATTGAACTGAGAAAATTCGTATGCGATGAGAAGTTTGAATAGCCAGTTCTTATTTTAACTGTTGCCCTTATTCCAAACGGGGTTGTTTTTCAACAAGAGCAAAAACCCCAAACCATTCCAGTCAGGTTGCCCTACTAAGGCAGTTTGGATTGAACTTTTTTATAAAAGGCGGGAAGCTCTTTATATAGGGAAAAAATCCACTTTTGGAGGCCATTGAAAAGCACACATTACAGTATGGTGGGCCCGGTTGGAATTGAACCAACGACCAATCGGTTATGAGCCGACTGCTCTAACCACTGAGCTACGGGCCCAAACGTCTCAGTTAGAAATAGTCAATTAACCCATGCATTCTAGAGGAATTCGGCAAAAAAATCTAGAATCTTGAGCAATGCTTGATTTTTTTAAATTTTAAGGTATAATTAACATAATTACATAAACCTAAACAATGCATCATAAAAAGGAAAGCAAGCATTCCGATGAATTGACCTTTCATGACCTTGGTCTGGACGCCCCAATTCTGAATGTACTGAACCGATTACAATTCAAAACCCCCACTCCCATTCAAGCCCAAGCCATCCCCGATGGCCTCAAAGGAGAAGACATCATTGGCGTCGCGCAAACCGGAACGGGAAAAACATTGGCCTTCAGCCTCCCCACTATCCAACGCCTCATTCACCATGGTGGACGGGGTTTAATTCTACTTCCCACCCGAGAACTCGCCCTACAAGTGGAAGAAAGCTTGCATAAAATTGCAGGCTCTTTTGGAATCCGAACCGCCATGATCATCGGAGGTGCACCTATGGGAAGACAAAAACAAGAGCTTAAAAAAAATCCACATATCATCATTGGTACACCTGGACGAATCATCAACCATATTCAGGAAAAGAGCATTCAACTCAATGACGTCCGTATTTTAGTGCTGGACGAAGCCGACCGAATGCTCGACATGGGATTTGCCCCCCAAATTCGCAAAATCTTAAAAGTCATTCCCAAAGAACGCCAAACCATGCTCTTCTCGGCCACCATGCCGGACAATATCGTTAAAATGGCCACCGAACACATGAAGCGGCCAACCCATGTGGAAGTCGCCCCTCAAGGCACCACTGCAGAACGGGTGGATCAAGAATTGTACATTGTGGCCAGAAACCAAAAAAAACACCTTTTAAGCCAGCTCCTCAAAGAAAATCCTGGAACCGTCGTGGTCTTCAGTCGAACCAAGTATGGAGCCAAAAAAATCTGCCGAGACGTTAATAAAATGGGGCATAGTGCCGCGGAAATCCATTCTAATCGCTCTCTCAATCAGCGAAAACAGGCCCTTGAAGGATTCAAAAAAGGCAAGTACCGCATTTTGGTCGCCACCGACATTGCCGCCAGAGGCATTGATGTTAAAGCCGTGAGCCTGGTCATCAACTATGACGTCCCTGAGTATGCTGAAGATTACGTCCACCGCATCGGGCGAACCGGACGGGCCGGACGAGAAGGCCGAGCGGTCACCTTCATCATGCCCAGCCAAACCGATAAACTCAGAAAAATTGAGCGCTTGATTGAGCAAAAGATTCAATCCAAAAAGCTCCCTGAAGGCCTACCAGAAGCCGAGCACGAAGCCCCCAAAGCTCAACGAAGCCGGCAAGGCAACCGAACTACCTTTAGACGACGGAAAAAACGGTAAGTATATACTCATTCTCTTCCCAACTACATACCTAACTTCTTCAAAATGCTGAGGTTCATCTCAGTAGCTTTTTCAGCAAGCGATTAGCAAGTAGCGAGTAGCGATTAGCTAAAATAAATCTTAGAATGGAGCTAAAGGTTACAAGCTGACCGCTACACGCTCAAAAAATAAACTTGTTTGATTACAATTCTTCAAAGAGCCAAAAATGACTCATCACACACCACTGACCACTCACAACAATAAAATAGGACTCAATCGTTACTCGATAGTCGTTAATCCTTGAAAAAAGGACCCCTTTTTATCCCCCGGCATTTCTGCTACATTAGAAATAGACAATAACCCCATCCCATGCGCAAAAAAATCCTTCTCCTCGGTTCGGGTGAGCTCGGTAAAGAACTCGTCATTGCCTTACAGCGACTGGGACAATACGTGATTGCCGTAGATTCTTACGAGGATGCCCCCGCCATGCAAGTGGCCCATGAAAACGAGGTGATCGACATGTTGAATGGGAAAGAGTTAGACCGACTGGTCGCCAAACACGACCCGGATTTGATTGTGCCCGAAGTGGAAGCCATCCGCACCGAGCGCTTTTATGAATACGAAAAAGAAGATTACACCGTGGTGCCCAGCGCCAAGGCTGCCAATTACACCATGAACCGCAAGTCTATTCGAGATCTAGCTGCCAAAGAACTGGGATTAAAAACAGCCAAATTCACCTACGCCTCCAACTTGGAAGAATTGAAAGAAGGCATAAAGTCCATTGGTCTCCCCTGTGTGATCAAACCCCTCATGTCCTCATCTGGAAAGGGGCAATCCGTGATCAAAACCGAAGAGGAGATAAAAGCCGCTTGGGATTATTCTCAAACAGGTCGAACAGGCAAGAGTGATATTATTATTGAAGAATTCATCAACTTTCACACTGAAATCACGGTTTTGACCGTGACCCAACACGAGGCCCCAACCCTCTTCTGCCCAGCCATTGAGCACCGCCAAGAACGCGGAGACTATCAAGAAAGCTGGCAACCCAGTCGGATCTCGGAGGCAGACTTTAAAACCGCCTGCGACATGGCCGACAAGGTGACAAAGGCTCTGGGAGGCGCGGGCATTTGGGGAGTGGAATTCTTTGTAGCCGACGACGGCGTCTACTTTTCGGAGCTATCCCCTCGCCCCCATGACACGGGCATGACCACCATGGCCACTCAAAATTTGAATGAATTTGAACTCCACGCGCGGGCTATTTTGGGATTGCCCATCCCGGAAATCAAACTCAAAGCCGTGGGCGCAAGTCATGTGGTTTTGGCTCATGATGATAATTTGCATCACCCTAAAATCACTGGTGTCGAAAAAGCTCTCAAAAATCCAAACATCGACGTCCGCGTCTTCGGCAAACCCATTACCCGGCCCTACCGACGCATGGCCGTGGCCCTTTGTAGCTTGCCCTTGGGGAGTGAAACTGACGACGCTCGAAAACAGGCGGAAGAGGCAGCGGGAAAGATTAGTGTGAACTAGTCGATTTGATAACCATCGCCGAAAGGATCTGTGTCTGAGTCGCTATCGCTATCAAAACCATAATCATCAGTATAGAGTCCACTTCGTGGTTCTTCGCCTCCCTCTTCATAATAATCACCATCATCAAGATGAACTTCTTCATCTGCATCAGCCAAGTCTTCATCTTCTAAATACTCTGAGCTCCTTCGTGGTCTGTCATTTGAACCAAGAGCCTTTTCGTATTTTTCCATGGTTGCTTTCCATTGAGAAATGTCTTCATCTAGTAATCCTCGAGCTTCTAATACTTGCTCAATATCGCCTCTAAATCCACTTTCAATGAATCTTGTTATAATGGCTATCCGGGTGCTCATGGATGTGTAAATTCTTTCAAGTTCACGAACGACTCGAATAACCCAGAAGGATCGGGCACACTTTCATTCAATTCTTGCTGACTCATTTCACGAATTGCTGCTAGACCGCCGCGAACTTCTCTTAAAGCGGCTTCATAAGATTGAACTTCTCCTCGAGTGGTTACTTCATAAACCATATATTCTTCCAACTCAATTGCCGGACCTGATGATTGGGCTGCTGAATCCGTCATTTCAAAAATCGTTAACAAAATAATAATGGAACGAAAATATAATGCCTTTTTTAAAAATTGTCAAGATAAAAATTGACTAAATAAAAATATAGTGTTATAATGAAATTATTCGCCTTTGGCTTAACCTTAATTCTCTTACCCCCTCTGAAATTGAGGGAGAAACCATGGAGGTAACTACAAATGGCCAAACCGGCCGAAGAAACACTCGAAGCGCTCAGGCGTAGGTTGACCAAGCTCGAAGCGATCAAAGAAGGTCGCCTCGAAGAGGTCATATCCGCCATCGCCGAGACAGTCTATAACCCAAGCGAACTGCCCAACCTGATGGGCGGCCGACTGGGTCAAGCAGGGCTTGGCTCAGCGGAAGACGCTGGCTTCGATGAAGCTCCAACTACCACCTTCCGGCGCCCCCCGCCTGGAGATGAGGAAGGAGGTGGCGAGGCCGGGTAACGATCCGGCAAGCCAGTCCGCGCAAGAGCTCCCCGCCACAAGCGGGGGCGCTGGCGCGCGGACATAGGCGAAGAAGCCCTGCGCTCCCGACGACACTTGTACGTCGTCGGGAGCCAGGCATTTCATCGTGTTCAGTTTTTTTAAACTTTAGTCTTTGTACAGCTGATAGCGCCCTCCGCCAGAAACCAATAAGGCCGCAAAGCCACCCATCACCGAGAGATTCTTGAAGAATTGCACGGTATTTCCCGGATCATCCGCCGTTAAAGGCAAGTGCATTACGACATTGACTGCAATCATGTAAACAAAAAGCAGTGTCGCGGCATAGCGGGTGAATAGACCCAGTAATAGCATGGCTCCGCCAATCACTTCGACCAACGCCGCCACCCAAACCATCCATTCGGGCAAGCCAGCGTAGGCGGCGGTTGCCCCGATGTCCATGAGCTTTCCAATTCCGGTGTAAATAAAAAGACCTGAAACAAGTACCCGTGCCACGAGCAAGGTGATGTTTTTCATTGTATCGTTCATCATGGTTTTTTAGTTAATTTGTATTTGAATCCTTTGTAACACAGGATGGGTTGAGTGGCAAGTATATACCTATCCTCGCCTCATCTATATACCTACCTTCCACCAAATACTGAGCACCATCTCAGTACTTTTTCAGCAAGCGATTAGCAAATAGCGAGTAGCGAATAGCTGAAATAGATCTTAGAATAGAGCTAAACGCTATACGCTGACCGCTAAACGCTCAAAAAATAAACTCGTAATTAGTCACTCGTAATTCGTAAC
>JAUHWS010000044.1 GCA_030427295.1 bacterium | reverse complement strand
GGAAATGGGACAGGTTCATTTTTATCAACGGATGGACACACATTATTCTTTCCACCTTGACCTTGCTGATTCGCATCCTCACAAGGCAATTGATTTTCAAGTTCATCTTGAGGGATTTGTTCATCACAACTGTCTTGATTAAAAGCATGTGTACCTTGAGTGAGAGAAAACATCAAAGCAAACACAAAGGCAATTGAAGTCAGTTTTTTCATGATTATGAAGGGTAAAAAAAATAAATTAAACGAAACATTTAGCAGCTCCATAATTACAATCTTTCTCGCTGCCATTTCCCGGGTAGTAACCAGCCAGTTCGTCTTCACTATGACTTACTTGCTGAAGGTAAGAACTTCCCATCGTGACAGCAAAAATAAAAAACGAAGCGAGTATAAATTTTTTCATTTTAATAAGGTTAAATTTATGGAAGTAATGGATTACCGTATTCACACATCCCATCATCATAATAAAGGCCATGTTCTAAGGCATATTCCCAACTACAAGGAAACTGAGCTGGAGCTTCCTTTTTTTCATAAATCGCATGCGTAGCAGGAGCTTGAGTCGCAAAGAAAATAGCCAAAGCGGGTAAAATAAGTAATTTTTTCATTTAAAATGAAGTTAAAAATACAAAAATCTAAATTCCATCTTAATCCTGACAAGGCGAATCTTCTGGAATGAACAAAGTAATAGGAGGGCAGCCTCCACCTGGATTACCGTTTCCACCCGGCAAATTTGGATTACAACTCTCTTGATAGTCTAAAAAGCCACAATAGCCTGCATGAACGGTTTGGCCCGAAGTGATAAACATCAATACAAAAGCGGGTAAAATGAGTAATTTTTTCATGACAGTTTATTTAGTTAAATTAATGTTAGTCAAAAAGATGGTCCATACCTTCATCACAATCAGGAACTAACTGATCAAGGGGCACAATTCCCCCTTGCATGTGACAGAAGACATTATTTGAATATTCGTTAGCCGATGCATCAGGGCTCAAAAAAGCAGCCGCCAGCATCAACATCATCGCTCCTAAAACCAATGAAAGGTGTTTTTTTAACGTATTAGTCATGGTAAAAATTAGTTAAAGAATTAAACGTAATCTTGCTGCGCCATGCAATTGACTCCTTGCTTTGACAGCTCTTCCCAAGTAGCTAAACCACAATCAAACATAGACGCGAGTGTGCTGGGCTCATCATCATTTGGATCATTTGGAAATCCTCCCGTACAAAGAGGGCTATTTGGAGCTTTATGACAATAATCGCTCACAAAAGCCACGTCGGCATTCGATTGTCGAATCAAGTTTGGGGCAACCAAAACCGCCGCCAACACGGGTAAAATTAGTAGTTTTTTCATAATGTATAGAGGGTTATATAAATAAGAAAAGACTAGTCAAACCCAATTATAAAATACTATTTTATCAATAGCAATAATATACTATTGACAAGATAGTTTAAATATTTTGGGTAGGCCGAAAAAAATACGATAAAAAATAAAATCATTCAGTGGAATTACGTAATTAATTACGTAATTCCATCGACCCGAAATAAAACAAGCTTTCCTCGCCATCTATAACAGACTCATCTATAATCAAAGCATGAAAACTTACAATGAACCCATCGCCGAAGCCTTCGATGAAATCGCTGACCTACTGGGCATCAAAGGGGAAGGATTCTTCACCATCAATGCCTATCGAGCTGCTGCTCGTATGCTGACTGAGGAAGCAGAACCCATCCATAAAAAAAATGCCGATGCAGAAGAATTCAAAAAACTCCCCAAAATCGGTGAAGCCTTAGCCCTAAAAATGATCGAGTTCATCGAAACCGGAAAGATGAAACATCTCGAAGAGCTCCGCCAAGAAATTCCAGAATCCGTACGACAGCTTTTAGACATCCCTGGACTTGGACCCAAACGCATCGGCCAACTCTACACCGCTGCTGGAGTGTCGGATAAAAAAGAACTCATCAAACAAGCTAAAAATGGAGCACTGGCACAGCTTCCTGGCTTTGGAGAAAAATTAGTTGAAAAAATACTAAACGCCATCGATACCGATCAACAAAAAAAGAAACGACATGAAAGGGAGGAGGTGGAAGAAATTGCCAAAAAACTCGTCCCCCTGCTTAAAAAAGTCAAAGGGGTGAAGGCCATTGAAATTGCAGGAAGTTATCGACGAGGTTCAAAAACTGTGGGAGATATGGATATCCTGGTGACCGGCAAAGTCGATCCAAAAGAGGCGGAAAAAGCAGTCGAAAAACATTTCAAAGACATGACATTGTTAGGAAGCGGGGAGACCAAAATTTCATTTGTCATTTTTCCCAACAACCTTCAAGTCGACATTCGTTTTGTACCAGAAGACAGTTATGGGGCGGCGCTGCTCTATTTTACCGGCAGCAAAGAATTCAACATCAAAATGCGCAAAAAAGCCATTGAACAAAACATGATGCTCAACGAGTATGGCCTCCACAAACGCGGCGAAATCATTGCCGGAAAAACGGAAAAAGAAGTATTCGAGAAATTAAGAATGGAGTTTTTAGAACCAGAAAAAAGAAAATAGAAGATATCAAAAAGGCAGCCAAGTACCACTCTTTCTATCAAAAATATAATCATACTCTTTAACTGAAAAACTGGCAGCATCATCTACTCTTAAAAAATGCTCTCTGGAAGCCAAAAGTGCATCAGCAAAATCAATTTCACTTAGATACTTTGGAAAGTAATAATGAATTATTTGATTATAATGAGTTTTTTGTTTTATAACGTATTTCCCAGTAGCCCATCCACTTTCTTTACCTTTTTTAAATAAGTTTTTAAGGGCAACATACAAATCTTTTGAAAACTCTTTAACCAAGGTCGAAGTAATTTCTAAAACTATCGCACAAGCTAAAAATTCATATGGAGAAGGCAACTCAAAAGGTATTCCACAACCCTTTCCTTCGGGAGCTTCATATACAAAAACATTTCCTTGTTCAGACATAATTCTTCCAACCTCATTCGCCTCCTCAATTGCTTTAACTTGAGAAGATAATATAACTCTAATTTCAGCATTATCATAAAGATTCTTTTGCTCTTCTGAACTTAAGTTAGATACTTCTTTTCTGTTTTTGTGATTAGTCTAGACACTAATTTTTTTGTTAAAGAATAAAATTAACATAGCGAAAAAATAAACCATAATCAAATTTGGCTTTTAGAAATAAATATCTTCAAAGACTAAAAAAATAGCCTTAACAAAAACCTGTTTTGACTCTAAAATAAGGAGGTTGTAAAAACGCGAGCCGCACTCGCGCTTTCTTTGTCCCCGTCATTTGATTTTATATGAAGCACATTTTCCAAAAAATTCGACAATCCTTTAAAAACGAACACAAGAATTTCACCGAAGGCAGCATTAAAACAGCCGTCTTTTTGCTCGCCATCCCCATGATTTTGGAACTCAGTTTAGAAAGTGTTTTTGCCGTCGTAGATACCTTTTTTGTCGGTAAATTAGGCCAAAACGCCATCGCTATTGTGGGTCTAACGGAAGCCGCCGTCATCATTATTTATTCGTTGGGAATTGGAATCAGTGTGGCAGCCACGGCTTTGGTTGGCCGCCGCACCGGAGAAAAAAATCCTGATGGAGCGGCTCATGCCGGAGCTCAGACCATGATCATCGCTCTCATGATATCTGTCGTGTTGAGCGTGTTAGGGGTCATTTTCGGACCCAACATCCTATCGGCCATGGGAGGAAGCCCTGAGGTGGTTCAAGAAGGCGCCACCTTCACCCGTATCATGTTGGGCAGCAGTGGCGTGATCATCTTTCTCTTCCTCATCAACGGTATCTTCCGTGGAGCGGGAGACGCTGCCATGGCCATGAAAAGCTTATGGATTGCCAGCCTCCTTAACATCATTTTGGATCCCATTTTCATTTATTTTTGGGGGCTGGAGGGAGCTGCCATCGCCACTCTCACCGGTCGAAGCATGGGGGTCGCCTATCAGATTTACCACCTCTACCGTGGGGCAGGACTGGTCAAAATTCGTCGTCCTCACTTCAAATGGGACCATCCTTTGATCAAGTCCATTCTCAACATTGGATGGCCAGCCGCCCTTCAATACGTGATTGCAGGAGGGAGTTGGATCTTTTTGACAAGGCTCGTGGCTGATACCGGAGGCACCGCCGCCACAGCAGGCTACCAAATCGCCGTTCGTAATTTTGTTTTCTTCATCCTGCCGGCTTGGGGATTGAGTAACGCCGCAGCCACCTTGGTAGGGCAGAATCTGGGGGCTCAAAAAGTCGATCGGGCTGAAAAAAGTGTGATGATCACTGCCAAATACAATGTCATTTTTATGGCCTTGGTGACCACCTTATTCCTTTTACTGGCGGGACCTATCGTCGGAATCTTTACTCAAGAACCTGAAGTATTGAATTATGGAACTCAAGCCCTTCGAATCATCGGCGCCGGCTATATTTTCTTTGGAATTGGAATGGTCCTGACTCAAGCCTTCAACGGTTCAGGGGACACCAAAACCCCCACCATCATCAACTTCATTGCCTTTTGGTTGGTGCAAATCCCACTCGCCTACGTGCTGGCCAAAACCTTAGACATGGGACCTTTGGGCGTCTTCATCGTCGTGCCAATTTCACAAGCTATATTGAGTATTTTAGCTTGGCTCTGGTTCAGAAAGGGAACATGGAAAAAGGTGAAGGTTTAACGAGTAATCTCAAGAAGATCCTGAGCCAATTCAGAATTGGAAGTTCTTATTTTTTCAATCACCTGATCAAAAACAGAGGTATAATCTTGTTTTGTTTCACGAATGATTCTCTTTCCCCATTCAGTCTGAATAAAACCAGCCGCATTAAACAAAATCAATCCAACCAAATCTTCATCAGTCAAACCAGGATAATTTTTCACTCCTTTGACCCCTTTTCTGACTATTTTTTCGGCATCTAAAAAATCATCCTCAACATACCGATGTGCATTGATGAGCAAACTAGCTGGGTTAGACTCTTCGACATCCAAATCCTCCAGAAGTGCCTGTTGGTAAACATCTTTATCTATTTCTAAACCAGCATCTTTCAGTTCAATCAGTAAAATACCACGTGGCTGACTATTATAAATAGTTTCAGGAGTTTGACCCGCCCTTCGAATGGAGACAGAAGGAAAAGCCGGCTGATCTAGACCAAACGAATCTCGAAGAGATATTTTTTTATTGTCATCATCTTGAATGACGACTACCTGAATCTGCCCACCTAATGAATCTTCCAATTGTTTCAAGACTGGCCCATACTGTTTGCATGGATCACACCAATCAGCCTTAAGATAAACAATAGTCAGTTTTTGAGGAGTAAGATACTCGTGAGCATTGGCTTCGGTCACCTCTGTAAAACCAGCAGACTCAGAAATTTCTTCCCCAGCAAGTTCTTCTGCAGAAGGGTCCACAACATTTTCAGGATCAATCACTCTAACCGGCTCCGCTCGAGAGCATCCAGCCAAAGCCAAAACAAGTAAAACCCGACGCAATGCAGGAGAAAGAAGGGGTAAATTTTGTGGAGTGGGGGCAACAACATCTTTTCGATGGGGAAATTCCGACATCATAATGCTGTTAAAATTGTATTCGATAATGATAAGCCAGTCTATTCATCTTTACAATCAAGATGTATAAACTGATGGGCGACTGAGCCTTGGGGTACAATATTTTCATAAACACCGGAATCATAATTCCCAAAACCAAAAGGTGAAGCGCTCAACTCCAAAGTGATTGGCTCATCAATACTTTCGGGACCTTTAATAATCACTTCAGTCTTAAATTTTCCATCTTCACAATCTTGGGGATCAATTATCGTTTCCAGCTCTCCATTATAAGTGAGTGTTAAAGGCTCGTTGATGTGAGAAAATCGTATACGAATCACACTCCCAAAAGTAAGGTCTTCATACTGATCACGAGAAACTGGAATGCCTTGCGATTGGACATACTCATAAGGACTAGGAAATTCAAAAGTGGCATGTGCGATGGATGGGCATGGGCATTGGTCACAGACCTTTTCAATACCTTCCTCTTGATGCTCAACAACATCCTTAAATTCAATGGGAATGTAGTGATGACTTCGGTATTTATTACAATTATTGAATTTTTCACCCATATCTAGGTCATGCCCGGTTGTTCCAGTCGAACCTGACCCAGTCGAGTCGGCACCTGTGGTATCGGAGGAATGATCTAAATCATCAGAATCGGTATATGTAGAGGTTGCTGAATCGCTTTCACCATACAAATGATTATTATCCCCAGAGCAGGCAAGTGGAGCCAAAAAAGTAAAACTTAAAGCCACACGTTGAGCAGCTGTAGCTAATTTAGTGGAAGGAGATATTCTATGTAGCACACTCTCTATAAGCGATGGAATGGACGAAGGGCTAACTGACATAAAAAAGTAATTATGGAAGCTAAAAAATATTAGCATATAATTAATATTTGTCAATTTAAGCAGCAGGACGTATACTAAAACTTGCTGAAATACTCGCTTTCTTACCTCACTTTTTTTCTTTACAATTTCCCTTAAGGGAGCTTTATATTTGCTGTCGTCGTGGCGGCAACCTGCGAGCACCCACCTCGAATCAACACGGAAAATACTGTGAAACTTAGGGCGGTATTTTGGCTTACTCAAAAAGCAATGAGGGATTAGTAATCCCTCATTGCTTTTGCTAAAATGTGGAAAACTATTTACCGCCAATAAGAATGAAGAAAATCATCCTCATGTCCGCTCTCCTAATTTTAGTCGGATGTGGCACCAAACAAATCGACATCCCTAGTTTTGATGAACGGGTGTCAGAAAGTCAGATCAACGAAAGCAATGAAACAGAAGTGGTGATAGAGGGGGCAAAAAAAGAAGATGAGACGTCAAAACAACCATTAGAAACACAAAGTGCAACATTAACGGTAGCCCCAGGCATGGAAAATTTTGAAACCTACCTGCCCACCTTGATGTTCCACTACATCGAAGATGTCCCAGCAGACAGCCCTGATCAAATGCGCTACAATTTATCCTTTTCTCCGGAACAATTTGAAGAATTTTTGATCTACTTCCAAGAAAATAATATTGAAACCTTGACCTTTTGGGACATTAAAGCCATTTTAGAAGGCGAAAAACCCATGCCCGAAAAAGCCGTCATGCTCACCTTTGATGATGGCCATCAAGACCACTACAACGAAGCCTTTCGACTACTCGAACAATACAACATGAAAGGCGTCTTTTTCATCATCACCGATAAAACAGGCAACGACCCCGTCCACCTGACCTGGGATCAAGTCAGAGAAATGGCAGCTGCGGGGCACGAGATTGGCTCTCACACCGTCACCCATCGAGAACTTAACACTCTGGGTGTGGAAGACATTCAAGCCGAGCTGAAAAACTCCAAGCAAAAAATTGAGGAAGAAATCGGCCAAGCAGTTATTTCACTCTGCTACCCAGTGGGCCGCTATGATGAACGAGTAATTGAGGCGAGCAGCGAACATTATCTGTTCGCCAGAACCACAGAATCCGGCAAACAATTTAGGATAAATGACCCGTATCGTTTACCAACCACCCGCATTTTCCCTACGACAGGCACAGGAGCCCTGGATTCTTGGCTAAAATAAAGAAAGCAAATTTGACTTTTCCATTCAGAATTGCTATAATTACTGGATAGGCTGAACCAATTTTCGAATTGCTAGTGAATAAAAAATAAAAATAGAAAATGTCAACTAATCAAAAGCACTCAAAATAGAATGATCCGCATCTTTACAAATCCCTCTATTTTTGCTAAGATCAAGCTCAAAACTACATTGAAATAATGATTTTTCAACCTCTAGACATTTCGGACGCCTTTGCCGAAAGGCACAAAGGCAAAACAGCCATTAGCTCTCGATCAGGAGAACTACTAGGTTATGGCAAAGACGCCATCGAGGCCATCAAAATGGCCAAAAAGAAGAAGCCCAACTTGCATCCCGACGAATACACTATTTCCAGAATTCATGGCAAAATTCTTATCGCTTGATTTTCCATACAACAAAGGACGCCCCATGATCACTGTACAACTTGGTCATGAGGGCCAATTTAGGTATTTCAATTTTTTGCTCGATAGTGGAGCAGACTATAGCATGATTTCTGAAGGTGATGCGCTAATGTTAGGATTAAGCTACTCATCCATTCAATCAAATGAATTAAAAGTGGAGTTAGCCAATACAAATCATATCCTAGCTAAAAAAATCACTTTAGATCTTTTGATGGACGGCCTACTTCTTCAAGTACCAATTTTAGTCACAAAAGAGAACTTAAACTGCATCTTGGGACGACAAGGCGTTTTTGAAGCATTCGAAATCACGTTTAAAGAACGTGTAGGTAAAGTGGTTTTTAACCAAGTTTAGGGATGCAATGGACATCAGAAAATGTAACATTTTTACCCAATTGGGGCGACATTAACGATGCTATGCGGGTGGAGTTCAATGTTCAAGTTATATGGTCTATCGTCAATGAAAAGACTCCTTTCAAGAGTAGTAGGACCCTCAAGAGCATTCCCATCAACTCTAATGTTACCTTCACTCTTAAGCGACAAAAAAATATTTGGAGTACCATTTTCAGCGATTCCTAAATTAGAAACCAAAATACGACACTCATAAACATAAACAATACCCAGTTGCTGCAATAAATCAACAGCAACCCTGTCAATTATTTCTGTTGAGCGATCATGCGACTCAGCTTCCTCCAAACGATCAGTCATACAAAAGAGTTAAAGAGTTATTTGATAACAAAATAAATTAAGCAAGGAGTTTGTCAATCACTTCCCCCAAACTTCGTTCTATTGTAAACTAAAACCCGTACATAAACTAATCAATAACATGAAAATCTCCCTCGATTGGCTCTCGGATTTTATTGAATTGACCGAGAAAGACAGCGAAAAAATCAAAGACCTCATCACCGAACGTTCCGCCGAAGTCGAAACCATGGAAAGCCAAGGCGCCGATTTAGAGAACATCGTCGTGGGAGAAATCACAGAAGTAAAAGCCCATCCTGATGCCGATGCCCTGCGCATTTGCATGGTCAATGATGGACAAGAAGTAGTCCAAATCGTTTGTGGAGGATCCAACCTAGAAGAAGGGCAACACATCGTTCTCGCTAAAATTGGAGCCGTGGTCAAATGGCATGGCGATGAAGTCGTGACCATGAAAAAAGCCAAAATCAGAGGGGAGGAAAGTTTTGGCATGATCTGCGCCGCCGAAGAAATTGGACTCGCCGACATGTTCCCCAAAAACTCCGACAAAGAAATTGTAGACCTCAGCCCACTGAATTTAAAAGTGGGTACGCCACTCGCCAAAGCCCTAAATTTAGACGATGTGGTCATGGATGTCGACAATCATGCCATCACCAATCGCCCCGACCTTTTCTCCCATCGCGGGTTTGCCCGAGAATTCGTCGCCAATAAATTAGGGAAGTGGAAAAAAAAGAAGAAATACGAACTACCCGAAAACAATTCTCCGGCTCCAATTGAAATTAAATTCAAAGACAAAGACGTCTGCAAACGCTATGTAGGAGTCTATTTGACCGACATAAAGGTGGCAGAAAGCCCTGCCTGGATGAAAAAACGACTAACCGCTTGTGGCGTGAACGCCATCTCAAACATCGTCGACATCACCAACTACATCATGCTCGAACTCGGCATGCCCCTTCATGCCTTCGATGTCGACCGCGTAAAAGGAAAAAAATGGACCATGCGCAAGAGTAAAAAAGGAGAGAAGTTGGTAACCTTGGATGAAAAAGAACACAAACTCCCCGAAGGCGCTATTGTTTTGGACGATGGAACATCATTGATCGACCTCTGCGGAGTCATGGGCGGCCTCACCAGCAGCATTGAATCCAGCACAAAAAACATCTGGCTCATCGCCCCCGTCTACCATCCCAGCCTCGTACGACACGGCATGCGAAGCCTCGGCCATGTGAGTGATGCAGGCATCATCTATGAAAAAGGAGTGGATCCCCACCTGGCTTCTGATGGATTAGCGCGAGCCATAGAACTCGTTCAAGAACTCTGCCCCACAGCAAAAATTGCCAGTGAAGTGATAGACATATGGAATATTGATCAAGAGGAAAAGGTTTTGGAATTGAGCCTGACGCAAGTGAATCGATTGATTGGAGTAGAAATTGAACCCAAAACCGTGGAAACAATCTTAGAAGGTTTGGAATTTGTCGTAGAGACGCAAGATCTTACGTCTGGCAAATGGAAAATCACCATCCCCACCCATCGTCACAACGACATCCACCGCGAAGCCGACTTGATTGAAGAAATCGCCCGGATTTATGGCCTCAACAACATCCCCGAAATCCTACCGACCGAGCCCATCAAACCCGCCTCCCCCATCAAACA
>JAUHWS010000090.1 GCA_030427295.1 bacterium | reverse complement strand
TTCGAAAAATCACCAGCCCTCACTTATGTGACTGGATTTTTTACCCTTGTGATCGGAATACTCCTAGTCCACTATCACAATATGTGGGTTAAAGATTGGCGTGTCATCATCACTCTTTTTGCCTGGGCAGCCTCCATCAAAGGGTTTGTTTTGATTGCCTTTCCAGGGGTTATCCCAAAATTTAAAGAATGGTACAAAAATAGTCCTGCTTGGGGAATAGCCCTCATCATCCTTGGACTCATCTTTGGTTATCTAGGATTCTTCATGTAAAAAGGAATTCAAAAGACAAAAAGCTGCTCCATGGAGCAGCTTTTTTGAAAAGCCAACTCATTTCTTAATAAAAAATTTCAGGAACAAACCAATAGCCATCCCCAGAAACGCATATCGAATGATCGTCAAAATCAACTCAGCAATGTTGGCCGAAGCCGCTCCACGAGAAGCATCCAACGCATTATCGGCCGACATCAGCGCAGCAAAGTTCTCTTCTTTTTCACACTTCTGCATGAATTCATCAAAGCTATCTGTACCTTCATACGAATCAGTCACCCTCTGCTGACAGGATTCAATCAATTCAGCATCCACTTTTTGAAAAAGGGGAAGCAAGAAAAAAACAGCCACACCAACAATAATAAGAATGACAGACGTCGTTTTTTTCATAAAAAAATCAAATTAAAAATCTAAGCGGATCCAACGGTCCTTGAAAAATGAGCTAAATGCTTCAATGGCTGGATTCGTCTCATAACTATACTCATAAAACCGATCCAAAATCTGCTGACTCATCTGTTCATCCGGAAAATAAGGAAGCGACATATTCATGCGAATAGGCGTCAACCCCACATGAATGCGACGAGCATCTCCTTCTTTTTTGAATTGAAGATGGACCGCCACCGTTTCTTGCGTTTCCTCCGAAAACCACTGATCAAAGACAAAATTCCCCAAGGAATAAAAAACCGGTTTTCCCTCAATCAATTCAAACCCTTGAAGCACATGAGGATGATGTCCCAAAATCACGTCGGCCCCCGCTTCCACCATTTGCCGAGCCCACTCCCGCTGAAAATCTTGAGGCACATGTTGGTACTCCACCCCCCAATGAATACTCACCACCACAAAATCATTCCGCGTTTTTAAATCCGCAATCACCCGAGATGCCTCATTGATATCAATCTTAAAATCCGTGTGATTCAAGCCCACAAAACCCAATTTGACCCCATCGATTTCAGTTTCATACGTTGATTTATCCGAAAGCCCCTTGGCATCCCCTACAGACTCAATCCCCCATTCATCCAAATAACGATACGTGTCTTGATAACCCTGCTTCCCCATGTCCACCACATGATTATTCGCCGTCGACACCAAATTAAAATGATGATCGGTTAAAATCGAAAGATGTTCCGGACTGAATTGAAACGCAATCGACTTACTAGTGGGAATACGGTAAGGCGTGACCGGCCCCTCCAAATTAGCAAAGACCAAATCATAGCCTTCAAAAAAAGGTTGATCATAATACTGCTCGACCCCCGCCAAAATAGACTCGGGACCATTCCGCTCAATCAAGGTGCGAACATAACGATCCAGCAGCAAATCCCCAAAAGCCAACATATCTGCTTCTTGAGCTTGATAAGTGGGAGTCACCTCAATTTCAATATCGGGTTCAATCGCCAAAGGAGGATAATCATCCGTGGCATGATCTTCCTCAGGCATAAACAAAACATCCGCCTGAACCGAAATCGGCTCAAACGGAATCTGAGGCACATAAAAGCCAAAGGCATAAACCAAAAAGCTAAACTTGAGAAGAACGGCCACATAAAACAACGGCCCGGCCCGATTGTATGTTGGTTTTTTGTGCATGTTTGTTTTCAAAAAAAACCATAGCACAAATTAGGCAAACAAGAAACTATTCAAAATAACGATGTTCAAACTCAAAATTCCAACGGGGGTCCTCAGGAAAGTATCGATGTAAGGTTTCACAAAGCTCTCGCCCATTATCAAAGGCATATTGATCGGCCTTATCAATACATTGAACGATTTTAGAGAACCTCTCTTTGGAAAGTTT
>JAUHWS010000043.1 GCA_030427295.1 bacterium | reverse complement strand
CCAAATTGGCGTTGTTCGATTTGTTTGAATCCTAATTTTTCATAGAATTGATGGGCACGAGTATTGCTTGTTAAGGGATCTACCAAAGCTGCTTTGATGTTGGGATCGCTAAAAATATCGTTCAAAACCTGAGTCATCATTTGGGTGCCATAACCCTGACCCAAGTAGTCTTTTTCGCCAATCCAAATGTCGAGGGCGCGTAGATTATCTTCAATATTGCCCCAGTAGTGACTTTCTTCCAGTTTGGGGTCGATGATTTGTAGGCATCCGATTGGCTTTCCATCCACTTCGGCAATCAGTTGTTGTCTCCATGCAGGATTCTTTTTAAGCTCTGTTTCCCATTCCCAATCGTCATTTGGGTCCGAGGCAATGACATGGGGCTCTTCATCCCAACGTCTGAGGGTTTCCAAGTCGTGGATGGTGGCTGGACGGAGTGTGAGTGTCATTTTATACATGATTAGTTTATTCAATATCATTTTAGCGCATGTCGGAATGAATGAAAGTATATACTAACCCTCAATCAAAGTATATACCTAAGTCACCTATCATGAACACCCCTGCCCCCCTGCCTACCGGCCACAAAGTGGAGCCCTTGGTCCAGGCAGGCCTCTTAGAGAGGGGAATTGATTGTGAGCTAGGCCCACAACAATTCCCCTTCCTCGAAGGGGTGCCCGGAGGGCGGGGTAGTCTAAATACAGACGACTCTAGGGTCTAACGCCTTAGAGTGACAAACGGTTTCTCATTGTTCAATGAAGGCGACATTGGCCAATGTCGCCTTCGGGGATTGGTTCAATTTTTCATTCAGGACCACCCCTTACAATCTAACTCACATTCAAACCATTCCCCCTCCTCATATGAGGAGGGGGACACAGGGTGAGGTGCTTGATGAAATGAGTGGAGTTATTCTGGATTCCTTAAAAGCTCATAATAGGGACCCCCATCAAAATTCGCTGGAGCCCACTTCAAGTACGCTCCAGCTTAAATTTGTGTCTATTTGTTAAAGTCAATGGTCCTCCATTTTTCAGAGCCATTTCTACTTATTACAACTGTAAGTATATCATCCTTGTTCTTTGGAATTACGTGGTATCTAAGTCCACAAAAGGATGGATTAATATCTATGAGTTTCTTCCATTGATCAGGCCTACTGTTTTGTCCGACGTGTTTATATCCTGATATATCATCAGATTTTTGATATTTATGCACCGCGAGTATTTTATACTTCTTTCCAAAAGTCCAAAAAACTGGCTGAATCATTAACTCAGCATCGTTCAGTTGTTTTTCATTATCTTTTATCGATTTGAGCACACTTTCCTTGAAAACAGAATAGTAAAGAAATGAAACGAACCCCAACACAAAAGGCGTGAGGGCTTGCACAGCTTCGGCGTAATCTGAATTAAATGTTTTTAGCCATTCCATAGATTTTGCTTAAGGGTCAGAATTATATCAATTAATACTAATATATAGGAATTTTTTGCTCATACAAACTATAACTAGAACATATTATAGGATATAACAAAACATAATTAAATATAATGAACATTGACAAGCTTAACTAAAATTAATTAAACTAAGCTCACGTTAAGAAGATTTAAATAGATTAAATCAAAACTAACTAAAATAAAATAAATTAATCTAAATTAAAACAAAGCTAAATAAACCTAATCAAACTTAATAAAAACAAATTAGACTTAGCTTGATTAAATTAGATTTAATTAAATTAAGTCATTCAACCCATCGCCTGCCTGCAAAGGTTCGGCGTTCTGCTATGGGAGGAGAATCTTCCTCCCCGGCACCCTCCTAAAAAAAACAAAACCAAAACACATGAAAACTATGGTTGCTCCACTTTACACCACCGAACAGGTCGCTGAAATTCTCCAGATCCACCCGCTGACCGTCCTCAAATACATCAAGGCCGGCAAACTCAAAGCCGTCAAACTCGGCCGCGTCTACCGCATCACCGAAGCCTTCCTCCAGAAATTCCTCGAGGACGAGACCACCTAACTTTCTGTCATTGCCCGTTTTCACCGCCTTTCACCCCCGTTGACGTTTGGTTGAAAACGAAAACAAAAATTGCCAAAATTCCCTAGTTCTTATCGCTCACTAGGGAGCTTTGGCATATGCGTTTAAAAAAGTGGTGAGTGGTTAGTGGTGCGTGGTCGTGCCTTATTTTATCATTTTGAGTCACTGCAAAAATTAGCGATTGGCACACTGACGAGCGGCGAGCCATTTCATCTCTCTAACCATTGATGGAATGCTCTCACCCCCTTCTTTTGGCTCCTCATAGCCCTGTTGGATCATGTTGTTCATCTCCACCAAACTCTCATGCAGCCCAATCAGAGACTGCTCATTCACACTGTCCAAGGTAATCGCATAAACCATCGCCGAGGTCACCTCCTCCAAGGCCTCCTCATTCTCCGCCTCTGCATTCAATTCCCCACTCACATAATCAGCCAGCGAGCGAGATTCATTCAAATCCACAAAACGGCTGCAATTGATGCCCGACGCAATGGCCGCTTCTTCGTTGTTCTTACATTCATAAAAATGATCCAGCTGACTCTCGTTACAATTCCTAAAAAACCCATCTTCCGCATAATAAACCGCGCAACCCTTCGACTGCTCCGCCAATTCATCCGGGCGATAAAACTTGATATCAAACAAAGGGGTCACCGGTCCCACGATCTGTTTCGCAATCTCCACCTGAGTCTTCATGTTGCCCACAAACTTGTCCCAACCATGCGAATTCACTAAGCTCTGCAAATCACCCCCTCCTGTGCCCCCAATCGTCAGACTGAACTGATTCGCTTGTATCCACTGCCGGGCCCGAACCTTAGCATTCGCCTGAGCCATCTCCCAAATATCTCCCCAAGCCGCCGAATTTCCACGTCCTGTGGCCAAAACCGAAAAGGTTTTCCAACTCCTGGCCACCTGCTCAAAAACCTGCTCAAATTCCCCATCGGGGCAGCCTGTCAAATCAGAATGAAAATATTTTCGTGTGTACATGTTCACGGTTTCCTTGTCTTCTGAGTCCGTCTTGATATTAAAAAAGTATTCCGTCGAGGTCATTTCTTCCCCAGTCGCCCCTCGAATGATCGCCGTGGGATCCGCCCCATATTTTCGAAGCAAATCCAGCTCGCTCACCAAATAAAGATAATCCTCCTTCAGCAAATCCCCATGTTGACGGTCATAAAGCAGGTAGGATTTGATCATTTCTTGACCCACTACATCGCGCAGCGCCTCCAAATTCCAAATTTCATCCCGCAAGCAATTACTGATGAACTGGCCGTTGTAACCATTCAAATTGAAAACCATCGAAAGCGAGTCGTAGGGTCGCTCAATCACACTCTTATACGTCTGGTCGATGATCATTTGTTGAGCCACCCGAGCGCTTCCCGAAAGGCCTTCCGCCTGATTATTCTGACGTTTCAATTCATTATTCGTCTTAATCGTGCTGACAATTTCAAGCAAATCCCCATCCCCATTTTGAGCTTGAGCACTCAACACGTGTTCCTTAATTTTACTCACTTCGCGTGAGATATTCGGCGAGTATAGGGCATGTACCGATGAGGCGTGAAATCCCACACTCAGTAGCAAGGTTAAGCCAATGATGAGATGTTTTTTTATATTCTGCATGCGTCGAGATCACTTAAATCACTGTTGGCGGCAATGCCCTGAAAGGTGGATTGAATATTTGCAAAGCTATTACTCATTTGCTCGATCAGGGGTTTGACTCGATCACTGACTTCAAAATCACTCATTGCACCCATGCCAGTATTGTAATATTCAATATTTTCTTTGAAGGTTTTTTCCTGTTCCACAAATTGTTCTTGAGTCTGAGTCAATTGCTGAGCCCCACTTCCTCCTGGGCTAATCGTGGTCCCAGGGGGGTCAAACACTTCAGCACTCTCATCCACCGCCTCACCGGCATCCTCAACAGATTTTTGAGCCGTCTGAGTAGGAACTAATTTGAATTTGGGTTTGACTGCCGTGACCAAATTGAAGGACATGTTGGGGCCAAAACGACTACTCAGTCCAAAGGAACTGGTCGTGTTTTCCAACGGAGAAACATTGGTCGATAAAGCTTCTTCCAGCGAATCCACCATGGCGATCAAGTGACAATCGATACACCCCTCATTCACATTGTAAGGCGAGGTGGGCCGATTATTCTGAACCACGTCCACACAAAACAAAGCATCCACCGCTTCCAAGGCTTTTCTCACTGCATGATCTTCCGGAAGTTGTTGCCACTCGGCTGCGGCGATGCCGTTGATGGGGAAGGGGAAAGTGGTGGCCGCTAAAAAGGTGCGAGCCGCATCCGGATCCGAACAAAATTCAGTGGGCAAACAGCGCGGATCTCCATTTCCATCCAAAGCAACCTGCTCTTGTCCGGCAATGGTGATTTTAACTGGCGTGGTTCCGGGGCCACAAATGGGTCGCTCACTGTCCGGGAATTGTTTGAGGGTTCCTCCCACCGCAGGACCTGGATAGCTGTCTAATTGAGGCGTGTTCAAGCTTCCCAATGTGTCCTCTTTTTTAGGAACATAACCCGGAGGACAAGTAGGATCCGTCAAATCATCGATATTATTTTGATTCTGAGCTTGATTGGAAGGGGATTTAAAGGTCACGGCGTCCGGATCCTGGCAGAGATTGCTCGATCCCGTATTTTCCAGCTGACAAAATTGGTTACACC
Organism: bacterium; assembly: GCA_030427295.1. Classification (GTDB taxonomy): domain Bacteria; phylum Patescibacteriota; class Gracilibacteria; order UM-FILTER-43-11; family UM-FILTER-43-11; genus JAUHWS01. The sequence continues at coordinate 5,807 of JAUHWS010000043.1, read as the reverse complement.
CATCCCCACTCGTCAAATTACCATCATCACAAGCTTCTCCTGATAAAATATCCACGGCACCATTCCCACAAAGCGGAAGCAGGGCAATGGCATTGGGATCCGCATCCGGATCATCAGGCAGAACGCAGTCGGCAGCCGCCTCATCATCCTGATTCACTTGATCGTCCGGAACATCCTCATCTTCATCTAATTCCAAATCCAACTGATTGTCCAAATTCTGCTCATCGTCACCGTCTCCCTCCTCAGTCGGAAAATGATACACATCCTGAAGCCAGGTGGCCTGACTGCCAAACAGCACTTGCTCAATCAAATTCAAGTCCAAAACCAGATCAAACGGAGCATCGGTAAATCCTCCAATTTGGCCATCCCAATATTTTTCGGAGGCCTCAAATTTAGTTTTTAGCGACAGTTTATTGAAGAAAATCGCCCGCTCCTTATAAAACGCATTCTGCACATCCGTGAATAAATTCTGGCTAAAGAGTTGGTTCACGCTCGTACTCCCATCCGTGCCACAGGCAGAAAGCACCTCCTCGGTATAATCTTTGGCCGCCTGATCTCCGGCTTCATTCACTTTTTCACAAATGACCCCATCCAAAATAGCATTCACCACATCAGTTTTTAAATCAAATTGTTTGGCCACCGTTTCCAAAACTTCTTGATGTGCGTCTCCTTCATCATTCATCTGCATTTTGCAATAGGTGCGTTTGTAATTCGACCCTCCCGTCAAATCAGGGGTGCAAAAATCGGCCGCGTAACTCCGCTGGCTGGAGAGTAGTCCAGTCACAAGCACGAATCCAATGATAAGTCGTTTGAATTTCATGAATGAAATAAAATTATTTTGTGATGCTCGCATCACGCAGTTGACCTGGAAGGGGATCGATCAATCGTCTCAGTCGCTCCAATTCTCGACGGTATTTTTCCAAATATTTCAAGGTACACTGAAAATGAACGTGCATCACAAAGGCACTACGCAATTCCTTAAGCGAGTGAAGGCTGATGTCCATCGCCACTTTGGCTTGCTCCACTTCCATCTGCAATTCACGCTCGATTTGAGTCAAATTACTCGTCTTCAAATAAAATTTATCCGTCCCCGTGATCTCCTCTCCTTCCTCATTGGTTTCTGTGGGACTGTCTAAATAGGCTTTCAAAATCACATCCAAATAGTCCGTATAATCATTGTAGGCGGTCAAAAGCGGTTCCAACATCTGCCCGGGTTGGGTCGAGGTGGCAATTTCTCGAATTTCGGTCGGATCCAAACAGGCTTGATCCGGCAACATCCAGTCAATCACCCGGGTGTTTGGCGTGTTTGCCTCCACGATGCCCCCTTGCCGCTGACCGCCACTTTTTAAAATCGTATCCTCAGCAAACTGAAAAATACATTGAACGTAGCTATGGTATTTATCTGCTGCATTGTCCCGATACTTGTTAAATTCACTCGATGGAAAATCATCTGGCAGCTCCCAATCTTTCGAGATGTTCCGATCTTTATCATAAAAATTAGGATGCAAGCTCACACACACCTCATCCACAGGATTCAACTCTGGGTTGGCCGCATGGGCCGAATTCAAATTCAGCATATTAATCGTCAAGGCCATCACAAGGCTGAGGCCGATGGTTTTTTTCAAACGAAAAATCATTTAATTTTTTGATTAAAGACATTTAAAGGCATAACAGGCCAGTCGTTGGTCCAGCTGAGTCCAAAAATTCGACAAATAGGTGGCATGCGTTTCCATCGTCAGCATCTTACGAATGATGCTGCTCAACTTATTTTCCAAGGCGCCAGCCATCTGATCGGCATGAGCGGCATTCAGAGCATTGTTCACAAACGCCATGGCAGAGGATTGATCCATGCATTCCTGAAATTTTTTGGGATTGCGGACAATATCCGCTTCATCACAACCAAACTTACGTTCAATGTTCTGCTTGCACTGTTCAAAATTAGCATTGGCTTCACTGAGCCGAGGATTGGCATTGTTTTGAGATGGGTCTGTCATGCAGGCAGGGAAATAATTCAAACCCGTATTTTTATAAAATGCATCGTCCAGCGAGATGTCTTCAATGTTTACCGGGACTTGCTTCAATTTATCCACAAAAGTGCCGTAATTGTCTTCCAAAGCCAGGTCTTCGGGCTTTTGACAGCCCGAAATTCGGCCAATGTGTTTCTTGGTCAAACCCGACTCCAAAATCGTATCAATCGGCGCAGAGCCACTGTACTGAACTGAGCGACAAATGTATTCCAGCCAACAATTGTAGGTCCGTAAATTTTCGTAGGCATCATCCACCATGTGACTGGCCGGCACCTGTTGATCCGAAAGGGTTTGAAGGTTGGCTTTCCAGTCCGCTTCCACCGCATCGATGGCCGAGCTGTACTGCACGCAGCAGGCTTCATTTCCCTGACCTTCACACTGACTGACCACCTCAGGATCAAAGTCTTGAGCGCCAGCCGTTTGACTCCAGCTCAGCAGGCCAACGAGCATCAGCATTATGAATCCAAGAATGTAAGATTGCTTTATTTTCATTTTTTTAAGGATAGGTTACTTCTTTACTTTTGCTAAAAATCGTATCATGATTTTCCAAATCAGTGATGGCCGTCATGAAGACATCCCCCGGCATAAAGTCAGAACTGAAATCCAGTAGTCCACACAAAGGTCCGGGGCCCACGTAAAGTCCCGCGGCCTTCTGCCCAAACTGATCACTGACCTCGGGGCAACCATCTTCATCATTCACTCCATCCAGATCTTCCGGAATACCCGGACAAAGGTCCGAGGATTCACAGCCATCTCCAATGCCATTTTGATTGGCATCTTCCTGATCCGGATTGGCCACAAACAAACAATTGTCCACTTCACCGGTCAGCTTACTTTCATCCAAAAGTCCGGCTTCATCAAATAAACAAATCGGGTTGGATTGACCATCGTTGTCGATATCTGAATCACAGACATCCTTCACCCCATCCCCATCGGTATCATTTTGGTTAGGATTGTCCGAACAAGCACACATTTCACACACATCACCCACGCCATTCAAATCAAAGTCCATCTGATCCTCGTTTTCAACAAACACACAATTGTCCACCGGCTCATCCCCCAAACTCAAGGCCCCGGCATTCAAAAGATCCTGACTCAACTCACCCGATTCATCAAAAATACAAAGCGGATTGAGTACCCCATCTCCATCAATGTCCAAATCACAAACGTCCCGGCGTCCATCCCCATCCGTATCTTTCTGATTGGGATTGTCCAAACACAAGCAAGCTTCCTCGGCATCTGGTCTCAAAGGGTCTCGATTGTTATCCATTTCCCACCAGTCAAAGTTTCCATCCCCATCTTCATCGACCAATCGACATTGACGATAATCTTTCAGTTGAGCCGCCATGAAAGCAAATTCCCCGCGAGTGATCAGCTCATCAGGATTCACAAAACCATTGTTTTCCGAAATCAGTCCAATCTCAACCGCCGTGTAAACTTCATCCACATACCAGGCATCATTTGTCACATCCTCAAATAAATTGTTGGGATAATCCACCAGCTCAATATCTGATTGCCGTAAGAGCACGGCCACGGCCTCAGCTCGGCTGATATTTTGTTCCGGCCGATACAAACCATCCCCATAACCTGTGATCATCTCTAATTCCTTCCCGACCGAAATGCAGTAAAAATACCACGCAGACAATCCAACATCCGGGAAGGGATTGGTCAAATAACGAGCCGCTTGCGGATCAGTAGGCACTTCACAATCAAAACAATTGGTCACACCCAAGGCGACCTTCACAAATTCCGCTCGGCTGATTCTGCGGTCAGATTGAAAACTACCATCTTGATAACCCACAATGATGCCATCGCGATACAGTTCTAAAATTTCTTCAAAATACGGATCTGACGCATCCAAATCAGAAAAAGGATTTGAAGGCAGCTGTGGTCCTGGGTTGGATTGTCCAGGCAGAAGCGGTGTGCTAAATTGCCCACCGCCTTGATCCAACTCCACCGCCAAGTTGCCCATTGAGGTCTCAAAATCAAGCTGAACATTCTCCCAATCCGCCTGAATGAAGATATCCATCAAGCCCACTCCTTCTTTTTGAATCTGGAAAATATAAGGTTCATCCTCAGCCTCAGCATTTTTCAGATCAAGGTCAAAGTCCGCATCCATCATACGAATGCTGCCATCTTTATCAATCATTGCAATCATGCCTTCTGTCGCCTCATCAAAAATAGCCACACCACCCGGATAACTCACAGAAGCTTCGGGTAAAATTTGAGCCACAATCGAATCATTTACATTCACATCTCCCACCGTGACGCCTTTATCAGCCACGTTACTGACAATCAATTCATTTTGAATCAGAGTCATCTCAGCATTTCGATCTGCAAGATAATACAGGTTGCCAATCACCTCGTTGCTGGCCTTGAGCACAATGGCAATGCGCGTTGGGGTGTCATTTCCCGCAGGCACAGCCCTGAGTTCATACGAGTCACTCAGCAACTTGATATTTCCCGTCTCTGGATTGACCTCAGCCACGACATTTCCATCATGGTCTTTGATGAGGATGGGGCTCGGATCCAAAAGTTCAAACCCATTAATTTCATAAGCACCCTCTTGCCCGATGCCATAATACGATCCATCCTGGAGCGGAGGTTCCGTCGGCAATTTGTTTGGATCTTCAGCGTGGAGTAGGCCGATGTTTTTCCACGTTTCATTGCGTTTTCTAAACACACTGAAGGGCACGCCATCAAAATCAGCCTCCGCCCCTTCTGGTGCTGACATGTTTCCGGCAATCACGCCATCCGCCAGCTGAGCTGAATCCAATGAAATGTCTGGCGCCACAATTTCAACCTGCACCTCTTTTTCAAACGTATCAAAACCGGGATCATCGATGTCTTGAGAAGCCACCAGTTTAATGGTCATGGTTTTGGTGCTGGTTTGAGGGGGAATGTCCAGCACATCCCCTTGTTCCGGAACTTCATCCGGATTGTCGGGATTCAGGTACCAATAATATTGGTACACGCCCGACAGATCAAAAAAGATTTGATTGGCATTGAGTTGCCCTTCTTTGAAAATCGGGATGTAGAAAATATTATTTTGTTGAGCAATATCCAACGGCTCAGCATCTCCAGCCACCTGTTGAGGCGCTAAAATTTCAGATTTTGTGTAGGTTGACGTGTTGGCATTCTGATCAAACCAAGTCATTTTAACGTGGTAGAACCCATTCTTCATCGGCAAATCCACAGCGGTATTCGTGAAGGAATCAAAATAAACTCCCACCGATTCAGACACATCAATGCGGGCTCCATTCACTCCTGGGAAGTAAATTTCACTCGCCTCTGTGATCACCTGGTTGGCCTCAATACCAAAGCGATCCAAAGCCACATCTGGATCTTCCAAACTGGTCACCAAGGTTCCATAACTCACCTTCTGGTTCCCCACAAAAGCGTCGGGTGCCACACCGTCTTCCGTAGGAGGAAGCAAAACCACCTTGGTATTCACGGTTTGGTCTGGGAATTTATTACGGTCATAGCCCGTCACTTTTTGTTTCATTTGGATGCCATAACCATAAACATCTGGATGAGTTGCCGCCTCCCAATTGAAACTGGCTTGATTGTTTTCGCTAAAATTACTGCTGAGCATGTTCACCGCTTCTTTAGGCACGGCTTCCATCCGAAGTTTAGATTGAATTTCCTCCAAACTAAATCGTTGCGGTTTACCGGTATCCATGTTTTGATCTGTGTCGTCCACCGTCAAATCCCGTTTCAAGTACACCCGAGTTCCGTCACTGTAAATCAAATGACCACTCGGCATGAACAAGGTTTCAG
>JAUHWS010000042.1 GCA_030427295.1 bacterium | reverse complement strand
GAAGCCCAATTCACTCTGGCCCAAGAAAAAAAACGCGAACTCGAACGCCAACTCTTTGACCTCATCGACTTAGAACCCGAGGATGTGAAATAGGGAAGTATATACTCACCCTCGCCTCATCTATATACCTATCCTCCGTGAAATGCTGGGGTTCGTCTCGATACCTTTTTCATCAAGCGACTAGCGAATAGCGAGTAACGATTAGCTAAAATACAGCTTTAAGAAGCCCCTCCGGCTCCCCCGAAGGGGGAGGATAAATAATGTTTCGTCGCACTTCGCACTTAGAACTTGGCACACGAAAAGGAAAGTATATACCCACCTCAAACCGAAGTATATACCTAAGTCAACCATCATGAACACCCCTGCACCCCTCTTAGAGAGGGGAATTGACTGTAAGTAAATCTCACAAAAAATTCCCCTTCTTTGAAGGGGTGCTCGGAGGGCGGGGTAGTCCAAATACAGACGACTCTAGGGCCAGGCCCTAGAGTGACAGGCGGTTATTTATTCTTCAGGCAATCGATACATAGAACCATCCATACACTCATCAAGCGTTTTTGGAACCCTCAAGCCACTTGTAAGATTCGTTAAATCTGACCGAATGACGGCTGGATTGGGTCCATCAAAATTATCTAAAGCAGCTTGATGGGCTGTTTGAGCGCCAGCGTAAAATTCACGTTCATCATCAGATTGAAGCCTAGAGATGCCTTGCTCAAGCATTTTTATCTTAGCTTTCAGCCATTCGCGTGTCGCAGTCCTTACCTCATCAAAATCTCTTTCCCCACCGACATTTTCAAACGCAGCAGCAATAACTCCAACAGGGGCTGTTCCTGAAGAAATTTCTTCTAAGCGTCTGACTTGTCTAGGTGCCATATATGTAGGATATAGAAGCAACGATGCAAAAATATTATTCAATATAAGATTTAAAAAGTCAATAGATTGCAAAAACCAGAAAAATACCCTATAATAAACCCGCTCTTTAACATGATGGGCAACAATTTTGACCCCCTAAAATGGGGCCCCCAAAAAATGGGAAGTGAAGCGACGACGTGTGGGGATGTATTTGGTTTTGACAGGGATGATTCAAGCCAAAAAATGGCGATCCAGGCATCGCGCTGTCTGCCTGCTAATTAGTCCAGCGCAATTTTAAGTGCAAACTTAAAACAACAATATGCTAGCCTTTCTAAGAAAGTAGCAGGAGCTTTTGCCCCTGTTCGCTCTCTAGCTATGGCTCGTGCATAAACGATCACCAATTTGTGATCTCGTTCTACCTTCCGACACCTGCTGAGTGGGTAGAGCGTTATTTAGCAGGTTAAGCGACTCATCCGCCTTTAGAGGATGAGTTGACGAAAATTTATCTAAATAAGCGGCATTGCTTTTGTCTGTCTCGATGATGCCGACGAAAACCACCAGATAGACTATGATTGTAGAGGTTTTTTGACTTCATCTTTGGACGCGGGTTCGACTCCCGCCATCTCCACCACTAAAAACGCACGGCCTTTCCTCTTTTTGGAGTGAGGGTTTTTTGCAGCGGGAAGAGAAGCCTGTCCTGAGCACCATCAAGATAAAATAGGTAGCGAGAGAACTCCCGCCATCTCCACCACCACCCAAAAGTACACTTCTGCCTACGAATGATGCTCTAACGAGTCATCCTTCTTCAGCATGCGTGTATTTTTGGGTCCCAGCCTCAAAAAATACGCTGCGCTTCACATTTTTTGAGGACTCCTTTTTTTGAAGAAAGATATCTTGCACATTTTTGGATTCAGCCTCAAAATTGGCTCTCCCAACATAGGTCAGAATTGCTCCCCATTTTTCAAAAAAAAGGAGTTTTGTGAAGCTGTCATTCTTTTTCGACACTAAATAAACCAAATCGCTGCAATCTCAATTGTCATTTGAATAAAAAAATGCAAGAATGACAAACCCTCCTAGTTAAGCGATCATGAAGCCTAGCGAACAATGGGTAGAGAGTATCAATGAAATAGGCTCTCAACTCACCGACATCATTACTAGTGTTAGAGTATGGTATGATGCCAATTTCGCTTGGTTAAATACAGCTGCCCTAGGTCCTTTGGCGATCCAACACGTCAATCAAGGGTCAAAAAATTATCAGCAAGGCGATCTCAGAGCCGGCTCAAGAAATTTGCTCATAGGGAATTTGATACTGACAGGCTTAGCGGCGGGAAACGAAATCATGCAACAGGGCAGTCCTGGGGTTTTTACCGCAGCTCAAGCACCGTTTACTCTGGCAGGGATCACGCAGTACATGAAGCATCACCAAATTGGTAAGGGGCTTGCGGAAAAATACAGTGCTAGTAAGGCCTTGCTGCTCAATTTAGGAATCATGATGTGGCTTTCTGCTAGCGGAAAAATAGATTTAATGGACGCCAATGATTTACTGAAACACTTGGCATTCACTGGGCTTTCCACCTCGTTTGTCATGAACGTGGAAGGTTCCGGTTCAATTTTAAAACAACTCAATGCCAAACAAGAGCGCTTTTTAGCCACATTTTCTGCGCGCCTAGCCCTCACCTTGATTCTATCCTATCAATGCATGGGTTCAATAGAAGATGCTGCTGTACATCAAAATATTTCAGAAATTAACTTGCTCGCTATTGTCTGGGCGGTCCTAAATGGTAGCGCACTTAAACGAGACTGGCAAAGTCTCCAGGCAGAATCCAAGCAACCTCAAACAATAAAAGTCAATAATTTGACAAAATAATAAAATTATGCTATTTTGAAATAAATTTATATTCAAAATATGCCTGAAAGAGACATCCCAACCCTTGGTGACCCCGATGTTTGTAAAGAAGCAGAACGGCTTAAAGCTCCCATAAGGGATCAATACCGTACAGAACTTGGTTATGATCGCGTTGATACCCTTAGCATTTTTAAAGCCTTTGGATTAAAAGAGGTAGCTTATAGTGATTTATCAGCGGAAATTAAGGAGGCTATTATTCAAGGCCTTAAGAAAAGTCAAAGGTCCACGGATGGTGTCCCTCAAAGACACATTTTGAGAGAAGAAGGGGCTTGGCCAGCAGCCTATAAACTAGTTTCCAATGATGATCACTCGACCATCTACTTTTTTATGGATTTTCCAGATCGAAATCGATTTGGCCATATCGCCTGTACCCGATTTAGAGACTGGGGCGATGGCTACGAAGTCACCCCAGTGAATCATGATAGCTACACAAAAGACCTGGTTCATGCCCTGAGCCTGTATGAAGCTCAAGTCAACATATCCAATATAAGGGCTCAAGTGAGCCAAGCGGTCAGTTAGCCCAAACACATACAACTCAAAATAAAAGCCCCGACATGGGGCTTTTTTTAGTCTGACTTTTTAATCTATTGATTTACCAACGCATCCACCCACCCCGGAACCACTCCTGCCGCGGAAGGATTGGCATTTAAATATTCCTCAATGTCTCCCATGCCATCTCCATCCGAATCTGAACCAGCGGCTGAAGCATCTCCTGTAAACAAGGTCAGCACGTCCGCCAAGGTCGATTCAACTGTCACCGCGTTGGCATAATGAACAGCAACATCGCCAAAATTCTCCTGAAAAAGAGTTACATCTTGCAAATCAATTGCTCCCAAACCATCCAAATTCAGTCCAATCGACTTGCCTTGCTGCTCCTCTAATTTTTGACTCCACAACTCCAAATCGGCTGTGGTAATTTGATTGTCCTGATCAAAGTCTCCATAAAAGAAGGGACTTTCACTCACCAAATCCAGTGTAATCACGTGATTTTCACCCGCCACCGGCTCAGCGGCTTGAATCGAAAATTCAGCAATTTTTGGGGCGGCAAAAGGCTCATTTTTCAAATCCATTTCAACCGTGTAGGTCTCCCCAGCCTTCAATGCTCCCATCTCCACCCCACGAGCCACTCCAAACAAATTTGTCTTCACTTCTTTTTGTTGGACAAGCTGTCCATTTGAATCTTTGATGGTCACCACCAAAACATCCGCATGACCTGTGCCCGCAAACAATTGCTCCAAAATAGTTTGATTCCCTGCCACACAATTATCATCATCGCAAATTCCAAATGAAAGCTCATCCACTAAACCTGGTAGATTATTGACACTGCTAGCCACACAATTGTCATCATCACAAATTCCAAATGAAAGGGTTCCAGGCAACTCATCAATTGCTACTCCAGATTGTTTCAATGCATCGGCCTGTCCCTTTAAAAGTTCAAGTTGGGATAAATCTAAATGACCCGCCAACGCCATCTGAGCTTTCGAAAGTTCTTTCACAAACTGCTCGACGATAAAATCCGTATCACGCCAGGCATTAAAATGCAAAAACTGATGCAATTGACCAATTTTAGCAGTCAAAGTTGACCTTAGATCCTCAGATGCAACGCCTGCAAAACAATCCAATCCGTACTCCACCAAACTTTCCGCCGTGCGCTGTTCGTTGTAAGCCTGTTTAGACGTTTCACAGAATTGAAGGGCATTCAACGCTGTCGATTGTTTGAGCAAATCCGATTCAATTTCCACTTTTCCTTCTTGAAGGGCATTTAAAATCAAATTCAAACGGTCCATAAAAAAGTCACTCCGACTTTCTTTCAATACAACTTGAAGATTCAAAGTGGTGTCGACCAAAGTACCCGCCTTCAATTGAGGTTGAATCAAAGCATCCCCAGCCTCTCCTTCGACTTGATTACATTGAGTGCGGCTCACCACTTTATATTCAACATCTTCCGCTTGATTCGAATCATTGATGGGCAAGTCTCGATCCACAAATTGAGTGGTGTTGGGATTCGTCAAGGTAGCAATCAACTCGCCATCCCGATAAACATCCAAAGCCACTCCTTCCACATCATCAAATACGCGATCGAGTTCATTATAATATTCATCCGCAAAGGGTGTGCCAGTGTCAGTGATCTCATCCACTACATTCTCCAAAGCCAAGTAGTCGTTGATAAACGTCAAAATAGAATGGCGAGCCTCCTGATACGCTTCTGGATCACTACTGCTCACCAAACTCAAAAATGAATCGGTCACGGCCTTTGAAAGCTCCGGTTGATCGTAACCCATCTCAAGCAATTGGTTGGCTTGGTCCAGATAAACGTCCTCTGTTTTTTCCACCAAAGCTCGCCCATAGGCCTGTTTGATACACTGATCAACTCCCTGCCCCAACGTTGTTTCAAAAAAAGCATCCACCAAATCTCGGGTGTTTCCATCCTGCTGATAAAGCGTCACCAAATTCTGCACATTGGGATTGGTTGACCACACCTCCAAAAGCGTGTTCAGACCCACCTCCGACGCATTCAAGCTCGCTTCCATCAAAGCCCGATCATTCAAAATCGACGTGACCGTCGGCCCCGCCAGCTGTTCTGATTTCACCGCGTCCAAAAGGCTCAGCATGCGTTCATTATCCTCTCCATAAATCCCAGCAGAATTACCCGGAACGAGTTCCTCGACACTCACCCCTTCCCACTGATCAGCCACACAACTCACCACCTCTCCAAAATCCCCTGTTCCATCCGTTGTTTTTAAGAGTGAGCTCAATTCAGCCAAAAAACGTTTCACATCCATCGATGATCCCGTCATTCCAGCCTTAATGGACTCCAAAAAAGCTGATTCTAGTGAGGGATTTATTTTCAACTCGTCCACAAACAAATAGGGATAAAAATCAGTGTATACATTCGTTAAATTGACGCTAGAAAGAGCATCCGTTTGTTTTAAATTTTCTTTAAGGGCATTGTCAAAAGACGTTTTCAAGACTTGATTCGACGAGTCATTGACGATCTGATAGGCATAACCAGAAAACAAATTTATCATTTGCTCTGCCGTTACCTCCTCCGAAGGGTCAGTCAAATAGGTTTCAAAGGCGTCAACCTTCACCTCAAGTTGATGATCCACTCCTTCCACCAAACCCCATTCCAAAAGTACTTGAGATTCGCCATTGATGGTTTTTACCTCTAATGCTGGATTCAAATCCACCTTGGCAGAATCATCCAAACAGGCCATCGACAGGCCAACGCCACCCCCTGGGCCCGCCTGGGCTTGAGCCTCAGCAGAAAATTGAGTTAAAAGTATGCTGGCCATCAAAAGGGGCAAAAGGCGTGTAAGACATTTAAATGAAAGTGAATGAAGTGACATGTTTTTGTGTTTAGGTTTATCTCTTAATTATACCAAAAAATTGAAGCTATAGCAAGTTTATTCCCCACATTCGTAGCAGGTCATCTTGATTTTTGATCCTTCAAAAGAGTATGATAACCCTCAGGGCAAAATTACTTCATGTTTTACCATCGAATGAGTTTTTTAGGAAAAAAATGGGTCATTAAGAATCAGACAGACGCCAATTTAATCGATAAAATGTTAGAAAATAGGGGATTGAAGACTCAAGAAGACGTCTATGGGTTTTTTAATTATAGCCTCAACCGTCTTCACGACCCCTTTTTGCTCAAAGACATGCAGAAAGCAGTAGATCGTCTTAAAGAAGCCATTAAAAAGGAGGAAAAAATCATGATTTTTGGCGATTATGATGTGGATGGCACTTCAGCCACTGCCTTACTCCACGACTTTTTCCAAAAAATTGGAGCCAACATTCACTACCGTCTCCCCGGCCGAGACAAAGATGGCTATGGACTCAAGGATTACTTTATCCGTGATTTCAAAAAAGAAGCAGTCGATGTGCTCATCACCGTTGATTGTGGCACCACCAGTGTGAAAGAAATTGACTTGGCCAACCAGCTCGGCATCACTGTGATCATCACCGATCACCACGACGCCCCCGCCACCCTCCCCACTCCCTACGCCCTCATCAATCCCAAGCAACCGGCTTGCGACTATCCCAACAAAGAACTCAGTGGTTCCGCGGTCGCTTACAAACTCGTCTGCGCCCTGGCTCCCTATTTTTTTGACGCTGAGACCACTCAAACATACCTCTATCAACAAATGGGCATTGCTGTCCTCGGCTTGGTGGCGGACTGCATGGCCCTGACGGGCGAAAACCGCGTCCTCACCAACAATGGGCTCAAAAGCCTCAACGAAGGCCATCATGCAGGCATTCGGGCTTTGCTCGAAGAAGCGGGAGCTTCAAAACAACTCATCACCAGCCAAACCATCGGGTTTGTGATTGGCCCCCGTATCAATGCGGCTGGTCGCCTGGATTCGGCAGAGCACGCCCTCCAACTCTTATTAGGAAACACCGAAAAAGTCCCCGTGCTTTCCGAGCTCAATCAAAAACGCCGACACATTGTGGATGATTTTGTGAAGCAGGCCTCTCAAAAAATCCTCAACATGCCTGATATTCCCCACATCATTGTTCTCAGTGACCCTCAGTGGAGCGCTGGCACCCTGGGTTTGATTGCAGGTAAAATGGTCGAAAAATTCAGTCGCCCCGTCATTGCCATGCAAGAAAAAGAGGACGAATATGTGGCCTCTTGCCGTAGTCTCAACGATTTTGACATCACGGCCTTCCTTCGAAACGAAGCCGAATCCCTCTTCACCAACATGGGAGGGCACATGCTGGCAGGAGGTTTCAGTCTTCCCAAAAAAAATATCGAAAAACTCCAAGTCATCATTGAAAAAAAGGCACCCCAGTACATCAACTTAGACAACTTTCATGGACAGTTGGAGGTCGAATGTATTGTAAATCCTCACGAACTCAATTTTAAGATGCACGAACGTCTCAGCAAATTTGAACCCTTTGGAATGGGCAATCCTCAGCCAACTCTTGTGCTTAAAAATGCGAACGTCACAGACGTCCAACTCCTCGGGAAAGAAGGCAAGCACCTCAGGCTCCCCCTCCAAGCCGGCCAAAAAGATTTTCAGGCCATCGCTTTCCGTTTTGGGGAACACGTCGACAAAATCCATCCCGAAAAGAGTTACGACATCGCCTTCAATTTAGACATCAACGAGTGGCGGGGCCGTCGGAATTTACAATTAAAAGTCGTAGACATCAGAGAAGCTAATAGTTAAACAAACATCATCAAAATTCTTTTTGTCATACCTCTGACCATCAAAAAAAGAGAAGGGTCATGGTATACTGAACTAAACCATTCAAGAAAAAATTTCGCTTGCCTCCATCAAGCAAGGTCAATAGACTACAGGAGGTTGTGGAATAGGTTGGGACAATTGGATGAGGATGATTTCAACATGCTAAAAAGAGGTTTCGAAAAACTATACCTATAAAAATATTCCCCTCAGCCTTAGCCGAGGGGTCGCGGGAAATCCCGAAAAGTAAGCCAATTGTAGCAAATAAAATTTAATTTTTCAAGTCAAAATATGCTCAAACTCATTCTCAAAGACGGAACCGAAATTCAAGGCGAATCCTTTGGTCATCCCCTTAATAAAGGTGAATTTGTCGACGGAGAGGTGGTGTTTAACACCGGAATGGTCGGCTATCCCGAAACCTTCACTGATCCCAGTTACCGAGGCCAAATCCTAGTCCTCACCTACCCCATGATCGGAAATTATGGAGTTCCTGAAGAGATCGATTGGGAAGGAGTCAGTCAGCATTTCGAAAGTCAGAAAATTCATCTCAGAGGCATCGTCATCAGTGAAGAATCGGCCGAAAATACCCACTGGGAATCCAATAGCTCCCTCGCCGCCTTCCTCAAAAAACACAAAGTCCCTGCCCTCAAAGGCGTCGACACCCGGGCCCTCACTCAGAAGCTCCGAGAGCACGGTGTCATGTTCGGAAAGATTGCCGATGATTCAGTTGAATTCAGTAAATCCTTAAAATTTGAAGATCCCAACGACACGAATCTTGTGGCCGAAGTGTCTCCAAAAGCCGTCAAAATTCTCAAAGCAAAAGGAAAGACAAAGGCGCGTGTGGCTTTGATTGACTGTGGGATCAAACACAACATCATTCGAGCCTTCCTAGAAAGAGGAGTGGATGTCATTCGATTGCCATGGGATTATGATCTTTCCACCCTTGACGAATCCTATGATGGTGTCTTTGTCTCCAACGGTCCAGGCGACCCCGAAAAAGTGGATAAAACAGTGGAGTCCCTCAAATGGGCCATGAAGGAAAATAAAAAAATCTTCGGGATCTGCCTCGGGTCACAGCTCATGGGCTTGGCCGTGGGGGCCAAAACCTACAAACTCAAATACGGCCATCGCAGTGCCAATCAGCCTTGTTTGGATGTGATCAATGACAAGGGAGAACGTTGCTACATCACCTCTCAAAACCATGGCTATGCCGTCGACGAAAAAACCCTGCCCAAAGGATGGAAGGTTTGGTTCCGCAATGCCAACGATGACACCGTGGAAGGCCTCAAGCATGTCAACAAACCCTGGTTCTCCGTCCAATTCCACCCCGAGGCGAGTCCTGGCCCCGAAGACGCCGCCTACCTCTTTGACGAGTTCATTGCGTTGATGGAGAAGAAATAAATGAAGGATGGGTATATACTTTTGATTGACATTAGTATATACTTTCGTCTTAACTACGAATTACGAGTGACTAATTACGAGTTTATTTTTTGAGCGTGTAGCATTTAGCGTATAGCGTTTAGCTCTATTCTAAGATCTATTTCAGCTAATCGCTATACGCTATTCGCTACACGCTTATTAAAAAGGTACTAAGATGAACCCCAGCATTTCGACGAAGGTAAGTATATAGTTGGGGAGAGGGTGGGTATATACTTCATAAAAAAAATAGACAAAATATTATAAAAAAATTGACGAAAAAAAAGACAGCCTTTATACTCAACTTGTTAACTTTTTTGCAGGGTTTGCCTTCCGACATAACCTTACTTACAAACCAAAATAAAAGCATTATGGCCACCTTGTCTACTACCTACGTCGACCGAGATGAAGCGAGTAAGATTCTAAACGTCTCTACCCGAACCGTCGATCGCTATATTCGCAAATTCAAATTTAAAACCCGCAAAGACGGACGTAGGGTGCTCATTAAGCGTAAGGACGTGGACCAAATCATCCAAGATCAAATTGGACAATATGTCGAACTTAAGAATGAAAACCTAAAAGAAGCAACTCAAAAAAAGAAAACCGATATTGCTGTTAAAGACATCAAGGTTGAATCCGTCAACAAAAAATCTGAAAAAGGAGCCAAAGATGAAAAAGACGAAAAAGTCTTCCAGAATCTTTACAATGAAACCAAGAAAGAGCTCAAAGAAAAGCAAGAGCGTCTAGATGCGGCCACCTACCGCGTTGGACAACTCGAGGCGCAGGTTGAAAGTATGGTGCCCATGCTTGACTACACTCGTAAAGAAAAGGAGCTGAAAGAAGCGAGAAACACCATCGAACAAAAGGAGGTAGAGAAGCTCAAGGCAGTCAACCAAATGGAGAACAAACTCCGCCGCGAACGCATTGCCAAATGGATTTATCTCTCACTCGTGGGCACCTTGCTCGTCGTCGAACCCCTTCTCTTCTTATGGTGGGCGTTTGCTTAATTTTGGACTAAGGACTAGCGACTAAGAACTAGGCGAATTCAAATCATTCACCATACGTAAACAATTCGTAAACCATCCGCTACCAATTCGCGTACTATTCGCAACCCATCCGAAATGATTATCACCAACTTTAAAACCTACGAATCAGCCACGGGGCAAGCGGCGATGGATTTGGGGAGGATTCATGAAAAAGTCGCGAAGGAAACCG
>JAUHWS010000041.1 GCA_030427295.1 bacterium | reverse complement strand
GGGGCCCGTTCCGGCCCCCTAGGGGGCGGCCACGTGGCACACCGCAGGCACCGGCCTTCGGGCCGGCGGCGGATGGGTGGTCTCACGTTCACACTCCTCGCTCAAGATGCCGAAGCGGTCCTTCACGCTCTCGACGAAGGCCTTGACGACCAAGTCGGAGGCCCCGCTGATGCGGGGCAGGAAGCTGATCAGGTAGATGACGTGACCGATCAGCTTCTTCCTCTGCTTGTTGGAATTCTTCGCCGAGTCCCGGTAGCTACCGAGTCGGTGAAGCGTGTCGCAGAGGAGCGCAGTGTGATCGGTGTCTTCGCGCGTGACGAGCTCCTCCATGAGGAGTCGGTCCTCGAACGTTGAAGAGGCTCGGTTAGAGCTCCGAGCGTAGCTCCCGCTGCGCCCGTTCTGGATGGACTTACGCGCTCGTCTGATTTTTCGGATATGCCTCTGAGCTTCATCGGGCTTAATGCCAAGGCAAGAAGCCGTAGCCAGTAGGACGGGGTCGGTATCGATTTTGTTGTTCATGATCTTTTGCTCCAGGCGAGGGTGGTTGTAGAGACCACACCTCATCACCATCGACTCAGCTTGAGTCAACAATGAGAAGGTGTGGTGGATGATGCTGTCAAAGAACAAAAAAACCGCCTCGGTGGCGGATAGTTGTTGAAGGGTGAAATGAAAGTTCTACATAAAACTATGCGCCACAGGGTGGGTTAAAGCGAATGAGCACGTATTTGTGTGTGGGACAAAGAGAGTTCATGTGTAAGAGTAACTTTATGAGCCCAGTGTAGCAAAAAGTAGGCTGTTGTCAAGAAAAAATGACAGGGATTTAAAAAATTGATTGAGAATAGGATATTGAGTCACTCTAAATCAGGACGATTCTAGGATCTCCGCGCTGCTTCGTCCTAGAATGACAGTCAAAAATTATAGCTCATCTACCCTAGAATGACAATTGGCATTCACTCCTTTATTTACAACGGAATTTGACGATTCTAGGATCTTCGTTTCACTCCGTCCCAGAATAACAATCAATAATTATTTTGTCACTCTTGGACTTGATCCCAGAGTCGTCCGTATTCTACAATCACCCCTAACCCCCTGCCGAAATGACACATGAAAGAAAAAACGTATTGGACCTACATTTTAGCCAATCAATGGAAAAGACTTTACATTGGAGTGACCAATAACCTTTTTAGGCGTGTCTATGAGCACAGGCAAAAACTCAACGCCAAAAGTTTTACTACTAAATACAGCATCAACCGTTTGGTCTATTTTGAAGAATCGAATGATGTTTTAGAGGCAATCAGAAGAGAGAGGCAGCTCAAATATTATAAGAGGCAGTGGAAAATAGAGTTGATTGAAAAAGAAAATCCAAATTGGCTAGATTTGTCAGAAGGGTGGTATGAGTAGTTTTTCTGTTGTCAGACGATTCTAGGATCTCCTCTTCGTTGCGTCCTAGAATGACAATGCTAAATAAGTAACTAATTGTCACTCTTGGACCTGCCTGGCGGCAGGCAGGCTTGATCCAAGAGTCGTCTGCATTTAGAACTCCTGAATTCAGACGATTCTCCCGCCGTTTCTCCCCAGACCCCTAACACCCAGGAAATCAATCTATTGTGAAAATTAATTGCCATCTCATCGTTAAAAAAACCTGCAATATTTTCATAATCCATTATAATGAGATCAAAACAAAACTAATACACACCCCATGCCAGTCAAAAAGAATGACCCCACCAGCTTTCAACGCGGTTTCCTCGTCCTGATGATCCTCCTCCTCCTTGTTGTCATCATCATTTTTGCCAACCCCTTCCTCATCGACCTTCTCATCTCTGGCATCCTGGTCACCGCCATCTATCCCGTGCACAAACGCATCCGCAAAGGCTTCAAAAACAACCGCACCCTCAGCGCCTTTGTTTCCATGCTCCTCACGGTCATCATCATCCTGATTCCCTTCACACTATTTGCCTTCTTCATCGGCCAAGAAGCCGCCGATGCCTACACCGTCGTCTCGGATCACATCAGCGAAATTTCTCAGCAAAGCGACGCCGCTGGAACGGGCTTCAACCTGATGGACTACCTGCCCTACAGTCAACAAATAGAAGAAATTTTCGGTTACCTCCCCGTGTCGTTCGAAGACCTCCTCACCACCTTCCAAGAAAGTCTAGGGCAAATCAGCACCTTCTTAATTGGACAGACTACCAACATCCTCCGCAGCCTCTCTCTTCTGATCATCCACTTCATTGTCTTCTTGATGGCCCTGTTTTACTTCCTAAAAGACGGCGACCGACTGGTGGCTTTCATCAAATCCCTGTTGCCGCTTTCAAAACAACACCGCCAAGAGCTCTTTGAAAAACTCGGCCAGCTCAGCTACGGTATCATCTACGGCATCTTTGGAGCCGCGGTTTTACAAGGGTTTTTGATCGGTTTGGGATTCTACTTTGCTGGATTCAACAATCCTGCCTTCTGGGGCGTGGTCGGCGCCATTTTCTCGCCCGTTCCCTATGTCGGCACCATGCCCGTCTGGGTGCCAGCCGCCATCATCCTCTTCATCAATGGACAGTGGCTAGCAGGCATCCTCTTTTCCGCTTGGTCTTTGTTTGTGGTCGGTACTGCAGACAATATTTTAAAACCCTACCTCATTGGCTCTTCCTCTGCCCTTAATCCCATGGCGCTACTCGTGGTGCTTTTGGGGGGAGCTTTCACCTTTGGCTTAAAAGGATTGATCCTCGCCCCCTTCCTCCTCACCCTCACCTTGGCCTTCCTTCACATCTATCAACTCGAATACAAACACGTTTTGGATGTGAAAGAAAAAGCCATCCCCGAAGGAGAAGCCCCCGCCACCCTCAAAAAATGGATCAATCGTTTGAAGCGGAAGTGAAGTATATACTGACCCTCTCCTCAACTATATACCTAACTTCTGTAAAATGCTGGGGGCATCTCAGTGCCTTTTTCAGCAAGCGATTAGCGAATAGCGAGTAGCGAATAGCTGAAATAGATCTTAGAATAGAGCTAAACGCTATACGCTGACCGCTAAACGCTCAAAAAATCAATTCGTAATTAGTCACTCGTAATTTGTAACTAAGAATAAAGTATATACCCACTCCTCCATTTAGAACCACCCCCTTACCATCAACTCACCTTCAAATCCTTCCCCCTCCTCATATGAGGAGGGGGATACAGGGGGAGGTCCAAATCAAAAAGAATGGAGTCTTACCGGCGTTCAAATTTCCCCATTCCTCAACGAAGGCGACATTGGCCAATGTCGCCTTCAAGTTTAAGGTTCAATTTATTCCGTCTCTTTATCCCATCCTAAATCTCCACCTGCACAATCGATTTCTTCGTGGTCACATAGAGGGTGTTTTCATCCTCATTCACATAAACGCCACGCAGACCGTCCGCATCTTCAAATTTGATCTGCTCCTTGTAACGCGCCCGTCCTTCGTCCACTTCCTTTTGAATGATGATCACACGAGCATTACTTGGATCCAGCAAATACATATTGTTCAAATCAGGGGTGGTGAAAATCTCCGTCGCCTGGCTGATGTCGATGCCCATCATGTCTTCAATGACTAAATCCTGCCGCTCTCCCTTGAAGAGTTTGACGATTTCACCCCCCTCCTTAAGCACGAAAACATTGCCATCGATGGCAATCGAAAGTCCTCCGGCCAGCTCGGCGCTCAAATTATATTCCGTGGCTGCCGAGTAGCCATCCCGCTGACGCGTGTACTTGTAAATCTGATTGTCATTCGGACTCAAGACATAAAGGAAGTTGTCATAGGTCGCCAAATCCACACCTCGTTTCCACGGTCCATCCGCATTTTCGACAATTCGAAATTCCTCATTCGCATACTCAATCATCTTCCCCCCTTCGGTCATAAAAATGATCACCCCTTGATCTTTCATCACGTTGGCCTTGGTGACCACTTCATTTGGGTCAATCGTTCGGGGTTCTAGCACTTGGTCCAAAATAACCTCGTAAAGAGCGTTGTATTCGTAGGCAAATAGATTGCCTCCCATGCCCAAAAGTCCCAGGGCATCCACACTCTCGCGCTTCTCACTCAAATCAGCGTAGGGGACCAAGGCATTCACACGCCGGGCATTGTTGATGATGTCCCGAGCTTCTTCCACTTTTTCAAGAAGGGTGGTCACCTCCGAACGGAAATAGCCACTGGCTAAAATCTTTTGAGCCTCGTCTTCGACATTCATCAGGATAGCATTGGCCGTCTCTTTATCATTGGCAAAGCCTTTGGTGTTGGCCCGATTGATTTCTTCACGCAACTCCTCAATTTTCACCACATATTCTTCTCTAATTTGAGCCTCACGACGACTATTGGCTAAAAAGCGAATGCTGATGAACAGCAAGACAATCACCACCAAAAGCGCGATCAAAATATTTTTTTTCTTCATCGGGAGTTTACGCCCCTTGGTCTTTTCCTCAAATAAAATCACCAAATGATCCCATCCTTTTTGAAGCCATCGCAAAACAACATTACGTTCCTTATTGGCCTTGATTCCTGCCCCACTGCGATGAGGTACCTTAGTGCTGATACAAGCCACGCCAATGCTCAATTCTGTATCGGTCAAAACCAACTCTCGAATGGCATCCAAGGTCTCGACCACACCCTCCTGGCACATGCGAGCCAAACGCGTATGAGTGGCCAATCGAAGGAGGCGAGAAGTAGCAAAAATGATTTTATCTTCCGGCATCAACTCCCCCGTGGCGATGTTCACAAACAGGTCTTGAGACCGACTCGAAAGTCCTTCGCTGATAAGGGACAACTTTCCTTTTCGCACCAAATACGCCTCCGCATCAGCGGTTTGAGTCAAGTGTAACTCATGCCCTGAAAACACGGCCATGATCGCACTGATGCTCCCCACCGAATTGGCACCCCGTTTGTCTTTGAGGTTTTTATAAGTCAAATTCACCTCTTTCAGGGCATTTTCAAAACGCTCATAAACATCCAAATCCAAGTTGTCGAAAAAAACCTCATCCAAGGTATCGACCAAACTCTGCATGGTGGAACGCGCATATTTTGTATCCCCTTCGATCTTCATGGCCACCCAAACTTGATCACTGGTTCGTGGGCTTTTGAGTGTCTTGAGTTGGACGAAGTGACTGGCGTCACGCGCTACCGAAAAGGTATCGGCGAGGATTTTAAATGACATTTTTGTTTATTTCTTAGACAGTTGATGGCTCACTCACGATCACGCACTCCTTTGCACCTTAGTCGTGCTCGGCATCATTGTGGGTGTGGTCAGAGGTTGGTGGTCAGTGATCAGTTTCCATAAGAATAGCTCTGACCACTCATCACTTGTTACTAACCGCTTTACAATACTTCGGCATGACTTCACAAAGGTAAAGAGAAGTGCATCAGATGAGCAATTTAAACTTATCATCTTTGAATACGCTTTTTCAAGCCTTTATTGAGTGAAAAATAAAGGAGGCCTTTTTCATAAAACACCTGGGATTCAAATGGAGGATGAATTTCAGCCTTAAGTAAGCGAAAGATAACCTGAGTGAAATAAAAAAACCGTGATTTTGAATGGTAGTTCCGATATAATGGAGTCGAATTTTTTAAACTTACATCATGCAAATTAAATTCCACACTCAAAACGTTGATCTTTCAGAGGAACGCCAAGCATACATTCGCGAGAAATTTGAAAAAATCACCCATTGGGCAGATCGAATTTCAGATGAATCCAGTGAAATTAAAGTCGATCTGATCCATCAAGATTCCAAAAAACCAGAAGATGCTTACGAGTGTCATCTGACCGTTTACGTACCTGGAGACACCCTACGTGCTGAGGCTCATTCCGACTCTCTTGAAAATGCCGTCGACGAGGTGATTGAAAAAATCAAATCACCCATCGAACGTTACAAAGACAAGACACATCACATGTCCGACCGCCATTAAACACACCTTCTTTAGTTAAGGTTATTTTTGAATGATCCAGTCCAAACGATCACCATGGGGATCTCTTCTGTGGATGCTGGTCCTATTTTCCCCCTTCATGTTTCCGCTCTATTTGGTCCGTTTCAGTGTGCTGGGGATTCCGTTCACGGTCATGGAAATCTATACTTATATAGTGGTATTGGTTTTTTTGATCAACCTAATTTCAAAAAACACCTCGCTCCATTTTGAAAAACCCCTAAAGTCAGTCTATCTGTGGGGAATTCTATTATTCATCGGAGCCACCATTGGCACCGCCCAGGCCCCCACTGAATTTCTATTACCCAGTGGCGAACTCCAATCAGCCCAGCAAGTTTCTCTCGGCGTTTTGAAAGGGTGGGTGCTGGCTCCATTGCTTTATTTTGGAGTCCTGACCCAAGTCATTCAAGATCGAAACAAACTCCAACACTTTATCTCCTCAGTCCTTTACGCCGGGGGAGTAGTTTCCCTCGCCGCCTTACTCTGGACGCTCACAGGCCAAGGGTGGACCTGGGATGGTCGCCTAGCGGGCTTTTTTGAATCCGCCAATTACCTCTCTCTCTTCCTCTTGCCCCTTTTACTCTTGGGGATACACCGTTTGTTTGAACGAAAAAAATGGGGACAGCTCACAGCCATTTTCAGCAGCCTGAGTTTGGCTTTGATGCTCATCACCCTTGTTTTAACCCAGTCTTACGCCGCCATCGTCGGGTTGTTTGGAGCGATGGGGCTCTACAGTTTTGTCTACTTGCTTCGCGATCCTCGCCATCGAAAAAAAGCCGGCTGGGGACTCCTCGGCCTCATGCTTGTTTTTGTTCTAGCAGTGGCCACTCAATGGAAGACCGAAAAATTCCAACAATTCATCGATTTTGAAAACCGTTCCAGCACCACCGTTCGCCTTGAAATTTATCGAGTTTCCGGTCATCTCATCGCCCAACATCCCATCGTCGGGATCGGTCCGGGCCTTTTTCAATCCTACTACCAAAACCAAGCCCCCGAGGTTCTGGAACGCGCGCCGCTAGAGTGGAACATGCCCCATCCGCACAACATTTTCTTAGCCTTCTGGCTCAATGCTGGGCTCCTGGGAATCATCGCTCTACTCGGCCTGCTCATTCGGGCTCACCGTCGTTTCACCTGGCCTCTCCTGGCCTTGTGGGGGCTCCTCATTCATGGACTCTTCGACACGCCCTTCTGGAAAAATGACCTCGCCATGATCTTTTGGGTGGTGATGGGCGTGGTGATTTTGGAGCAACTTTTTTCAACGAGTAACGACTAACGACTATCTTTTGGAGGTAACTCTCACTCATGCGTCCAACTTGTAACTTTGTAACTTGTAACTGGTAACTAACATGCAACTTATCCCCTTAAAAACAAAGCAGGTTCAGCCCGGTGATGATTTGATGGTGGTGATTGATGCAGCGCTCAGTGAGCATCAGGTGGAACTCAAAACTGGAGACATTTTAGTCATCGCGTCTAAAATTGTAGCCTACAGTCAGGGGCTGTTAAAATCCATCGACTCCAAGACGGACTTTCGAGCACTCATAAAAACTGAAGCCGATCAGGTGCTGGATGAAGGCGAAATGGTGCTCACCATGAAAAACCGAATCCTCATTCCCAATGCGGGGATCGACAACAGCAACACTCCTGAAGGCGAGGTGGTCTTGTGGCCCGAGAAGCCTTTTGAGGCCGCTCAAAATCTTCGTGCTCAGCTCCAAAAAAAGTACCCACTCAATTCATTCGGCGTCTTGATTTCCGATTCCCACTGCCAACCGCTCCGCATGGGAACCAGTGGTATTGCCATCGGTTGGGCTGGCTTTGAGGGGGTGCAAGACGAACGCGGCGCCGAAGATTTATTTGGTCGAAAAATGCAATACACCCGCATTGCCGTGGCCGATAATTTAGCCAGTGCAACGACCTTGTTGATGGGAGAGACCAATGCCAGAATTCCCATGGTCCTGGTCCGAGGCTTCGACGCTCAGTTCACGGACCAACCCTTCACCGAGTTTGACTACTTCATCACACCTCAAGACTGTTTATACAAGCCGCTTTATGGGGAGCGGTTGTTGGAGGTTTAAAAAGTGATCATTCGTATTTTGAAGCTCGGAATCACTTCATTCATTTAGATCTGAACCACCCCCTTGGTCCCCCTCCTCATATGAGGAGGGGGAAGGATTTGAATGTGAGTTGATGGAAAGAGGGTGGTTCTGAATGGAGGGGTAGGTATATACTTTAGGTTGAGGTTAGTATATACTTTATTCTTAATTACGAATTACAAGTTACTAATTACGAATTGATTTTTTGAGCGTGTAGAATTCAGCGTATAGCGTTTAGCTCTATTCTAAGATCTATTTCAGCTAATCGCTACTCGCTACTCGCTACTCGCTAGTCGCTACTCGCTAATCGCTTGCTGAATAAAGTACTGAGATGCCCCCAGCATTTTACAGAAGTTAGGTATATAGATGAGGCGAAGGTGAGTATATACTTCCAAAAATCAATGAATTTGCAAAAATTAAAAAATAATGTAAAATATAATTTTAAGCTTGACTTTTTTAATAAAATTTAATATAAAGAAATTATTAAGAGTTAGAACTAAGTAACCCATAATAAAATGCGTGAATCCACTGAAGGAATAAATAGCCAGCTTGAAGAGTACCATTCAGCAGTTGATGCAGCCCACGTAGAATTGACTGACTTAATGCCTGGTATCCATAGGGTTGCTGGAAGTAGTCGTCTTAGAGAACGAGAATTATTAAGCTCGGCAGATTTTCTTGCTCCACCTAATGCAGAACAAATTGATACAGAGCCTGTAGCACGTTTAAGCGAGTTAGTTGGGAAAAATGTTTTATGTAAGGACAGTCATGGTGAATGGTCTGTGGAGCGAATTGGTATGATTAAATTTGGATATGCGGGACTTGAAAGACCTGGAAACAAGTGGCGCTTTGTAAGCCTTCAAAAGTTGGCGGATTTTAATAGAGAGTTAATCGGAAATTTTTCTGACGGGTTCCTCATGGAAACCAGACGAGTCATTTTTAGGGACTTTAATGGCTTAGATGTCAATGGGCTACTGCAGGATTTGATTTTAAATGGAGAGAGAAGGGGTATGGTTGATACCGGGAACGAAGAGGTCAATGTAGAACTATCAACACTAAGATCATTTGACTTAAATTTAATTGATTCTAAGCCAAGCGAGGGAGTGGCAGCCCATATTGTAGAGCAATTTAAGGATGAGTTTGTAGAATTTCCTGGTAGTTTTAAGGGGGAAGAATACAGTTTTGTTGGACAAGTCGTTGAAATTCTTCCTGGTGGTCAAAGAGCCATTGTTAATTGCCTGCTTGAGGACGGCATAGAGGTAAAAATTACAGCAGACGTTAAGAGTATGAGCATGCTGGAATTGCCGATTCATGGAGAAGATGATATACAATCAATTCTTAAAGAAGAGGACCGACAAGCCAGACAGGTTCAAAGTGGGGGTCATGTAATGACATATGCGGAAACAATTAATCGAGTTTCCAGACCTGAAGAGTCTGCAGCATAATCTTAAAAATATCAAAAAGAGGGCCTAACCACCCTCTTTTTTAGTATATCATTTTATTAAAAAAACATTGACTTTTCATAAAAAATTAATATAATATAAAGCCAAGAGTAATGATTAATTATTTATGCCTGAAAGACCATATGCAGAACCGGATGTACCTGTAAAAAGAGAGAGGCCACGAAGGGTCTATGTGACCGACCCAGAAGAAATTCTAAGACGCTATCAAGAAGCACAAATGAGAAGGTTAGACGCAAGCACTCAAAAAAGAGATGAAATGGAGGCTACGTTAACAACCCCAAGACATCAAATTGATGCACCGGTGTCCCAAAGAGTCACTCCGGTTTCAGAAGGGGTAGAATACCAATCCACCACACAGCCCGACATATCTGTCGAACAAGGTGACCTGTATACAGACCTTCTTCGTAAAAGGTTGGTTGGACAACAGGTAGTCTTTACTTATTTAGGACGTGAACGTCCGGGACGTGTGCTCGAGGTTCCTACGCCTGAATCACCCCAAAGCTCACTTAATACCAGGCGAGTAATCATTTTATCTGAAGGTGAGAAATGTGATTCATTTGTTGGCTTCATTCAAAAATATCAAACCTATTTAACAGACAATCCTGCTCATGGGTATTTAGAAAGAAACCTACTAGGAAGAACGATAGATTACTGGAGAAATGGCATTTGCATTGTTGATAAAAAAGTAATAAATATTATTGAGGCAGATGATGTGGCTTACGAAGATAGACAGGTAAGAATCGAAGGATCAAGCGAACCTGTTTATATTCGAGACATCGAAGGTTATCAAGAAATTTTAGGATTGGGTCACTAGTTAATTTGGCTTGATGCAAACATTTCTAACAAACTCCCATTTTAAATAGTTTAGTGTATAATCACTAACAGTTATTTTAGAAACCATGAAAAAAATCGCATTCCTATCCTCCAGCGGAGGCACCAACTTCCAATCTTTCCTCGACGCCCAAGCCCGCGGCGAACTCAAAGACATCGAAATCTGCTGCCTCATCACCGACCAAGCCATGTGCGGCGCCGCCCAAAAAGCACGCGAAGCCAAAATCAAAGTCTATTTTTACGACCCCAAGCTTCTCAGCAAAGAAACCTTTCAACAATCCATCCTCGACACCCTCGACTTCTTTCAAGTCGATCTCGTTGTGTTGGGAGGCTTCATGAAAATCCTCTCGCCCAAAATCGTTGAAAAATACCGAGGCAAAATCCTCAACGTACACCCCAGCCTCCTCCCCAATCACACCGGCAAAATGAGCCCCGCCGTTCACCAAGAAGTCCTCGACGCCGGCGACTCTGAAACCGGCATGACCATCCACCTCGTCGACGAAGGCCTCGATACCGGCAAGATCATCCTCCAAAAATCCGTCCCCGTCGAAACAGGGGACACCGTTGAGTCCCTCAAAGAAAAAGTGCAAGCCCTCGAAAAAGAATGGTATCCGAAGGTGGTGGAGGGGATGCTAAATTCATAAATCCGCACCCTCAATTGCCCACCACCTCCACCCCTCGGGCATATTGTGTTTGATGGGGTTGTATTCAATATATCTCAAATGAGTCTCAAAATCTCGTTCATCACGGATCACATGATCGTGGAAAGATTTTTGCCATTGGAGTTTTGGAAACGATAATTCAGGAATAGGGTGTTTTTGGTGGAATTGGGATTTGAGTTCAAAGAATTTTTTCTTCTGACCATCATATATTTCTTGAAGGCGAGGTTCCGGAACCTCGCCTTCAAGAAATGGATTTATGATTCGATTAATATCACAC
>JAUHWS010000040.1 GCA_030427295.1 bacterium | reverse complement strand
TCAAACGCATGGAAACTGAAAAAAACCGCCGTGCCGAATTCGTGACCAATGTTGCCTTTTATCAACCTGGGGAGCAAACGCTCACCTTTCAAGGGGAATGTGTCGGCCAAATTTTAACCCAACCTCAAACCGAAATTGAACTCGGCATCCCCCTTTCTTCGGTATTCCTACCAGATGGCAAAGAAAAAGTCTTCTCCGCCCTCAATAAAACAGAAAAAAACGAAATCTCCCATCGCGGCAAAGCCATCAAAAAGTGTTACGACTATCTACTAAAAAACCACTAAACCAACTCGTAATTAGTAATTCGTAACTGGTAATTTGAGTAAACGATCAATCAACAGACGACACATGACCCCGTCCTTTTTTAAGTTCAGAACGGCGTTTTTTATCAGCCAAACGTTGCTTTTTACTTCGTTTAGGCACCTTCGTTTTGTGGCGCACCGGAGGAATATAAAAATACTCCTTCACCTTCTCGGCCAAAATAGAAAGCGCCTCCTTAAAATTCTGCTCCTGACTCCGCTGGTCCATGCAACGAGCCTCCAAAACTTTCGTTCGTTTAGAAGGGTACTGGTAATCGTCCGGAATCCTAAAAACAAGTCGTACTCCATTCATACTCCGATTCACATTTTGACCCCCTGGCCCCCCTGAAAAATACGACATTTCCAAATCTGACTTAGAAATAATCAACGGCATCTTGCCAGGTAGCATCACGCCAATCTTTTCTTTTTGAGGATCAAACTCAAACCAAGAACCTTCCATAAATATTGACTTATTTATTAGTATATTATATTACTAAAAAACTAGTCAAAAGTCAAAAACATTACAGTAGTTTAAAAAATTCATGGTATTTACTGGCCAAATAGCGATTTTCTGATAATCTGGCATTTGGAGGGCAACAAGTCCCAATCCGATTCGTCGGATGCCGGGACAACTAGAAGAGACATACCTAGAGCTTTGTATGTCTTTTTTAGTATCCGATTAATCTTAGAATAACTTAAAATGCATTAGCAATGTCATTCCATGACTTGACTATGGAATCTTTGGACCCTCAATTTCTAGGGTAAAATCAAACAGAATAGTTAGGTGTGGGTCAGCTGGGAATCCCCGCATCTCAACTCCACTTCGTGCAAAATAAACTTCTCGTCCCAAATTTCATAGCAAAAAAAACTTTCAAGCATCAAAAACTGAGAATGTGGTGGGTCAGCTGGGACTCGAACCCAGGACCAATAGGTTAAGAGCCTACTGCTCTACCAACTGAGCTACTGACCCATGAGGAAGAAAAAGCCATAACAACTTAGCACAAGCGGAAAAAATACTCAATAGTTATTGAAAAAGATCGGACCAACGAAAATTACCTTGCAAAACTGAGTACTTTGTATAACAATGAACATGATCAATCCGTAAAAAATATCCATTCAAACTCACCATCATGAAAAAAGCACTATTTCTTGCCATCCTCATCCCCCTCAGCTTTGTCACCACAGGATGTGCCTTCTGTACCGACGGTTCAGGCAATGTCACTCAAGAAAATTTTGACGTCAAAAACTTTAGTCATGTGGATCTAAGCGGCCAAGGCACTATCCACCTCACTCAAGGAGAGCATGTGTCGGTTGAAATTGAAACCGACGACAATATTTTGGAAAATCTAGAGGTCTACGTAAAAAATGACACCCTCGTCATCAAACCCAAAAGACTCATCAGTTGTTTTAATCCCACCGAAAACATCGACATCTATTTGACCATGGAAGATATCGAGTCCTTTGACCTGAGCGGTTCAGGAAAAATTGAAGGAGAGTCAGCCATCAAAACCGACACTCTAGACATTGATTTGAGCGGCTCAGGACAAATTGATTTAGATATCGAAGCCAATGAACTCAAAATAGACATCTCGGGCTCGGGCACAGCAGAACTGGAGGGAGGCGTGAAAAAAAACGAATTCGAAGTGAGCGGTTCTGGCAAACTACTCGCCAGTGAGCTCGAAACCGACGACACCAAAGTGAGTATTTCAGGCTCTGGAAAAGCAGAAGTGTGGGCAAATGACACCCTCGATATCGACATCAGTGGTAGTGGGCGCGTCAGTTACAAAGGAAGTCCCGAAATCAACCAAGACGTCAGCGGCTCTGGAAAAATAGAAAAAATGGAAGAAAAGACAGGAGAATAATCTATTTTTGATACAAATAAACCTTATCCACCACTTCAACAGGCTCAAGCTCGTGAATCATAAACGCATTGCTGATCACCCGTGTGCCAGGCCTGAGCTTGGGCCACACCTCCTGATGAAATTGCCGCATCGCCTTAGGAAGTAAATAACAGAAAATCACATCCGCATCCGAATAATCCTGCTTCCAAATGTTCCCAAATCGAATCTTCGCCTTGGGGTAAAACAAAGCAATCAATTTTCCATAAAGAATAAGAGGAATGGATAAATCGTAGCCTGTCGCCTGCTTAGCCATTTTGGAGGCTGAAAAAACCAGCCGGCCATCCCCACAACCCAAATCATAAGCCACATCCTCACCCGTCAATTGAGCCAATTTGAGCATCGTCCGATGTCGCTTGCGAGCTGAGGGAACAAAGGGACCGCTGGTCAAAGCCGCATAAAACCCAGGAATGATCAGCAGAGCAAAGATCACAATCAAAACGCGTGGGTCAATCCACGTAATGCCAAAGGCGTAATAAGAAATGATCACCAGAGTACCCGCCAAGAGGACAAAAATAATACTTTCAGCCATCCAATAAAATTAAATACATCCCTATTGTATACACCTTTGTTGAAATAGTTAAGGGCCAAGAACTAACGACTAAGAGTATTTTTTAGCTTTTAGCTGGTAGACGGGCAGTATTCGGAATGCCTCTATTCATTTGATCTGGACCTCCCCCTTACTCAATTAAACTCATCTTATTGTCCCCCTCCTCAGGGAGGGGGAAAGAGATTGATGGATGAATAGCTTTTAGGGGGAGGTCCTTAATGATAAGTAACTATTCGCAACCGACTCGCAGCCCATTCGAAAACCATTCGTAAAACAATCCGTGACACAATTCGTAAATCTACACGTAAAACAATTCGTAATTAGCCACTTGTAATTAGGGCATTTCCATGGTAATACGCATCCAACCTGCGGAACTTGCGAATCCCAGTAATCAAAAGGAATAAGAACCAAATCGCCAAGAAAACATATTGCAAGGTATCATTCCAGAGTGGAATAAAAGCGGAACCTTCTTCGAGGTATGGAAGCAAACCTTGACTAACTCCTTGGTGAATCACCACCCCCAACACCACCATTCCAATCACATAGGCATACACCTTGTAATAAAGCTCCAATGAATAGTAGAAAATAGGAATGATCACCAAGGTTAAAACAGTGGAAAAAGCCATCCCAAAGACCACTGCCATCCCCAAAGTAAGCCAAAAGGCATCGGTCAAACTGATGGGCAGAATCCCTAAAATCGTTGTAATGGAAGTGATCAAAATAGGCTGCAAACGAGCAGGACCAGCCTCCGTGATGGCATCTTTGATATTCATCTGCTTATACTTTCGATTGTGATTGATACGATCGATCAAAATGATGGCATCATTGATCACAATTCCCGAAAGAGCCACAATTCCAATCATCGTCGCCACTCCCAGTTTGAGCTGAAGAGCCCAGAATCCATAAAAAACGCCAATCAACGAAAGGGGCAAGCTGAGCAAAATGACAAAAGGTTGCTTGAAGGAATTGAACTGAGTCACCAAAATCAAGAAAATGAGCAAAATACCAATGATCATGGCATACAAAAGATCCATGAACGATTGAATCGTGTCCTCATTCCCCCCAGTCAATTCATAGCGATAACCTTCAGGCCACTGATAGCTATCCAAATAAGGCACCAATTTCTCGAGCACATCAGCAGGCACCAAATTAGCAGCCACGTCAGAACTAATCGTCACCGCCCGATTTCCATCGTAATTTTTTACACTGGTTAAGTTAGCCCCCACGTCAGGCTCAACTAAATCGCCCAACGCGACATAATTTCCAAAATTATTCTGAATTTGAATGGCCTTCACCTCATCGATAGAAGTCGGTTTATAGCCATCCCAATCTTGTTGGACATCGATATCGATTTCATCATCCGCTCGCTTAATCGTGGCCGCTGTGGTAGGAAAAACAGCCGTGCGCACCTCTTGAATCACTTCAGCCACGGATAAATTGAACTGTTCTAAAAGCGCTTTGGCATAGGGAGCAGAAAAATCAAAGGTGAATTCAGCCGTACTGGTAGCGATATCATCATCCACTTGTGCCCCCCCAAAACCAAGCAATTTGGACTTAACATCATTCGAAATATCCTGCAAAATAGCGTAATCTTCCCCAAAAATTAGAACTTGAATGGCGGCACCTGTAGGCGGTCCCGAACGAAGTTCAGGAACCGTGATGTTTGCCTCAGTAATGAAGGCGAGCTTTTGTTTATAATTTTCAGCAATGACAAAACTCTTTTCGCTACGCTCCTCTTCAGGCACAAAATTCAACGTAAAACTAGCCAAATGAGTATTCGAAGCTCCGCCAGCCAAGTCTCCTTCAAGAGATTGCCCCACACCACCTACTCCCAAATTGAGAACATAGCTTTCAATATTAGGATCTTTTTGAACGACCCCTTCAATCTTTTGAATAATCGGATCAAGCCGGTCCAAAGTGTAGCCCACCGGAGCCTCCACATTCACCCACATATAATCATTGTCCACCAAAGGAAAACCTTCAATTTTCACAATACCAATTACAGGCAAAGCCAAGGCAGATAAAAACCCAAAAATAGTCAACGTCCACAAGCCAATACGCCGACGCGTTTTACTAAGGAGAAAATGAAGAAGTCGCTTATAAACTCGATTGATCCGACCAATCAACCCCTCTCGAACGCGGCGGGTGATCACCGTGAAACGAGACTCCTTTTCCCCATCCTTGATCTTGTGCATAAAAATCACGGCATAGGCAGGAATGATGAAGAGTCCAATAATAAAAGCACTAACCAAAACAGCATTCACCGTCGTAGGAATGAACTTGAAGAACTCTCCCATGATGCCCGACATCAAAAACATCGGCAAGAAGGCTGAAATGGTCGTGAGCATCCCCGACATCAGCGAAAAACGATAAGTTTTAACCGTTTTTAGGGCTGCATTCACCGGAGACAAACGCTCTTTGTAGAGGTATTCATGCATCCCCTCCATCATCACAATCGTCGTGTCCACCAAAAGTCCCAAGCCTAAAATCAAACTGAATAAAACCAAGAAATTAAACGTGTTTCCCGTTTGATACAAAAAAGTGAAGGCCACCAAAAATGTGAACGGAATAGCGATACCCCCAATAAAAGCCTCTTTGATACCCAGAGCCAACAAAAGCACCACAAAAATCAAAGCAATGGTCGCCAAAGCATTCCCCATCAAGCGATTGAAGTCTTTCCGAACAAAGTCGGACATGTCACTGACCGCCAGATATTCCAACTCATTGGGGATGGTACCATTGGATTCCAATTCTGCTAAAATCAACTTGATCTCATCCGCCGTGTCCAAGATGTTCTCACCGGTCTTTTTGATAATATTGATCGAAAGCGCAGGAAAAGAAGGATTGCCATTGATCGACACCCGACTATCAGTCACCTGCTCGGTGAATTCTTCAACCACATCGGCCACATCTTTCACATACACATTCACCCCATTTCGGTTCGCAATCGGGATGTTTTTGACCCGCTCCACATCTTCTTGGTCCGCCTCAATACGAACTCGATAGAGCAAATCATCAATCTCGATATTTCCCACCGGACCATTGAGATGATACGTGGAAACCGCCTGAGAAATTTGACGCAAATTCAGGCCATACTGCACCATGTCACCTTGCCGAACCGAGATCAAAATGTGCTTCTCCCGCTCCCCCAAAATATCGGCACTTTGAACCCCTTTCACCTCTTCAATACGAGATTGAACTTTTTTAACCACAGAAAGAAGCTGATCGTAAGGCAAATCCCCAAAAAAACTATAGGTCACAATCGGAGTATCTGAAAACGAAAGTTCCTGCACAAAGGGATCGGTGGCATCCTCAGGCAAATTCGGGGAAGCACTATCAACCGCGTCTTTTAGGTCAGAAATACTCTCATCCAAATCCGCATCCGCCTCAAATTCAACGGACACCTGTGACAAGCCCTCAGACGACACAGAGGTCATGAGTTTGAGATTATCTAAAGACTTCACTTGTTGCTCAATTTCATACGTCACTTGGTCTGCAACCTCTTGGGGCGAAGCACCAGGGTAAGAAGTCATCACCATTCCAAACGGCACCTTCACCTCGGGATTTGATTCGCGCGGAATTTGAGTGTAGCTGTAAATCCCCACCACTAAAAAAATGAAACCTAAAATAATCGCCATCCGGCGGTTTTTGATGAAATAACCCCAAGGCGAATTTGCAATCGATTCGAGTTCTTTATCAACCTCTTGTTTTCCATTGAGTCCAGACAAAATAAAAAGGGTTATGGGGCAATATCAACCGTCACCTCACCTTCCGGAGGCAAATTGCGTTGACCGTCCACAATGAGACGATCCGTCATTTGAAGTCCCTCCAAAATCTCAACCCACACACCAAATTGATCCCCAATATCAACCGGTCGCCGTCGGGCCAAAGGACTCTTAAAGTCATAGCTAAAATCAAGGTGCGTTCTCAAGTCGACAGGAATGAGGGAAGATGCAGGCTTAGCAGCATCCAAAGCCTCAAACCAAGAAGCAAAAAAATGATCAACATATTCTCCTGGCAAAAAAGAAATATCTTCCTCAACTAAATAAACATAATTTTCACCTTGACCAAAAATAACCGCATTGAGGGGGGCATAAATTTTACTGGCATCAAAAGTGCCATCGGTCAAATCAAGCTGAACATTGACGTAGGTTTCGGGCCTCAAATTCAAGCCACTGTCTTGAATGGTCCCCTCAAAACGAATCTTTCGACTATTCGGATCAGCCGTTGGTGCAATTTTACTGATATTTCCCAAATGGAGTTCATCCGAGTCACTGGAGAGTGAAAATTGGAATTCCTGCCCCACAGAAAGACGGCCCGCATCTTGTTCCGAGAGATAAAAAACTAAAACCACTTGCTGACTCTGAATCACCGTCCCAATCAAGGTCCCAGGAGACAAGTAATCCCCTTGATCGACAGCCAATTCAGAAATCACCCCATCGGTCGTCGCCTCAATTTCATCATCCTGAATGGAACTCTCAGCCAAACGAACTTGATTGGATAAATTATTAATTTCTAATTGTTTCGACACATCCTGGACATCCACCGTTCGCTCGGCCGATTCCAAATCCACCTGAGCCAGAATCAAATCCTTTTTGGTTTGCTCAATCTGAGACTCCAAGTCCTGAACGGAACCATCACTGGTATCAAAATAATTCAACAATGAATTATTTGCATCAGCCAACTGGTTTTGAGCCACAGCAATGTTATTTTGAGCCACTGTAATTTGATTAGACCGATCAATTTGATAAGACGCATAGGATTGGCGCAAGCCATCCAACTTTGAAAGATCAGCCAACACAGCAGATTCAGCCGCAGTAACTTGAGCCTTGTAGGCATCCAACGTCGCTTGAGGCAAATCTCCATTGATGATGGAATTGTCCAACATGATTCTAAAGTCAGCCAAAAAAGAACGGAACTCATCCAAATCATCCCCTACTTGAGCTAAAACGTCTGAAAAATTGTCCTCCACAAACGGCAATTGAGCTTCATAATCCAAACGCATCAAAAAGACTTCATCCTTGAGATTGTTGTAATCAGAGATCAGATTGGCTCGCTGTGCCGAATTGGTCGCTCCCAATTCTTGCAAAACAGAAGCGGCATCCAAAAAATCCTTATTTTTCGGATTGATAATATCCTCCACTTTAGTGAAATTGGTTTCAATATTAAAATAAACACCATCCACACTGGTTTCGGCACTTTCAAACAGATCAAACAAAGATTGATCCAAACGCGCAATCAGCGTGTCATAATTGTCTTCGGCTGTTTCTAAATTTTGCAAAAGCGTGTCTTTTTGAAGGGACAAACTTGTTTCACCATTTGAATTTTGAGATTTGAGCTCATCCAAATTCCGCTCCAAACGCTCTAAAGTCAACTCCAAGCTCTCCACCCGAAGCTCAGCCCGAGTGATCGCATCCAAGTTATTTTCTCGAAGGTCCCCCTCGGTATCACGCGCATTGTCTAATTGTAAACGGGCATTATCCAAATTAATCAGCGCAGACTCATTGGTTTCATCTAAATCAAGCCGCCCAATCACCTGGTTGGCTGACACCCAATCTCCTAAAGTAACCGAAAGTTCCTCAAGCGTTCCTGCCTTTCGAGCAACCAGTTCAACCTCACGCAAGGGTTTTACCGTAGCCACCTCAGAAACAGAGTAATGGGGAGGCTCAGAAAGGTCTTGCTCTTGAACCACTGGATTAGGAATCACAGGAATGGAGACATCCTCTTGAACGGCACAAGCACTGAGGAAGAAACCGGACGCAGCGAATAATGTGAAATACTTCTTCATAAAAGAAAAAAAATTGGCATGTAGGAGCGCCCTATTATAGCCCACTTTTGACAGCAAAAAAAGAGTATTTTAGACAAAAAAATAAAGCATAATAGACATTAAAATTGCGGGCAAAAAGGATATCCGTTATGCTTAAAGCCACATTAACTCATTCAAAATATGTTTTGGGCTGACGAAATTGTCGACAATATTTTAGAAACCTACACCGGGCGCAATACGTTCATTGTGCGTGATGAAAAAACCCTTTCCGGCCGTGTCCACATCGGATCGGTACGCGGAGTGGTCATTCACGGCATCATTGCTCAGGTTCTAAAAGAAAGGGGAAAGGAGGCCCATTTTGTCTACGAATTCAACGACTACGATCCCATGGATGGCATGCCCAAAGAACTGGAAGGAAGAGGATTTAATGAATATATGGGAAAGCCACTCTGCAATATTCCTTCTCCCGATGGAAAGGCAGAAAATTTTGCTGAGTATTATGGAGTCGAGTTTTTGGGAGTGATTAAAGAAATGGGCTTCGATCCCGAACTCCCGCGAGCCAGCCAAGCCTACAAAAAAGGTAAAATGAACGACTGGATCAAACTGGCACTTACCAAAAATAAGGAGATTCGGGAAATCTACAAGCGCGTGTCCGGTTCCGAAAAACCTGACCATTGGTCACCCGTTCAAGTCATTTGTGAACAATGTGGCAAAGTGGGATCTACGGACGTGCTCAGCTTTGATGGCGAAAAAGTCAAATACCGCTGCACCAAAGCAAAAGTCACCTGGGCAAAGGGCTGTGAATTTGAAGGAGAGATCTCTCCCTTTGATGGCAATGCTGAACTAACCTGGAAAGTGGAATGGCCTGCCAAATGGGATGCTTACGACGTGACCATCGAAGGCAGTGGAAAAGACCACAACGCGGCAGGAGGTTCACATGATATTGGCGTTGAAATCTGCCGAAATATATCCCACACCGAAGTGCCTTTCAACATTCCCTATGAATTCTTTTTAGTGGGAGGAAAAAAAATGAGCTCTTCAAAAGGGATTGGCCAAACCGCCCGAGACATTGCCGATCAACTCCCCCCTGAAATGCTTCGTTTTTTGATGCTCAAAACCAAACCCAACCGCATCATCGAGTTTGATCCGGAAGGCGAAACCATCCCCAGACTCTTTGACCAACACGACGAAGCCGCCAAATGGTATTTTCATGAGGGAGAAAAAGACGTAGTTCAAACCGATCAGGCCAGAGCTTTTGAGCTTTCTCAAGTGAGGGATGAAACGCCTCAAGAACGTTTTTTACCCCGCTTTTCACAATTGGTCTTCATCATTCAAATCCCTCGCCTGGATGTTTACGGAGAAGTCGCCAAGATAAAAGGAGCCGAATTGACTGATTTGGACCGAGAAGAAATCGATCTGAGGGTTGAATATGCCAAAAAATGGCTCGAAAACTACGCCCCAGAAAAATACCGCTACGTATTGCAAGAAGAATGTCCTGCCTCAGCTAAAAATTTGAGCGACCTTCAAAAACAATTTGCAAGAGAGCTAGCCGACATGTTGGACAATTTGGACAACTGGGAAGGAGAAACCATCCACGGCCAAATTCACAACCTGGTGAAAGGCAACGAAGATTACACCCCAAAAGACTGCTTCCAAACCATCTACACCCTCTTTTTGGACAAAACCTTCGGGCCCCAAGCCGGCTGGTTCCTCAGTGCCCTCGATAAAGATTTCGTGATCAAACGGCTAAGAGAGCTGACTTAAAAAAAGAAAGTATATACCCACCCTCTCCTCATCTATATACCTACCTTCTGAAAAAAGCTGGGGATCATCACGCTGCCGTTTTCAGCAAGCGATTAGCAATTAGCGAATAGCGATTAGCTAAAATATAGCTTAAAATAAGGCTTATCATTCACCACTGATCACGCCACACTATAAAATAGGACTTAGTCATTACTCGTTAGTCGTTAATCCTTGAGATGGAAGTATATACTAACCTCAATCCAAAGTATATACCTAAGTAGCTATTTTAATTCCCAACACGCTGAATTCCCGGGAATTCAGGGGTCTGGGGAGAAACGCGCGGGTAAAATGATGAATAAAGGAGAAAAAGATGAGTCCGCTTCGTGTTCTCCCCAGCGCTTTTTGGTTCGTTTTTGGCGTCAAAAATGAACAAAAAGAAAAAACAAACAAAAAATAGACATTACCCTAGCAGTGGCGAGAAGAATCGTCAAAATTTTAACAATTTAAACAACCGAATTAGACACTAAAAATTACAATTTCGAATTTGTTTGGAAATTGGAAAGTATTGGTAAGTATTGGAATGAATTAAGTTAACCCCTTCCCCCACCCACCACCCACGTGATGAACAAAGGAAGGGGGGCGCCGTAGCGCCCAGAGCGATCCGTGACCGGCCCAGAAGAGCCTGCATTGCATCACACATCCCCTTCCTCGCTCACGCAAGCCGTCGCGGCTCAGGCCGCGTCCTCGGCCTCCCGCCGCTTTATCTCCGCCCGCCCCTTCGGATGAAGGGCACAAATCGCTCGACCCAGAATCCAAGCAGCAGAAGAGAATTGGGAATTCAGCTGCTTAAAAGATCTCAGGAGAGCCACCAACTTCTGGTAGGAGTTGAGTCGAGCCTTCATCCTCTTGAGACTTCTCTCAGCCTGATCAAGGGTCGAATTCGAGGCGTGTGGCCTGAAAAAAGCCTGAAAAAAGAAGCCTAGCTGG
>JAUHWS010000089.1 GCA_030427295.1 bacterium | reverse complement strand
GTCGAAACATAGACCCCTTGCACGCGAATTGGCTTACTCATGTTTCCAGGCAAATAAAGCATGTCCCCCATTCCCAAAAGATCCTCCGCCCCGACCGAATCAATAATAGTCCGCGAGTCCACTCCAGAGGTCACTGTAAAGGCAATACGCGTCGGGATATTCGCCTTGATCACCCCCGTGATCACATCCACACTGGGTCGCTGAGTTGCGATGATCAAATGCATTCCCACCGCCCGAGCCATCTGAGCGATACGACAAATCAAGGCTTCTGTTTCCTTTTTATTGGCCTGCATCATCAAATCCGCCAACTCATCGATCACAATCACAATCTTATGGAGAGGCTTTTCTTCGGCTTCATTGTATTCTTTGATATTTTTGTAACCCTTCTCGGCAAAATCGGTGTAGCGTCGATTCATCTCGGCTACCGCCCACTTGAGCGCTGAATGTGCCTTGTCCGGATCGGTGATCACCGGCGTGAGCAAATGAGGAATACCATTGTAAGGCGTCAACTCCACCCGCTTCGGATCCACCATGATAAATTTAAGATGCTGCGGTGAATTCTGATAAAGCAAACTGAGCAAAAAAGTATTCATCCCCACCGATTTACCTGAACCTGTCGCCCCTGCAATCAAAAGGTGAGGCATGGCTCCCAAATCGTCAATCACTGGCTGACCCGAGACATCTCGACCGATCACAATACGAAGCTTGGAGTCAAAACTATCAAATTCTTCGCTCTCGAGCATTTCACGCAAATGCACCACCATGCGCTTGTCATTCGGCACTTCAATCCCCACCAAAGACTTCCCCGGAATCGGCGCTTCGATACGAAGCGCTTTTGCCGCCAAGGCCAAGGCCAAATCATTTTTAAGCCCCGTAATCTTATTCAACTTAATCCCCTCATGCGGTTGCAACGTGTACTGTAGCACCGTCGGCCCAATATTCACATCCCGCATCATCACATCAATCCCAAACTGAGACAATTTATCACGAATTTTCTCCGCATTTTGTTTGAGGATTTTATCGCTCACATACACCTCTGAACTGGCAGAACTCAACAAGGACAAAGGAGGCAATTCCCACCCCGAATAATCCACTTCTTCTTTTTTGGGCATCTCATCCTTTTTCTTCAACTTGCCCAAACGATGAATTTCGATGTCTTTAAACACCTTATCCTCCTTGGGTGGAGCTACCTTTTTAGGCAAATCTTCCTCCTCAGCCGTTTTACTCAAAAGCGGTTTGACAATATTAAGCTCTCCATCATCATGATCCGGCAAAGCCTTAAGCTTTCGCTTTTTAGATTGAATTTCTAACTTGATCGCCTTGTCCGGAATGGCCATACGAAGAAGGTGACGCAACGAGAATTCGAAGGTGATCAAAAAACCAATGAGCAAAATAGCAATGAGCACCACCTTCGTCCCCGTTTCACCTAAAGATAAACGGAGTAGTACCGAGGACATGAAGCCCACATAACCCCCAAAAAGATCCACATTCTCAAGCATCAAATCCGGATCCGTACGCATGTGAACCAAGCCCAAACTAGAAAAAAGGAGGAGGAATATACCAAAGTAACGCGTGGTATCTAATTGAATGCGACGCGAGAAAAAAAGCATCGTCCCTAAAGTCAAAAAAATGACAGGCAAGGCATAAATACCAATCCCAAAAATCAAACTCAAATATTCATTAAGCTTAGTACCAAGCACTCCTGCTTTATCGAGAATAATAAGAAATGAAATGGCTGCCAACCCAAAATAAACCACCGCCCCCACCTCCCGAGCAATACCCGATTCGAGCTCGATGGAAACATTCCGTTTGATTTTACGCGACCGCTTAGCTGTCTTAAGCTTGCGTTTAGCCATTTTCTTTTGGTTTTTGAATGAATTAGTGCGCCTATTTTAGCACATTGAAAGCCTTTTGTCAGCTTTTTTTGGTGAATCAAAGAAAAATTTGAAAATCAGTCCTGAAGGGAACAATTGAAACCCCCCTGAAGGCGAGGGTATATATCCTCGCCCTCATTGAGAAACAAGGAGACAGGTGTCACTCCAAGGCGCGACCTTGGAGTCTTTGAATATTGAAGCTTAGAATTCAAAAAGACTCCCGAGTTCACCTTTCTGGCAAACCACTCGCCAAGCTCGTGGGCCATAAAGGCTCGGGAGTGACATTGAGGTTTGGGGTGAGTATATACTTTGGGTTGACTTTAGTATATACTTTTTTTCAATGACCAATTTCCAATGTCGCAATTTCCAAATAAAACTGAATTCCGAATGT
>JAUHWS010000088.1 GCA_030427295.1 bacterium | reverse complement strand
AAGCTGAACACGCTAATATAATAGCCGCTACCCAAAACTCAACGCAAATGCATCGACTTGAATTTCGCCGACAAGTGTTCCATATTATTTATGGTTTCACACTGGTCTTATTACACCGCTATCAAATTATAAACAATGAAATCCTCTTAGGAATGATCATTGGAGGGGCAGCCATATCTTTCATTGTAAAACAAAAAAAACAATCATTCATCAAACGCATGCTCAGGTTTTTTGAACGGGATGAACATCTCAACAGCTTCCCCGGCCGTGGCCCCCTCTTTTTTACTTTGGGCAGTTATTTGAGTCTCATTTTGTTTGACACTCATATTGCCTACGCCGGAATCATAATTTTAACCGTAGGGGATGCCATCTCTAACCTCATTGGTCGTCATTTTGGGCGAATCAAAACCAAATTAAATCCCAAAAAATACATCGAAGGAAATGCGGTCGGCATCTTGGCTTCCATTCCTCTGGCCTATTATTTTTTCCCCCACCTTTACGCCGTCTTGGCTGCCAGCACCGTGGGTATGTTTTTAGAAATTCCCAACATCAAACTATTTGGCCTCGAAATAGACGACAATCTACTCATCCCCATCGGAGCCAGCTTCACCTTATCTCTTTTTACCTAAACAATGGACAAACAAGCACTGGGACAATGGGGGGAACAAGAAGCTGAAAAATACCTGCTTAAACAGGGGTATGAAATCTTAAAACGAAATTATCAAAAACGAGAGGGCGAGATCGATCTCATTACCAAAGACAAACACATGAATGAAATTGTTTTTGTCGAAGTGAAAACAAGACGTTCTAAGACCTTTGGAGAGCCCGAAGAGGCCGTGACACCCCAAAAGGTTGAAAAACTCCAGAAAACCGCTTTAAATTGGCTTGAGAGCCACCCAGAAACACAACTCGGCTGGCGCATCGATGTCATCGCCATCACCCAACTGTCCAAAATGGAAATCACGCACTTCAAAAACATCACCTTATGACCCATTAAAAAGATTCTAAAGGGCGACTTCCTTCCCGTTGTTTCATGCCCTCTTTCAATAAGAAAACAAAGAATGTCGTCCCTTCTTTTTCTTTCGACTTAAACCAAACATGGCCTCCCACAGTTTCCACAATTGATTTGACCAAGTAAAGCCCCAAGCCAGTCCCTGATTCAATTCTCTCTTTCGC
Organism: bacterium; assembly: GCA_030427295.1. Taxonomy (GTDB): domain Bacteria; phylum Patescibacteriota; class Gracilibacteria; order UM-FILTER-43-11; family UM-FILTER-43-11; genus JAUHWS01. Next base: position 1,173 of record JAUHWS010000088.1, on the reverse strand, counting down.
ATTACTAGCACGATACATCTTATTAAAGATATGAGTTTGTTCATCCTTAGGAATTCCCATGCCCGTATCCGCAATTTGAATCAAAAACCCATCCTGTTCAATCACATGCCCACCAAAACGCTGCCCTTTTTTAGTAAGCCTGAGATCAATGGTCACATTTCCCTTATTCGAAGTATATTTAATCGCATTACTCAACAAATTTTGAAAAACAATACGGATTAAACTGGGGTCAGCTGAAATTGGAGGTAATTTTTTAGCATACTTTTGCACCACATTCACCTTACTCGCTTTTATTTTTGGCTTCAGCTCAGTCAATATACTCTTAACTAGCGCAACCAAATCAACAGACTGTGGCTTCACCATAAAGGTACTCAATTCAATTCGTGAAACATTGAGTAAAGCTTGCACAAGATCCTTCATGTGCAAATTACTTTTATAAACCTCCATAAACAACTCTTTTTGTTCTTTAGATAATTTACCGACGTCTCCATTCATGAGCATTTCTAAGTACCAATTTGCACTAGTAATGGGGGTTTGTAATTGATGACTGGCAAGAGAAATGAACTCGGTCTTAGCTTGATCGGCTATTTTTTCTTGAGAAATATCAGAGAAAACTAAAACAACCCCATAAAGTTTCTTCTCCAAAAAAATAGGCGCAATTTTAACCGAAACAGGGAAAAAAGACTTATCTCGTGCCTTAAAATAAAGACAATCTTTAAGATTGGCATGCAATTCAACCCCTTCCTTTAAGGCACGGGTGATCAAACGATCCGCATATCTAACCCTCACCCGCTTGCTTTTTTGGCATTTAAAAGCCGGAGTCAATTGAACAAATTTCTTTCCAATCACCTCGTGTTTCTTATAGCCCAAGCGTTTCTCAAAGGCATCATTAACCAAAACAATAACACCATTTTCATCCGTCACTACCAAAGACTCACCAATGCCACGCAAAATAGCTTCAGTTTTAGCCTTGGCTTTTGCCATTTCCATAGCAGGTTGGCCTATGCCTTTCAAAACACTGAAACCAGCAATCAAGACCCCCAGTAACAACAAGAACAGGAAAACAAAACTAAAAAACAAGATCTGACGTTGCAACATTTGTATCTTTTCCTGCGATTCATCCAGCAGTAAAAAAGCATTTGAATTCATTTCCTGGGAAACTAATAGCAACTC
>JAUHWS010000087.1 GCA_030427295.1 bacterium | reverse complement strand
GCCGGAGGAGTATCTGCCAACCGACTTTTTCGAAACGTCGCCCAAGAGCGACTCCCCACAGACCTGCGACTCCGTTGGCCAGTTGAACAAATATTTTGTACAGATAACGCCGCCATGATTGCCGGAGTGGGGTATTTTCAATTTGTAAATAGTAGAATGAAGGCTGATTAAGTTAATGCTTGGGTATATACTTTTGATTGACTTTAGTATATACTTCTCGCTTCATTCCGTCTTCTGAAACTCTCACTTTTTTATGCTTATTTTATAAGCTTTTTAGCCTTACCATCAGTTGTTTCGTTCCAAGTTACCTCGTTACCACGTCGAAGGTCAGCAAGTCGCTGAAGCTCAGCATTTCACTGAAGGTAGGTATATAGTTGGGGAGAGGGTGAGTATATACTTCATCTCACGCGCGGAGTTCTAAAGTACGATGTGCGAAGAAAAAGTAGCCCCTCCTAGCCTCCTCAAAGGGGAGGAAAGAAAGATTTGACCGACGCGTAACACATACTACGTAATCCATAATGCATAATCCTTAAATAGGAACCATCCGCATCCAATTCGTAAACAATTCGTCACTCATTCGTTAACCATCCGTGAAACAATTCGTCACCCATTCGTTAATCATCCGTACACAACCTCTTCCCTCCATAAAAAAAATCCTCTATAATCGAAGTACCTCCAACAAAAACAAAATGCACAAACAAACTGATTATCTCATCATTGGGTCAGGCATTGCAGGCTTGGCCACGGCCTATTATCTGAAAGACCAAGGAAAGGTTACTGTTTTAACCAAAGGCGCAGCAAGAAATGCGAACACTTATTGGGCGCAAGGTGGCGTTGCAGCCGTAATGGATAAGAACGACAATTTCGAAAATCACATTAAAGACACCCTTGAAGTCGGCCAGGGGCTTTGCGATCCAGCAGCCGTCCGCCAAGTGGTTTTTGGAGCTCCTAAAGCCGTTCGTTCTTTAGAGTCCCTTGGACTGAAAGTTCAGCCTCAACCCCTTTTAGAGGCTGGACACAGTCATGCTCGGGTCTGGCGAAGTTCTGATTTTACTGGGCGAGACATTTTAAATGTCCTCCTAAAAGCCGTCCAAAAAGAAAAAAGCATTGAAATCATCGAGAAAACCGAAGCGGTTGAGTTGATCGAAGTGAAAGGGAAATGTGTTGGCGTGTTCACCCGACAAGCCAATTCAGACAAGGCCGATTTAGAAATTCTGGAAGCCAAATACACCATTCTAGCCACGGGAGGATTGGGACAACTCTTTGGTCATACCAGCAACACCATTGGCTCAGGGGGAGATGGCTTAGCCCTCGCAGTCAATGCTGGTTTAGAATTGCAAGACATCGAGTTTGTCCAATTTCACCCTACGGGCTTGGCCGTACAAAAAGAGGGCCGGCATTTTCTAATTTCCGAAACGCTCCGCGGAGAGGGGGCAAAAATTGTCAACAATCGAGGGGAGGCCTTCCTATCTCGTTTTCATCCCAAGGCCGAATTAGCTCCACGAGATTTAGTGTCTCGGGCCGTTTTCATCGAAGAAATGACAGGTCCCATTTATCTAGATGCAACCCATTTGCCTGCAAATAAACTGAAAACCACTTTTCCCAATATCTATCAAACCCTCAAAGGCTATGACATCGACATGACCACCCAAAAAATTCCTGTCACGCCTGTCGCTCACTACTCTTGTGGGGGAGTGCCAGTGGATCAAAAAGGGGCGACCGCCTTACCAGGGCTTTATGCCGTGGGAGAAGTCGCTCGAACCGGGCTCCATGGAGCCAATCGCCTGGCTAGCAATTCACTTCTTGAATCCCTCGTGTATGCCAAAATCGTGGCAGAATCCCTCGAAAAAACCAAAACCATGGATGTAGATAGTTCGGTGGACATGAGTAAGGTTGAAATTCCCTCCGTCCCCATCGAAGATATCGATCAGATCAAAGCCTATGCCGGACGAATCGGTAAAATCATGTGGGAAAACGTCGGTATTTTGCGGACCGAAGCCAGCCTGGAAAAAGCCAAACAAGAAATTGTGTCCATTCCAGCGCGAGACTACCGCATTCAGCATCGACAACTCGTCGCTTACAAAATCATTCTAGCCTGCCAGGCCCGCCCCCAAAGCTTGGGAACCCACTACATGACGAGTGATATCGTCTAATTCTCCACTTCCTAAAAACAAACCATGCCTTCATTCATCCAGTACCCCATTACCTTTCTCGTTGCCCTTGTTCCGGCGGCGATCTGGATGATTATTTTTTATCGAAAAAATCAAACCAACCCATGGGCCACGTTTTTCACCTTCGTTGGAGGGATTGTAGCCGCGCAACTTATTTTGCTCTACAAAGAATATTGGGATCAATCCATCAATCTCCTCTTTTTCAATATTGAACTCATCGATTTTCGAAGCAATATCAGCTCAATTTTTGTCAATGCGGTGGCTGGGG
>JAUHWS010000001.1 GCA_030427295.1 bacterium | reverse complement strand
CCTTTCTGGTAAACCACTCGCTAAGCTCGTGGACCATAAAGGCTCGGGAGTGAGATGAAGGTGTAGGGTAGGTATATACTTTAGGTGAGGGTGGGTATATACTTTTTCTCAATGACCAATTTCCAATTTACAATTTCCAAATAAAACTGAATTCCGAATTTCTAATTTTTAAACATTACTCGGATTCTAAATAGCTTAAATAAAACAAATTCTAAACCATTTGGAAATTAGAAATTCAAGTTTAGGATTTGCTTGGAAAGTATTGGTGAGTATTGGGGTGAATTGGAAATTTAAGACTTAGGTATATAGTTAGAGAGAGGGTGAGTATATACTTCATCCCAAGTGCCACATTTGAAGTGCGAGGTGCGATCTAAAGTGCAGATCCAAATTAATGCATAATACGTACTACATAATTTACAGCTGGAGCGTACTTGTAGTGGGCTCCAGGCATTTGAAGGTCGAAGCAATCTACAAAATTGCTCCAGCACGGATGTCTAATTTTTATCAGACCGTGCGTACTACGTAATTCGTAATTGAGAAGATCCCCCCAGCCCCCTTTAGCAAGGGGGGAGCCAAATACAAAACTAAAACAATTCGTTAACTATCCGCATCCCATTCGTTAACTATCCGCAACCTACCCGTAAAGCAATTCGTAATTCGTAACTAGTAATTCGTAACTAGTAATTAAAACTAACTGCTCTGCTTATAGTTTGGCGCATCCTTAATCACCATCACGTCGTGGGGGTGGCTTTCGCGGAGGCCGGCATTGGAGATGCGGACGAATTTGGCTTTCTTTTGGAAGGTGGGGACGTCTTTGGCGCCCACATAGCCCATGCTGGAACGGAGGCCTCCGACCATCTGGAAGATCTCGTGGGCCACGGGGCCTTTGTAGACAATCTGCCCTTCAATGCCTTCGGGCACGTACTTGGCTTCTTCTTTGACATCAGCTTGGCCATAGCGTTCTTTTCCACCACTGGACATGGCGCCCATACTGCCCATCCCGCGGTACGATTTGAAGGTTTTGCCTTCGTGATAGATGAGTTCGCCAGGGCTTTCTTTGGTCCCTGCAAAGAGGGAGCCGATCATGGCGGTGGAGGCGCCGACGGCAATGGCTTTGGCAAAGTCGCCCGAGAGTTTGATACCCCCATCGGCGATGACAGGAATGCCGTGCTTTTTGGCTTCGGCCGCGCAGGTTTGAACGGCACTGAATTGAGGGGCTCCGATGCCGGTGACCACGCGGGTGGTACAGATAGAACCCGGTCCAATCCCCACTTTGACGGCGTCTGCGCCGGCCTTAGCCAGGGCTTTGACAGCCTCCGCAGTGGCGATGTTTCCTCCAATCACGTCGATTTTCTTGTAATTTTTTTTGATGTATTTGACGGTGTCAATCACCCCTTTGGAGTGACCATGGGCGGTATCGACCACTAGGACGTCCACGCCGGCTGTAACGAGTTTTTCGACCCGCTCTTCCATGTTTTTAGCAGGCCCCACAGCTGCCCCGACGCGAAGTCGTTTTTCGCTGTCTTTGCAAGCATCAGGATAGAGTTTGTTCTTTTCGATGTCCCGACGGGTGACCATAGCCCGAAGCTTCATGGATTTTTTGTTGTCCACAATGATGAGCTTGCTGTGTTTACTCTCTTCGAGGAGGTCGTTGGCTTGACTGAGTGAAATCCCCTCTTCAGCGGTGAGTAATTGAGAGGATTTGGTCATGCGTTCTTTGACTTTTTGCGTGGCATGCTTGTGGATGAAATAATCATTGGCGGTGATCAATCCCATGAGCTTCCCGTTTGGCTTTCCATTGTCGGTGATGGGCACGGCTTTGTAGCCATATTTTTTCCGGATCTGATAGACCATTTCGATGGTGTCATCGGGTTTGGCACAACGGGGATTTTTGATGAATCCGTTTTCGAAACGTTTGACCAGGTCGACTTCTTCGGCTTGCTCATCGGGGGTCAAATTTTTATGGATGATTCCGATCCCTCCGTACAAGGCCATTTTGATGGCGAGTTCGTGCTCGGTGACGGTGTCCATGGCGGCACTGACCAGGGGGATGTTGAGCTTGATCCGTTTGGTGAGTTGGGCACGTGTGTCGACTTGCCGAGGTAAGATCTCGGAGTATTGGGGTAAGAGGAGGACGTCGTCGTAGGTGAGGTAAAGGGGCATTTCCATGTTTATTTGGGGTTGTGGATGGAATGTCGAATCCGACATTGATTTTTAAATAAAAACAAACCAACGTGGAGCGCGAATCCATTCGTGATATGTTATTAACTCTTCTACACACCGCTTTGGGTTTTGGCTGTGCTCAATTTTTTGAGTAGCGGTCAGCGTTTAGCGTTTAGTTCATTTTTGTCTGTGCTTAAGTGCTGTGGTGGGTATGTATGAGGGAGTTATTAAAATGAGTGTATCAGATTGACTGCAGAAGTCAAGGCTTTGAGTGGCATGACTTTTTTGGAGAAAAAATTTTACAAAAATTTAAGGTGTGGTATGGTGGGGTATAAGGTTAATTACTTAATTCATTAACCCTCTAGCCATGCATGCTCCCCGAACTAATCCAAGTGAACAGCCAAGCGGTGCTGATATCGCTCGCTTTGATCGTATTTTTATTCTTGTGAATAAACGGCCAGTTCAGTTTAAACGGAGCGACGGCAACTGGTATCAGGGAGTTGCCACCACTCAGCTGGAGTACCCTTTTATAAGAATTGAGTTTGAAACTCCTGGGGGTGAAACGGGTCACAAAGATGTCCATTTTGAAGATATTATAAGTCAGCATGGCACGCCAGTTATTGAATTGGCGGAACTTGCACCAGGCATTCCTAATGAACTGGAGTACAATGGTGAATCTGATAATCGATTGGATGAACAATTGCAAGAAATCCAAAGACATGGGCTTAGATTGGCTGATAAGCTTATTTCTAAAGGGTTTGAGCATACAGATCTTTATGATTCTGTCGAACGGATGGTGACGTTGGCTAGGGCGGCATTAAGACTGGCTGACGATCAAGAGAGAGGTCGTGAAGCTGTGACTCGATTTGATGAATCACGAGCTAAGATTGGAGAACTACTAGCGGCTATGGAAAGGACTGGGCGTCTGGACTTGGTTCGCATGGGTGTAATCTCCGATGTTAGGTCTAGAACAGGCTCTATTAGCCAAATTGTTAATGCAGAATGCGATGAAAATCGGATGACAAGAGTTGTTAATGTTGAAGAGTTAAATAAGGCGATTGCCTTAAGACAGTCAAATAAACCAGTAGTTTCTGCAGGTTTATCATTTGACTCTGTGATTGAAAAATTATCTAGACTGAGCAAAAGACTTATTAGTCTCTTTCAAGAACTTTTAGCAGGTTTCGGTAGAAAACAACTCTAACACGCTGAAATTTTCACCTTCTCCTTGCCAACTTCCTCTTGACATTTTTCAATATATTATTGTATAAAGTTAATGGTTAAATAATTTTAAAAAATTAAATTTAGCTACCATGGCTGGCGCAGCAGAAGATTTATATACTGAAACTGACATCATAGAAGAACCAAAAAGTTTTGAGGGCTTAGTTCAACTTGGCCCAAATGTGACTAAGGCCATTAGGAACAGATTTAGTATTTTAGGAGATGTTTCTGGTGCTGATTTGTTGCGCGCGGCAAACAGCAATCGAGCTAAATTTTTAGCGGCTGCCCGTGGGGTCACTTCTTTAAAGGTAAGTGGTGGGTTTGTCCTTGCTAGACCTGAAAATCGGACTATCGGGTCTGAGCCAATCGCGGCCGCGCCATGTTACGGCGTTCCTCAAGTAGAGCCAAGTGATGCCCATGAAATTGTGAATGATGCAACACTCGTGAAAGAAGAGGATGAATATCCATTGGATGTTGCAGACCTTGGTTTTGATATTCAAACATGTGAACCGGGTGATGTACTTTTGGTTTGTGATCAAGCTGAAAAAGTAGTGGCCTGCATGATTTACCTTGGCCTTGATCCGGAAAAAGATGGCTCAGTGATTGTCTATACCCGATCCCAGACTGGAGCTAATGTCCCAGCTTCTTTTCCAAAAGAAATAATCAATCAACTTTCGATCATACCATGTCCACATGGTCCTGTTGATAACGTCAATGATACTAGGGAGCTTGATGAAGTTGTTAATGAATATATGGGTGAGCAAATTCAGATTGATGTTGAAAATGATTAAATTTAAGATTCTAGATTCATTTTTCCAGTTTAAAGCGCTTAAAAACTTACTAAATTACTAACTTTTCAAATTATGGGTGCCAGAAAACTAGAAACCTATGAAGACCTTATCGACCCAGCGGCTGCTGATAGACAGAGACAGAGAGAGCTCCGTCTGGCTTCGGAAAGTGGTTCACGGTTTTTAGCTGAAAAAGATGGGCAAGATACTGCTCATGCTGCAGTTACTTCTAAAAGAGGTAAATTTGCTGATTTGATGGACGGAAAAGGTCAGTCTTTAGGTGGCCCCAGAATGGACGAGGCAGCTGCCGAGGAATATCAGGCCTTAGCAGACCAAACTCTGGCTCAATTAGATGAGAATGATCGCCAAAGGACAGAAGCAGAAAAAAGAGCAGAAAAGCGCTACGCAAGAGGCTCTGAAGTCTTACATGCCCGCTTGGAGGATGGTTCCGCTGACCCTGACAGAGTGGCCCTGGTTGATGATGTGGAAACCATTGAAGGCCTTCGTCTCGTCCGATGCCTTGTCGAACGGGTGGTTCAAGGTAAAGATGGCCAGAGAACCACCATAATTGAAGTCCTTTATGGTCGTCCTGTGGATTTAGACGAATTGAACCCAGATGATTTAGCAGTCAATTTAGAGAGGCTTGCAGAAGCCAAGGCCCGATTAGCTAAGAATGGTGATAAGAGAGTTGCCCAATCATTGGAGATCCCTGGGTGGACAACTCAACGATTTATCAATGAATTTGTTGGGGCTGTACGTGGAAGAAACCCTCAATAAAACTTGTCTTAAGGTCAGTTGGTGTGTAAAAATAAACTCTTAGCTCATAACTCACGATGATATGCCTGATGGAAGAACATTCGAACGTAGAGATGTTGAAATGTCTCAAGCAGGAGGGCTGAGCTTAGTCAGCACAGTGGGTGATATGGTAAGAAGAATTGACGCTGAACGGCAAGCTGCAGCTGAAAGATCTTGTGAAGCGCAATTAATTGAAGAGCAGCGAGCTGCTTTTGCAGATTGTGTGATTCAATTTAGGGATGGAGATATGGGGGGTGATTTATTGGAATATTTAGACACTAGAGATAAATACCTTCCTGGCACAATGGTTCGTTACGAACACAATGAAGATGGAACTTCTTCAGAAAATCTTGCGCTTGTGGAGCGAGTTGATATGGTCGGGGGCACCCCCTATGTTAGAGTGATCATCCAATCAGTTACTTTGGATGAAGCTGGCAATCAAGTCATGACTTTGAATCGAAAGGCTGGACTAGCTTCATTTTTTGATGGGTTAAACGAAGGGAATTTGACCCGTGAGGAAAACCAACTGCGGAAGGCAAAATCCAAACTAAATGGCGAGGCAAGTACTAGTTTTATCATTAAAAGGGATAAAGTTGTTGAAGCTGAACAATTAACTCGGGGCTGGATGGATGATGACCTTAAAAGACCAGCAGATCCAGATCACGAGGACAACAATCCCTTTCTGGAATTCGCTGAATAGGCATTCTGTCTCCGACATTGTAAAATTCAGATGATTGTCTTGCTCAGGCAGGAGAGTGATAACGGTACACTTAGGTATATACTTGAAGGTAGGGTGGGTATATACTTTATTCGAGATGGTAGCTATTAGCTGTTAGCTGGTAGACTAGTCGGTATTTAGAATAACTTAAATTACCTCTTATTTAAGACGAATGAAGAGCTATACTAACCGAATTTTACTCCCAGCAACAAGCTCTGAGCCCCCAGCTTTTTTCAGAGGGTGAGTATATAGTTAGGAAGATGATAAGTATATACTTTTCGTCACAAGTGCGGCGGGCTAAGTGCGAGGTGCAAGGAAGCATTATTTACCCTCCCCCTTCGGGGGAGTTAGAGGGGGCTTCTGAAAGCTGTATTTTAGCTAATCGCTACTCGCTACTCGCTATTCGCTTGTTGAAAAAGGTATCGAAATGAACTTCAGCATTTCATAGAGGGTAGGTATATAGATGAGGAGAAGGTGAGTATATACTTCACTTCAAATACCGCAACACTTGCTTCGCGGCTCGCTTGGCATCCAAGTTGATTCCGCGAAGGAAGGCCGAGTCGAGGCCGGATTGGCCGGGCTTGCCGACATAGAAGAGGCCGGGAGGGGCGCTGGAGAATTTGAGATAGGGCGTTTCGTAACGATAACCCGTCGCCAAAATGACAGCATCGAAAGGAACGGATTCGGACTTGAATTGGACTTGATCGTGGTCGAATCCTAGCAATTGAGTATACGCGTGGATTTGACCCGACTTGATCTTCTGCAAGATCTGTCGGCCTAAAACCGGCGTCTTTTTGACCTCAAAAGGCTTACCCGTGATGCGGGTGACAAGGCGAGTGAGGTGCTCAAAAGGGCGGGCGATAAAATGAACATCCAGCCCTACAATACGGTGCGGGAGCACGTGGAGAGGGCGCTTGGTCGAGAGACCCACCTTGAATCCTGCCTCGGCCAGTTCACAAGCGATTTCGGTACCCGTGTTTCCTCCTCCAACCACTAGCACCCGTTGCTTGCCGTTTAGAGTTGATTTGAGCGCTTGGGGCGACTGATAGGCAGACGAATGCATCACCGTGATGGCAGTGGATGCTAGGCCCTTCAGAGGCGGGATAAATGGGTGAGTAAATTGCCCCGTCGCACAAACCAGGGACTTGGCTTGATAGATGTCAGTTTTGGTCTTCACCTCAAACCCACCGGAGTGAGTTGTGACCGATTCAACCTCCTGACCAAATTGAATGGGGAGTTCAAAGTGTTCGGCGTAATCCTCATAGTAATCGATCAGCTGAGGACGGGTGTAGTAGGGAAGTTTTTTGGGAGAGAGTTTGAATCCTGGCAAGTTGGAGTAGCAGGCCGGCGTGAGGAGCCTGAGGCTCTCGTGCATACTCGCATAGGAAAATCCCGGCCGATCCCCTTTTTCGAACATCACAAAATCCACTCCTGCACGTTTGAGATAGTAGGCCGTCGCCAACCCTGAAGGCCCTGCGCCAATGATGATGGTTTTTTTTGATGTCATTTCTTTAAAGCGCTTACTGAAATTATAGCAAATCCTTATAACGATTAACGAGTAACGATTATCGATTAGCTAGTAGTGAGATTTTTGGGATTTTATCCAACCATGAAGCAGTCTTCTGATGGTATTTTCTAACAATGCGATTTGTTCGTACTCCTGCTCACTCAAATAGGACAAATCCTTGGAGAGCATCGTTTGACATTTGATTTCTTCTAAGGATCCTTCAGAGATTTTATAAAAATGATTTTTTTCTTTAAAACTAGCCTTCTTGAACCCTTCAGCGAAGTTTGAAATAATAGATACAGCGGCTCGTCTCATTTGAGATTTTAGCCCGAATTCCTCGGATGTGGGAAAGTTATTTGTCAGTTTATAAATCAGCAATGTGAATTTATATGACTCTTTCCAAACAAGCACATCTTTAAAGGTTTTCATTATATTTAGGATTAAAAACTAAAAAGCACCACTCAAAGGAGGTACTTTATAAGTTGGACAACTGCTTTTATGTTATTCGTTACTCGCTAATCGTTAATCGCTATTAAAGCATTTTAATCTCAATGTCCACTCCGGCAGGAAGCGAGAGGTTGGTGAGTGAGTCGATGGTTGAAGAGGTGGTTTCGCGCAGGTCAATCAAACGTTTGTGGATGCGCATTTCGAATTGTTCACGAGAGTCTTTAGAGACAAAAGTTGATTTGAGAACCGTGAATTTTTTAATCTTGGTAGGAAGCGGAATTGGCCCAGCCACAATAGCCCCCGTGCGTTCTGCTGTGCTGATAATGGTTTCAACAGCCTTATCGATGATGGTATGATCGAAGGCTTTTAGGGTAATGCGAATGCGTTGTTTATTGCCAGAATCTTTTTTAGCAGCCATGGGTTTGAGAGGTTACGAATTGTACATTTTAGCTTACAGAGCTTATGGAGCTTACTAAGCTTAAATGTGGTAGGAGTTTCCACAAAGGGAATTGCTCCAGTCAAATAAAACTTATAATCCCGATAAGCTCGGAAGCCTATCGGGACAAAAGGTCTATTTGATGATCTTGGTGACCACACCCGCTCCAACGGTTCGACCTCCTTCGCGGATCGCGAAACGGGTTCCGTCTTCTAGGGCGATGTTTTTACCAAGGGTCACACGGAGTTTGATGTTATCTCCAGGCATCACCATTTCGGTTCCTTCTGGAAGATGAACTTCACCGGTTACGTCAGTCGTTCGGATGTAGAACTGAGGTTTGTAACCTTTGAAGAATGGCGTGTGACGCCCTCCTTCTTCTTTACTCAAAACGTAGATTTCAGCTTCGAATTCACTGTGAGGTGTGATGGTTCCTGGTTTAGCGATCACTTGTCCACGTTCGATATCGTCACGCTCTACCCCACGAAGGAGCAAGCCAACGTTATCTCCAGCTTGACCACGATCAAGCAGTTTTCGGAACATTTCTACTCCCGTCACAACCACTTTCTTGGTGTCACGTAGACCGACGATTTCAACTTCGTCATTCACGTTAACCACCCCTTGTTCGATACGACCCGTGGCAACGGTACCACGACCTTTGATAGAGAAGATATCTTCAACGGGCATCAACATGTCTTTATCGATATCACGTTTTGGATCTGGAATGTATTCATCCAACTTGTTGAGGAGTTCAACCACTGGCTTAGCATCATCTCCAGATGGGTTTTCAAGCGCTTTAAGCGCAGAACCACGGATGATTGGCGTGTCGTCTCCAGGGAATTCGTATTTGTTGAGAAGTTCACGGATCTCCATTTCAACCAAGTCGAGAAGTTCTGGATCGTCTACCATGTCGCATTTGTTCAAGAAGACCACAATGTGAGGTACTTCTACTTGGCGAGCCAATAGGATGTGTTCTCGAGTTTGTGGCATTGGTCCATCAGCAGCAGAAACCACCAAGATGGCACCATCCATTTGAGCGGCACCCGTAATCATGTTCTTAACGTAGTCAGCATGCCCAGGACAATCCACGTGAGCGTAGTGACGCTTGTTTGTTTCGTACTCTTGGTGAGAGGTGGCAATGGTAATACCACGAGCCTTTTCTTCAGGAGCATTATCAATGTCCTGGAAGCTTACTGCCTTACCATGTCCTTGTGCAGCAGCAACTGTACAAAGTGCAGCAGAGAGTGTTGTTTTACCATGGTCGACGTGACCAATGGTCCCAACATTCACGTGTGGCTTGCTGCGATCAAATGTTCCTTCAGCCATAATATGTATTGATTAAATAGTTAATAGTCACGCCTATTCTTACACATTTGCGTCGTTCATTCAATACGAACTTTGCCAATCTGAAAAACAAGCAAGCTGGATTTTAGCAAATGCCCCCTCGCCTGTCAAAGGGTTTTTTTGATGTCTGATGTCTAATGTCTTATGCTTTTTGTATTTTCCAAATGATTGTCCCCATTAGACATTAGCCCATTAGACATCAGACATTTTACAAAGCATCTTCCTCGACAGAGGGTGAATTGTCGCTGTAGCCTGCGGCGTGATAGCAGATTGATTTCAACTCTGCATCTTGAATGGCTTCACAATCTTGGGGAGATTCGGGAGTGGTCGCTTGGCTGTATTCGGGACTGTCGGTGGCTTCTGGGAGATCTTGAGGGAGGTCATCGAGGGTGCCCGTTTCGGTGGGCTGGGTTTCATTCATCAGGTCTTGAACCAGGACTTCTGTGGGGTCGGGAGTGGTGGGAAGGGCTGGTGTACCAGTGTTTTGAACGGCTTCAGTTTCGGCATTTGAGTTATCTGTCGTACTTTGATCAGGCTCGGTCGTGACCTCTGATTCTATATTTGGCGCTTCATCCTGATTGGCACAAGCGGAGAGGATGAAGGTGGCAAGGAGCACGGCACTGATTTTTTTGGCTATTTTTTTCATGTTTACTGATTTCTATTGTTTATTGCTGAAGCCACCATAGCAGCATACAGAGCTTAATAAGCTAGCGAAACGACTAAACTACCAAGCTAAATTGAGGGTGCTTTTTGATTGGATTCGCTGCAGATGTCAGCCTTGGGATTGAGATCGCAGACGGCAGAAGTCAACTGATCGATGGTGGTTTGTTGTTCTTGGATGGCATTGACCAGCACCGGGACCAATTTGTCGCTGTCCATGGTCCAGAGTTCATTGGACTCATCCGCTGGCTTTCTGACAGCCTCAGGAATAACGTCGTAAACCTCTTGAGCAATGAATCCGATGGTGGGTTCATAATCCTCTCCTAGCATGACTTGGCCGTTTTGGACGGTACCACTGTAATGATCGTAAGATTTGGGTCGTAATTTCATAAGAGTATCTAATCCATATTTTAGATCTCTTTGATTCATCTTGACCCGACTGTCAGAAAAGGTATCCCACGAGAATGCCAACCCTCGTCCTTTTAAATTATTACTGTCATTCGCCAATTGGAGCTTGTAAGCTGGATTGCCCTTGGTGAGCATCACACTCCCTCCATCGGCATTGAGGTGGAGGGTGGAAAAACTCCCCAATTGTTTAGCCATGATTTCATTGTTGTCGAAACTGAGATGGTTTGATGTCGGACTGCCAATGATCACCATGCCAGACTTGTATTCGTTGTAAGCCACATCATCCCCATCATAAAAAATGGCTGAGGTACAAGGGCCGTCACAGTTAAAGGTGGCTCCGGTCGAACCAGATGCTTCACTCTCTACTTTTAATCCAACGGTATTGCTATTTCCGTTTGAAGCACCTACAAAATGCCCTGCGGTTTGACGCGCTTCCCCATACACCCCTGTTGAAAGTGGTCCATTAGCCTTGGAATACACTCCGTAGCTGTGGGCACACCCTTCATTGTCACAGTTATTGGAATTGTTCATTGATATGGAGTACAGTCCGTAAGCAATGTCTGCATTGTTGTTGTCTTGTACTAAGGCATAGCTATAAATCCCGTGTGCATCATTGGATCCGGTGCTCCAGGCGTAGCTAGTGAGCCCATACGTTGAAGCGTTGGCTGCCTCTCCGCGTGTGAAGATGCCAGTCGTAGCTGTGGTCCCACTATTTTTGTTATAGAAATAACCAGTATAATTGCCTCCTAACGCGTTGACTTCCTCATCTTTTTCGACATACAGATTGGTTTCTTCTGGAGGCATTGCTCCAATTCCCACGCGCTTTGGAAAGAGATTGACATCGGCGTCAAAGCCCCACCCCGCAAGTCCAAATTCCTTATTATACCAAAGCATTTGACGCTGGTTGGCATAAATCGCCGCCCCCTCAACGTCATGATTTACATTGATAGGGCCTGCTACATCCAGCGGGTAGTCTTCGGGATTTTCGACACCAATCCCGACATTTCCGGAGCTGCGATACACGTGGACTCCGTCGGTTTCCCACAACCCTTCACCACCGGCTCCGATGGATTCGAGTTCGACCCCATCCCAAATCTTACTTTGATTTTCGTCGTTGACGATTTCGAGGGAGGTCATGCAGGTACCATTGACCATGAAACCCCCTGCGCATTCTTGAAATTCGGGGCGCGTCCGAAAATAACATCCGTAATCACAACTAAAGGCAGAGAATTGCCCAAAAGGAGGCACAGGACAATCGTTGATCGTATCGATTTTTTTCTGACAGCTGCCCGCGTAGTAGTCACTGCTTTCATCACATTGAATGGAGGGAAAACAACGATCACTCAAGCCCGCCTGCGTGAGGGTGGGAAACGCAAGCAAAGCCATGAAAAAGGTAGCGATAGGGAGAAATTTTTTGAGCGTCATATTTATTTTGTTTTATCCAAGTCAATCCGTGGGCCGCATTGTTGGCCGGGTTGTGGTTTCTATTCAGTTAAGACAACCATTTGGTCCACAACTCGGTCCACCACCCGTCCCACAATTCGTAATCTATCCGTGAACTATTCGCGGCCAATTCGCAACCCATTCGGACCTACTTGCAACAAGCAAAAGCGCGCTGTTGGTCGCAGGAGGTGAGGTAGGCCCGCTGATCACCGGTATCCCATACATATCCGAAAGCAACACTAAGATCCGTGCTCCATCCTAAACAATCACTGCTGAAGTCTTCTAGATTTGCAGGGCTGCCACCGTTGACCCAAAAACTATCGGTTTGACCCAGAAGGGTAGCTGAATTGTGATTGTAAGTATTGATTATTTCGGTGGTCGTGCAAATGTGGCTGTCTTCGTAGGCGTCGATGCAATTTCCATTGGCCTTGTCGTAATTGCTGATGTTTCCAGTATAAACCTGGGGCGTGGCTCCTACAAACATCCCCACGACGCCAGAGGCGGGACCCGGTTGGGTGTCAGGAAATCCAATGGCGTAGGCATAAAATGCCAACCCAAAAGCCGCAAAAAATCCCAGCCCCCACAGGACGCCGGATTTGAGTTTACGAGAAAGTGATGTGCTTACTACGCTTTTCATTTTTTTGTTTTTTTCTGTTTGGAGTGTAGCAGAAAGACAAAGGCGTTTCAAATGGGAATTAAGGGTTATTTTTTGTGTTTTAACTAAGAAAATGTTATAATTAAGGGATGAATGAAAGATCAAAAGACACCTATCGGATTCCCGCACCTGAACCCAAGCGCGATTACTTTGAACAATTTTTATACGAGATGGATGCAGCTCGAGATGCTGATGCGATGCAAGCAGCCTTTGATAGAGGAATGAGGAACGCATCTTCACATCATCACGATTGGATTACACCTGAGCACGTTCAACGCAAATTTGTTCATCAAATAATGGGTTATATTAGGCAATTGCCTGATGACATTCGAAATCGATGGATTAACGCTTTGGGCGATAGACTTCAGCACGAAACTGAGCCATTAGTGGATGAAATTTTGGCTTCGGATGCAAGTGAGGGCGAGAACTTTGTCATGTCTGCCATAGATTACGTAGCAAGTCTGCCCCATAAAGAACAGGTGGGAACAATTCAGTCTATATTCACTCAATATGCAAGACGGCTGCATATCAAAGACAGACTGCGACTTCATGGTGAGTCATCTGGTAAAATAATGGCAGCTATGTTTATACTTAACCGTTTAAATGAGGGTTTGTCGAGTGGAAGCATTGATACAAAAACTGAAACTCTGTGGAGAGATGCCTTAAGGGGACCTCTAAATGATCCAGAGGTCCTTACTTACATGTCAATGTTAGATAGAGCGTCTGGGTCTCGTAAAGCCTTTTTTGATACTCTTGAGCAAGTGAATGCGGAGATCAGAAGACAGAAGCAAAGTAATAAATGATGTCGATGAAAATACAAAATTATGTAATTAATTACGTCATTCTTTAATGTGATTTTTGGCTTTTATTAAGAGGAAAAATTGAGATTTTGAAAGCTCGTGTGTGAAGACCTACATATTTTATATTCCAAAAAACGAAGGCGAGGATATATATCCTCGCCTTCGTTTGGAAATTGTAATGAATTGGAACGTATTGGAATGAATTAGACTTACGCCATCCCTCGTTCTTCACGGATCTTCTCAGCCACGTTGTTAGGCACTTTGGCGTAGTGAGAGAATTCCATGGTGTATGAAGCCCTTCCTTGGGTCATCGAGCGGAGGTCACCAACATAACCGAACATTTCGGAGAGTGGGACTTTGGCTTCGATGGTTTTGGCTTGTCCACGATCCCCCATCGAATCGATTTGCCCCCGACGAGAGTTGATGTCCCCCATCACATCCCCCATGTAATCTTCTGGAGTCACGACTTCCACGTGCATGGTGGGCTCTAGAAGTACTGGACTGGCTTTTTTACAGGCGTTCTTGAAGGCAATGCTAGAAGCCATCTTAAAGGCTAACTCAGAAGAGTCGACGTCATGGTAAGACCCGTCGTAGAGCTCTACTTTGACATCGACGACTGGGTAGCCAGCAATCACCCCACGCGTGAGGGCTTCGTCGAGACCTTTTTGCACCCCAGGGATGTATTCTTTAGGAATACGCCCTCCCACGATCGAGTCAATGAACTCGTATCCTTTTCCGGCTTCGTTTGGCATGACACGGATGAGCACGTGACCGTATTGACCGCGTCCACCGGTTTGCTTGGAGTATTTCTCTTCTTCTTCCACTTCTTTTTGGATGGTTTCACGATAGGCCACTTGAGGCTTACCAATGTTTGCTTCCACTTTAAATTCGCGTTTCATGCGGTCTACGAGGACTTCGAGGTGAAGCTCACCCATTCCTGAGATGATGGTTTGATTGGTTTCTTCATCCGAGCGTACACGGAAGGTTGGATCTTCTTCGGCCAATTTTTGAAGCGCTAGCCCCATCTTTTCTTGGTCGGCTTTGGTTTTAGGTTCGATGGCAATCGAGATCACGGGTTCGGGGAACTCGATGGATTCGAGAATCACTTTTGGTTGACCATCTCCCACGAGAGTGGATCCGGTTCGCACTGATTTGAGACCAATGACGGCCCCAATGTGTCCCGCTGAAATTTCTTGAATTTCTTTTCGATCGTTGGCGTGCATTTCCACCAAGCGTCCAATTCGTTCTTTGGCATCTTGAGAGGAGTTGTACACATAAGATCCAGATTTGAGGACTCCTGAATAGACACGAACGAAACAGAGGCGTCCTACAAAAGGGTCCGTAGCAATTTTGAAGACGAGGGCTCCAAGAGGTTCATTTGGATCAGTGTGGCGTTCCACGGTTTTTTCTGGATCATCTGCCATGTGTCCTTTGATGGCAGGAATGTCGAGTGGAGAAGGTAGGTAGTCGTTTACGGCATCCAAAAGCAGTTGTACCCCCTTGTTTTTGAGGGCTGTCCCGGTGAGGACCGGGACAAAATTGTTGGCAATCACAGCACGGCGAATGGCGGCTTTGAGTTCTTCGGTGGTGAATTCTTCACCTCCCAAATACTTTTCCATGAATTGCTCGTCCCCTTCGGCGACTTTTTCGAGCATCTGAGCGCGCCATTTTTCTACATCGGCCTTCATGTCTTCGGGAATGTCGGTTTCTTCCATGTCGGTTCCCAAGTCGTTGGTGTAGATGGTGGCTTTCATTTCGACCAAGTCAACCAGCCCTTTGAAGTCTGACTCCATTCCAATCGGCAATTGAATGGGTGAGGCATTTTTGGTCAAGCGATCCAAGATACTTTGGAACGAACGCTCAAAACTGGCTCCAGTACGGTCGAGCTTGTTGATAAAACACATGCGAGGTACATGGTATTTGTCAGCTTGGCGCCATACGGTTTCAGACTGAGGTTCTACCCCAGCCACCCCATCAAAAACCACTACCCCCCCATCGAGCACACGCATGGAACGTTCTACTTCAGCGGTGAAGTCCACGTGACCTGGAGTATCGATAATGTTGTAGTGATGATCTTTCCAGAAACAAGTGGTGGCGGCAGCAGTGATGGTGATCCCGCGTTCTTGCTCTTGTTCCATCCAGTCCATGGTGGCTTCTCCTTCGTGCACTTCCCCGATTTTGTAAGATTTACCGGTGTAGTACAAAATACGTTCGGTACAGGTGGTCTTCCCTGCATCGATATGGGCAATGATCCCAAAGTTTCGGACCTTCTTGAGTGCTTCCTTGTAGTCTGACATATTGAATTATTAATTATTATTGATTACTTACTGTTTATAGTGAGTGACCCTGGGCAGCTGGAATTGCTTTCCACTCGTTGTCACTTCAATAAAAAGGCGAAGATAGTATACCGATTGGAGCGAAAAAGACAAGCTGGAAAAGAAGTATATACTCACCTTCTTCCCAACTATATACCTACCTTCTTCGAAATGCTGGGAATCGTCCCGCTTCCTTTTTCGGCAAGTGGTCAGTGGTGAGTGGCTAGCGATTAGCTGAAATAGAGCTTAGAATAGAGCTAAACGCTATACGCTGACCGCTAAACGCTCAAAAAATCAACTCGTAATTCGTCACTCGTAATTCGTAACTAAGAATAAAGTATATACTAACCCTCACACAAAGTATATACCTACCCCACACCTTAATGTCACTCCCGAGCCTTTATGGTCCACGAGCTTAGCGAGTGGTTTACCAAAAAGGTGAACTTGGGAGTCTTTTTGAATTCAGAGGTTCCAGATACAGACAACTCTTGGATCAAGCCCCTAAGGGGCCCTTAGGGTTCCAAGGATGACAAATGGTTTTCTTATTTTTCAATGAAGGCGAGATTAGCCAATCTCGCCTTCAGGGTTTGCCAAAAAATTCAATGCCGAAGCCTACTTACGTGCACTCCTGTTGAGAGATTAAGCTGATGCAGCAGCAGAAATTGACTGGTCAACAGAACCAGCTTGGGAACTTATTTTTGTCAGTTTTTCTGCGAGAGCTCGGTAAAAGGCCGCTAGCCTTAACCTCTCTGCGTCGGTGCCTTGCGCTATCCCCTCCATCAGTCTAGGAAACCAATCACTCTTTCTGTCGACATCCATAATTGCTCTGCGTGCGCCAGCTAAAACTTTCTCTCTCAAATAGCTGTCATTTTCAAGTGCTTCTGCTCTTACCCTTAACCCTTGCGGTTTTATGTTGATATTAGGGCCAATTATTGTTCCTGCCACTTCTTCGACAAGATCCTCTAAAGTGGGGTCACGGGTGTCGGGATTGGTCATGTTGTAATATTAAAATAAAAAATTATCTTAACTAGGTGGCTGCGCTAATTTCTTGTCGCGCTACGGCGGCAGGCAATCGCGAGCCACTGTCTTCAGCCAAAGATCGATTAACGTAGTTGCGCATTGTAGTAATGAGCTCTGGAGGATAATGGAATGCTACCCCTAATAAAATATGACCCATGTGTTCAGCCCGGAGTCCTAAGCGTTTATGCCTTGGTTGTCCACTTGGGTCATCACCGCTCCACCATGTAAGAATAACTGCATTGATACGTGCTCTGATTTTTGCCATTCGGAGGATCAGTTGATCCAATTCTGGACCGACCTCATCTTGTTGCTCTAATAATCTTGAAACTCGCTCATATTCTCCCAAATCCGTGAGAAGCTGACTTTTATTAAGACCATGAAGGCTGATATCATCACCTCTTTCTCCTTCTAACGCCATAAGATTGGTTGTTATTGGTTTTTAGAGTAACAAAAAAACATGATCAATTTTTAAAAAATTTGTCTGGTTTTTAGCTGGTTTTTAGTTGGTTTTACTGAGTAGTATCGGCTTCGACCTCTTCTAGAATGTCCTGGGCGATTTCTTTTAGGTGGATGGCGATGCTTTCTTGGGCTCCGTCGGTCTCTTGAGCTTCATTGGCCTTTTGGATGACTTGATTGGCCAGATCAGTGGCCTTTTCATTGTTACCTTCGGTGCCTGCAATGTAAGCATCCACCAATAAATCATAGGCACGGGCCACCTTGGCGGCTGCCACAACCGTGAGATCTTCTCCGTCATTTTTGATGATTTGCTGCCCGATGTCATCGGCCAGTTTGGAGGCGGTTTTGGCTAAATCCAAGCGATTGTCGGCAATGTAGATCTCAATTTGTCCAACTTGTTGCTCCATTTGTTCGGTCAGAAAATCGGTGTCTGAGCCATTCATGACAATAATGAGGAGGTACATCAGATTGACCACTTCTCCACGAGTTAGGGTGGCAGAGGGGTCGATTTCTCCATTTTCATTCAGACTGATGATCCCAGTTTGAGCGGCGTAGCTGGCGTAATTCGAAAACCACACGGCGGGATCGACATTCGGAACAATTTGCTTGCCTTCAAAAATCGTGACATCAATCTCGTTGGCTAAGAGGAGCATCTTTAGGAACTCCGCCAAATTGACGACTTCGTAACCAGTGAACGTTCCATCTTCGTCATTCCCGTTGACGATGCCCAGTCCATGAGCCTTCATCACGTAACTCCAAAACCAATCAGCTTGAGTGACATCCGGAAAAAGGGGGCTAAAGACAACATCGGTTGGAATGTCTGAGCCTTCAATGATGATTTTTAGGGCCTCAGCCTTATTGACAAATTTGTCAGATTTGAAATTGCCATCATCATACCCCTTGATCACTTCTTGGCTCGCCAAATAGGTGATGGGCACATAATATTCGTGCGTCCTGGCGACATCCAAAAATCCCTTTTTTGCTTCGTCTTGACCTTGGGCAAAGGTAGGCAGATAAACCACCAATGCCATGGTCGCCAAAAAAAGACTCACACATTTTTTTAGGCTGATCTTATTGGACATAATGAAATGTTAATCTTGCCTCAAAGTACCACAATTATTTTACTAAAGCAAGTCTAAAGCAGTACGCCTATAAATGAAAAAAAGGTCTCTAAAAATTAGCGACTGTATCGGGCCAAGTGAGCAAAGGCTTTGTTGGCAGCAGCCATACGGTGGGTGTCTTCTCGTTTCTTGAAAGCAGAACCAGCTTCTTTACTAGCTTCCATCAATTCATTCGCCAGTCGTTTTCCCATAGGACTTCCTTTTTTACTGCGACATGCGTTGATGATCCATCGAATACTGAGTGCTAATTGTCGCTTTGGTTTTACTTCGACTGGAATTTGGTACACACTACCCCCGACACGCTTTGCTCGTACTTCCATGTTTGGCATGACATTCCGGATGGCTTTTTCAAATATCTCTTCAGGATTCTTAATGCCTTGGTCACGCATGTGTCTCATGGCTTCAGCAAAAATGGACCGAGCGACTGATTTTTTACCACGGAGCATCATGCAATTGATGAACTTTTCTTGCCACGCGGTAGATCCTGCAGGAATGTATTGATGTTTAACTTTACTCATAGAATTAGAGCGATTAGCGGTTAGTGATTAGCGAGTTCTGTAAAATTATTTTTTAGGTTTTTTGGCTCCATAACGGCTGCGGCCTTGCTTTCGGTCTTGAACCCCTTGGCAGTCGAGCACCCCACGAGTGATGTGATAAGGCACCCCTGGCAAATCCTTCACACGACCTCCATAAAGTGTGACTACCGAGTGCTCTTGAAGATTGTGACCTTCTCCCATGATGTAAGCATTTACCTCTTTTCCGTTGGTCAATCGAACACGTGCAATTTTACGCAAGGCCGAGTTTGGCTTTTTAGGAGTCATCGTGGTTACTTTGACACAAACACCCCGTTTTTGAGGGGCTCCTTTTTTAAAGGCTACTGTTTTATTCTTCAAGGTGTTGAAAGTATATTGAAGCGCAGGTGCCTTACTTTTCTTCTTTTGCTTTCTTCGAGATTTTCGGACCAATTGGTTGATGGTTGGCATGACTTAATTCTTTATTACTTATTATTATTACATGGAGGGTTTTAGACAGCTTGTCTAAGTTGTATCGATGGTCAAAATTTGGCTTTATTCCTGGCTTTTTGCTTCATAATTACTCTTATAGACGTGGCCAGCGGGGATGAGTTTACCAATAATTACGTTTTCTTTCAAGCCTTTTAGGTTATCAATCTTTCGAGTGGTCGCTGCTTCCACCAAAACACGGATGGTTTCTTGGAAGGAAGCGGCTGATAGCCAGCTGTTGGTGGTGATAGCCACACGTGAGATTCCTAAGAGCAGGCGTTCTCCGTGGGCCAGGGTCTTTTTGGCTTTCTTTAGTTCATTATTGGTGTTGTTGAACTGCTCGGTATTGGCCAATTCGCCTGGCAAGAAATCTGAATCCCCTGGATTCATGATCCGCACCTTGGAGAACATTTGTTTCACGATGATCTCGATGTGTTTATCGTTAATGGTTTGACCTTGAGACGCATAGATGTGCTGCACATCCGTCATGATATACTTCTGAGTGGTGTACACATCGGTGGCTTGCATCAACTCTTGCAGGTTGAGGTGACCACGGTTGAGAGGGGTCCCCCGAGCGATGAGATCGTTGTTCTTGACAGTGATTTTTTCCTTTGGACCGAAAAGATAGGTTTTTTCGTGCTTTTCAGTGTGCTTTGTGATGATTTCGGTCTCGGTCACTTTCACCACTTCTCCTTCATCGGTCGATTTGAAAGTATTCTTTTCTCCAATGGCTCGTGCAATGATTTGCTTTGGCTTGATCTTGTCGCCTTTTTTAACCACAGCTTCAAAATCGGGTGGGATGCGGTAGGTGTCACCTCCTAATTCTTGAGCTTTGATGGTGACTTCAATCTGATCTTTGTTATTTTTAATCGATATTTTCCCAGAGATATCAGCCAAAACTGCGGCGCCTTTTGGTGAACGGGCTTCAAAAAGTTCTTCCACCCGAGTCAGCCCTTGGGTGATATCAGACCCTTCGGCCACCCCTCCCATGTGGAAGGTCCGCATGGTGAGCTGCGTTCCAGGCTCTCCGATACTTTGCGCGGCAATGATCCCGACAGCAGTTCCTAAATCGACCAACTTGTTGGTTCCCAAGTCGAATCCGTAACATTGTTGGCAAATGCCATTTTCGGTGGTACAGGTCATGATGGATCGAACGGCCACTTCCTCAATTTGAGCACCTTTGACGGCTGCGGTGATATCGTTGTCTAGCTGCACACCATTCTTGGCAATGACTTTCTTGGTTTTTGGATCCTCGATATTGACTGCCAAGGTTCGCCCAAAGATACGGTTTTCGAAATCTTCCCCAATTTGCTCACTTTCTTCACGTGTGATGATGTGTTCTACAATGGTTCCACAATCAGACTCTTTGATGACGATATCTTGCACGGCATCCACCAAACGACGGGTGAGGTAACCGGCTTCCGCTGTTTTAAGCGCAGTATCCGATTTTCCTTTACGTCCTCCATGCGTTGCGATGAAGTATTCGAGGATGGAGAATCCTCCTTTTAGATTGGACTTGATCGGGAGCTCAATGGTTTTACCAGAGGGGTTGGCTACCAACCCTTTCATTCCACAGAGCTGGGTGATCTGCCCCCAGTTCCCACGGGCACCTGAGTCGATCATGTAATAAATGTTGTTTTCGGGGTTTCCTTGAAATTTTTCAATCATTTGGCCCGTCACACTGTTTTTGAGGGAAGACCACAGACGGATGGCATGATGGTAACGTTCGTCTTCTGTGATCCATCCTTTCCAGTACTGATTGTTGATCTTTCGAACCGTTTCGTCTGCCTCAGCAATGAGCTCTTCACGAGATTCTGGCACCAGCATGTCGAAGGCTGAGATAGTGATCCCTGATTTGGTGGCAAATTTAAATCCGATTCGTTTGAACTCGTCGGCGACCAATGCAGTTTTTTCTGGGCCGGCTTTGTCGAGAATGTCTGCCAATAAGCCTTTGAGCCCATTTTTTCCGACGGTTTCGTTGACATAACCAATCTCTTCGGGAAGGAAGGTGTTAAAAATCAGGCGTCCTACTGTGGTGTTTTCAATGATTTGTCCTTCTGCACGTCCGTTGACAAAGGCTTGTAAATCAACATACCCCATCCGATACGCATTGATGGCTTCGTTGACATTGGCAAAGGTCATGCCTTCCCCTTTCTTTCCTTTGAAGCCCTGAGTAAGGTAGTATACCCCTAATACCATGTCTTGAGACGGTGTGATGATCGGTTCCCCAGCCGATGGCTTGAGCAAGTTGGTGGTGGCCAACATGAGTTCTTTAGCCTCATCTTGGGCTTTTACAGAAAGTGGCAGATGAACGGCCATTTGGTCTCCATCAAAGTCGGCGTTGAAGGCTGCACAAACAAGCGGATGGATTTGGATGGCCTTCCCATCGATCAGGACAGGTTTGAAAGCTTGAATCCCTAAGCGGTGAAGGGTCGGTGCCCGGTTGAGCAAGACCAATCGCTTTTGAGTTTCATTTTCTAGGATGTCCCACACTTCTTTTTTCCCTTCATCGATGAGACGTTCGGCTCCTTTAACATTGTGAGCTAACTCTTGGCGGATGAGCTCTCCGACGACAAAGGGTTTGAAGAGTTTGAGGGCCATTTCTTTAGGTAGCCCACATTCATTAAGCTTGAGCTGAGGACCGACCACGATCACGGAACGACCAGAGTAGTCCACACGTTTACCCAAGAGATTTTGACGGAAGCGCCCTTGCTTCCCTTTAAGCATGTCAGAAAGAGAGCGGAGCTTACGCTTGTCCCCTGCTGTGAAGACGGCACGGCCCGCACGAGCAGCATTGTTGAAGAGGGTGTCGACAGCTTCTTGCAGCATGCGTTTTTCATTTCGGCAGATGACCTCAGGAGCTCCGATGGCCATGAGGCGTTTTAGACGGTTGTTACGATTGATCACACGACGATAAAGGTCATTGAGATCTGAGGCGGCGAAACGCCCGCCATCGAGTTGAACCATTGGTCTTAAATCTGGTGGAATGACAGGCAATTGGCTAATCACCATCCATTCAGGGCGAATTTTGGCTTTGATCAGTGCAGAAGCAAGCCGGATACGGCGAAGGAGTTTTTTATACTTTTGACCCGTGCTCTTTTTTCGAAGTTCTTCTAATTCTTTAATAAAGGCTTTTAAGTCCATTTGTTCGAGAATTTTTCGGATGGACTCTGCCCCGGTTCCGGCATGGAAGACATGACCAAATTTCATGGAAAGTTCTCGGTATTCGATTTCTCCCAAAACCTTTCCGATGGCAAGGTTTTCTAGATCATCTTTGGCCTGATTGTGTTGCATGGTCAGTTCCTCGATCTTTTGAGCAAAGGAATCTTCTGATTTCAGCACGGCCTCTGCTTCGGAATCATCGTGATCGATGGCTTCCATTTCTTCTTCAGACAATTCTTCATTTTTGGCTCGGGCCTTGATCTTTAAATCATTGGATTTGGCTTTGAACTCTTCTTGAATTTGTTTTTTGTAGGTTTGGAAGTCTTTGTCCAAATTCTCGAGGGCTTCTTTTTTAGCCTCTCCATCGACATTGGTGATGATGTAGGCGGCAAAATAAATCACTTGTTCGATGGCTTTGATCGGTAGATCTAAAAGTAGACCAAGTCGGCTTGGTGTGGAACGGAGAAACCAGATGTGAGTGACCGGTACTGCTAGACTGATATGCCCCATACGTTCACGGCGAACGATGCTACGAGTGACTTCAACTCCACATTTTTCACACACCACACCTTTGTAGCGAATGCGTTTGTACTTCCCACAGTAACACTCCCAGTTTTTGGTGGGGCCAAAGATTTTTTCGCAGAAAAGCCCGTCTCGTTCTGGTTTTTGGGTTCTGTAGTTGATGGTTTCTGGCTTGGTGACTTCTCCATGAGACCAGGCGAGCACGGAGTCAGGACTCGCAATCGAAAGACTGATGGAGTCAAAGTCTTCGTGCTTCTTTGGGCCTTTTAATTGTGTCATTGTTGAATGATTATGGACGATTAAAAAAGTTCTAAAACACTGGCTTTAGGCAGCGGGATCAAATACATTGTCATCCGGCTCTTCAGGGCTGCTCATATGATCTTCAAAATGGTCGTTATTTGGCAAGCCCTCATCTTGAGGGCGCTTGTCGAGCATGATCATGTCAGTGGCGACAATCTCAGTCTTGAAGATTTTTACCCCTTCCGGACTGTCCCATGAGCGTGTTTTTAAGTAGCCTTCGATGTAGACTAATTTTCCTTTTTTGAGGTATTTTCCACAAATTTCAGCGAGGGGTCCCCAAGCAGCAATATTGTGGTATTCGGCAAGTGATTTTTTTTCATTGTCTCCCGTGACCCATTCTCGATTGGTGGCCATGCCAAAGGTGACAATGGATTGTCCTCCTGTCGTTTGCTTGAGCTCAGGATCTCGTGTGAGGTTTCCAACAAGGATGACCTTATTAACACTTCTCATGATCGTAATGGTTACGTATTACTATTTTCTTAATTAGCTTTTACCTTAGATTGCTTATTTTTTATTCTTCTTATCTTCTTCGTCGATGGCTGCTTCTTCTAAATCGCTGATTTCTTTTTGAGAGAGCTGTCCATCGGAGCCTTCATCTTCAGTGGCTGCCTCTTCCATTTCTTCAATGGCATCATGGGCGCCAAGATTTTCGCCTTCCACTTCTTTCTCAACGTCTTCTTCGGACTCTTTTCCTTCATTGAGTTCGTCGATTTGATCGGCAGATGGAATCAATTCATCTTCATCTCCAGCATCAATGACATCCTCTACCTCCACTTCTTCTATATGGCCTCCAGCGGTTTTGAGGAGTTCAACATCCAAACACAAGCTCTTCAGCTCTTTGACCAAGACGTTGAATGATTCAGGGACACTTGGGGTTTTGATAGATTCTCCTTTAACGATCGATTCGTAGGCTTTGGCACGTCCCACCACATCATCGGATTTGATGGTCAGCATTTCTTGAAGCGTGTAGGCGGCCCCATAAGCTTCCAAGGCCCATACTTCCATTTCTCCGAAACGCTGTCCTCCATGCTGCGCTTTCCCCCCGAGAGGCTGCTGAGTGACCAGAGAGTATGGCCCCACTGAACGGGCATGCAACTTATCCTCAACCAAGTGAAGGAGCTTGAGCATGTAAACCTTTCCGACCACGGTTGGGTATTGGAAGGGTTCTCCGGTTCGACCGTCGAAGAGTTGAATTTTTCCATCTTCTGGGAGTCCAGCGTCTTTCATGAGTTGACCAATTTGATCGAGACTGATCCCATTGAGCGCTGGGGTAGCCACTTTAATACCAAGTTTACCTGCTGCCCAACCGAGATGGGTTTCGAGAATCTGCCCAATGTTCATACGGCTGGATACCCCGAGTGGGTTGAGGATGATGTCTACAGGTGTTCCATCCGCCATGAACGGCATGTCTTCAGAAGGAACAATGCGAGAGATCACCCCTTTGTTCCCGTGCCGACCGGCCATTTTATCCCCCACTTGAACTTTACGGGTTTGGGACACAAAGACTTTGATTTGTCGGATGACTCCGGTGGGGAGCTCATCGCCTTCTTGTCTACTGAAAATTTGAACGTCGACCACTTTCCCCCCTTCTCCTCCGGGAAGCCGGAGTGAAGTGTCTTTAACATCCTTGGCTTTATCACCGAAAATGGCTTGTAAAAGCCGTTCTTCAGCCGTGAGTTCCGTTTCTCCTTTTGGTGTGATTTTACCTACGAGGATGTCTCCTTCGTGAACCGTCGCTCCGATGCGAACAATTCCATCGACATCAAGATCTTTTAAGCGAGCCTCTCCGACATTTGGAATGTCGCGCGTGACAATTTCGGGACCGAGTTTGGTGTCGCGGACATCGACGGTGAAGGATTCGATGTGCACTGAATCGTAGAATCCTTCGCGGGCCACACGATCGGAAATGATGATCGCGTCTTCGTAGTTGTATCCCCCCCAAGACATATAGGCTACCATCAAGTTTCGACCGAGCGCGAGTTCGCCTTTTTGTACGGCGGCGCCATCGATGAGTGTGTCTCCTTTTTTGACTTTTTGACCTTTGGTCACAGCGGGACGCATGTTGATGGCCGTGGCTTGGTTGGAGCGTTGGAAAGAGAGAATGGGATATTCTTCTTTTTTTCCGTCAGCGTATTTGACGACCACGTGGTCCGCATCCACCATCTCAACGGTTCCACTTCCACGTGCCACCACCGCTTGCCCTGAACTGGAAGCGGTGAGTCCTTCCATCCCGGTTCCGACGATGGGTGCTTCGGGGGAAAGGAGGCTGACGGCTTGACGTTGCATGTTTGATCCCATGGACGCACGAGTGTTGTCATCGTGTTCGAGGAAGGGAATGAGCGAAGTGGTGACCGATACAATTTGTTTCGGTGCGATGTCGATGTGGGTCAGGTCACGGATGTGCACGATGTTGGGCTCACCCTGCTTACGAGCAGCCACACGAGTGCTTACAAATTGTCCGTTTTCATCAATTTCTGCATTGGTTTCAGCCACGACGAAATGTCGCTCAGCGTCGGCATCGTAATATTTGACTTCGTCGATAAGGCGGGCTCGAATGCGGACGAGATTTTGAGCCTTTTCTTGGACTTTAATGGATTTTAATTTTCCTCCATTGACGGCTGCCCGTGCTTTTTCTGGAGTGATTTCTTCCCCTTTCTTGAGAATGATTTTTCGACCCACTTTTAGGTCTTCAGCAGCAAGTTTCCCAATGAGTTGAACAGGAATGGGTTTGTCTAGTTTTTCAACCGGTGGGTTTTTGATGGCTTTTTTAATCTTTGCAACCGCACTGGCTTGTGTCTTGGTCAAGCGATCACCGGGTTTGGCGATTATTTTTCGACCATCTTTCACTTCTTCATCAATCATCAAACCCGTGAGCTCTGAAGCGACCGGTTCTTTAAAGTGCTCAACGGTTCGATAGGGTGTTTCGATGAATCCATATTCGTTGACTCTAGCATAAGCGGCCAGATGTACCACAAGTCCGATGTTCGGTCCTTCGGGCGTGGCGATGGGACAAATACGTCCGTAGTGAGAAGCGTGCACATCACGCACGTCAAAGGAGGCGCGTTCACGTGATAACCCTCCAGGACCCATGGCTGAAATACGGCGTTTGTGCGCCAGTTCAGACAATGGGTTAGTTTGGTCCATGAACTGAGACAACTGAGAGCTGGCGAAGAATTCGCGTAGCGCCGCCGTGATCGGTCGGCAGTTGATGAGCTGGGTCGGCGTAGCTGCTTCTAGATCCATGATGGTCATGCGATCTTTGGCAATGCGGTCGGTACGGAGTAGCCCCATGCGGAACTTGTTTTGAACTAGTTCTCCGACACTGCGAACCCGACGGTTGGACAGATGATCAATGTCGTCTGGACCTCCTTCGCCGTTGTTGAGCTCGATGAGTTGCTTGAGAATATTGACAAAATCTTCAGTTTGGAAAATGCGATCTTTCATTTCGGTACCGATGGAGGTGCCGAATCGTTTATTGAGTTTGTAACGCGCAATCAGCCCCATGTCGTAGCGCTTAAAGTCGAAGAAAAGCCCTTCGATAAGCTGCTTGGCGTTTTCGGGTGTGGCCAGATCACCGGGGCGGATTTTTTTATAGATGGATTGATAGGCATCATCCAAGGTGCGCGCACTGTCTTTTTCGAGCGTGTTTTGAATGTAATCGTTGTTTAAATCGACATTCACGTCTTTAAACATGTCTAGCATGTCAGCATCTTTCTCCATCCCGAAGATGCGGAGGAGTTGCGTGACTGGGATTTTGCGTTTTCGATCAATTTTGACGTAGATGACGCCTTTTTTATCGGTTTCAATTTCGAGCCAGGCCCCTCGTTTTGGAATGATTTTGGCGTTGAAGTACTGCGGGGCGGCAGGATTTTTGGAATAGAACACGCCCGGACTTCGAACAATTTGATTGACGACCACCCGTTCGATTCCGTTGATGATGAAGGTTCCTTTGTCGGTCATTAAAGGGATGGAACCCAAGAAGATGTCTTGCTCTTTAATTTCGCCGGTTTCTTTGTTGATGAGCTGAACGTGGGCCTTAAGCGATCCTTCGTAGGTGAGATTTTTGCGTTTGACGGTGAGAGGATCGTGTTTTGGCTTGTCCAAGCTATGACTGAGGAAGTGGAGTTCCATCTTCTTGCCCGAAAAGTCGGTGATGGGAGAGACTTCTTGGAGGAGCTCTTTGAGTCCATCGGTCAAAAACCACTGATAGGAATTGAGTTGGATCTCAATCAGTGGGGGTAAACGGTAGCTGTCTTCGGTCTCGGTGAAGTAATGTCGCCCATTGATAACTTTCGTGGGCTCAAGAGTCAAAGCAGCTTGCTTGGTTTTAGCCATGTTGTTGAGGTTTTGAAGGATGAATAATTCAGTTCACATCCGAGCACG
Organism: bacterium; assembly: GCA_030427295.1. Lineage (GTDB taxonomy): Bacteria > Patescibacteriota > Gracilibacteria > UM-FILTER-43-11 > UM-FILTER-43-11 > JAUHWS01. The sequence goes on along the minus strand of JAUHWS010000001.1, from coordinate 52,509 downwards.
CTTGGACACCAAAATAGGGCTTGTACAAAGCTCAGATGGCCAATGCGCAAGCAACCACAACACAATCGGTAGCGCGATTATAGCTGATTTATTGTAGTCAAGCTGTCTAACATAGTCAATGGCTTTGACTAAAATGGCTTGACTAAATTAGTATATTATTATTATTTACTTTTTAGAGCTTTTGTTGCAGGTTGCCTATCCAGCTGTAAGCTGACAAGCGGCTCTAGACGCTCTTGAATTCTTCTTGAAAGGACTCTGATTGTCTCAATTTCAAAGGCAATGTCTATGTGTTTTTGCTCGTCCAACATTCCATTTGCCGTTAGACCCCTCAGGGTGGCGTTATCAAAACGGGCTCGGAACTGACCAATCAGACTACTTAGTTCGATGAGCTGATTGGCAACTGACGTGATATCGCTGTTTTCTAGTGTTGGAGGTAGTCCAGGAATTCCAATTCGATATCGACTTGGATCAGCTGCGGCCAGGGATTCATAATTTTTTCTAAATCGTTCAAGCCCAGTCATTGCACCTGCCATACCGGCAACGGTACCTGAAAGCGCGATGACAATGGTTAGGAAATTCTCTGTCAAAACACCTCCAATTGCGACCAAAAATGCACTAATGATTATTGCTCCTATTAGGGCCCCGAGTGCTTTATTTAGGATGGGGTGCATTCGATTTAATTCTGCCCCTATTCTTTCACTAACGGCTTTTTTAAGGCTTTCTTCGGTTAAGTTTTTGGGCAGATTTTCTAGATCTTTGTATTGATCGACCGCATTCGGCCTCCCCCCTTCTATGATTTGGGTGACCAACTCATAAACTAGCCCCTCTCTAAGGGTTGGTGCAATGCTACTGAGGACATGTGGAATTAATTCTTGAATGTATTTTCCCAACTCAGCATCCGAAGGTATTTCTCCATACAGTACTGAATAATCAGCATTGTCAACTGTGTCTAAATCAGCGATTTCGTGCCGGCGCGCCAAAACGATCTCGGCTGCCTCGCGTTCAACGGTTCCCTGTTCGAAGGCTTCTTCTCCGCCATCGGTCGTGACGAGCCTGGGCTCGTATGAACTGAGCTCTACCAAAGCTTTTATTCTATCTGCATCATGCTGCGCGTCTCCTTGCCTATCAGAATTTGGGATGGCAAGTGCGGCGATTGTGGGCAGTTTTTCTGGCATTTTAATATTGAGCTATTTTTTACACAAAGGTTGATATTATTAACTATATTCTTTTATTTGTCAAGTTTTTAAATAGTATTTTTTAAGCGGGCAACTTGGTAGCTAGCGTATATACTTTATGGTGGGGTTAGTATATACTTTTTTCTAGCTGGTAGCTATTAGCTGTTAGCTGGTAGACTATTCAATATTTAGAATAACTCAAATTATCTCTTATTTAAGATGAATAGAGAATTGTATCAACTGAATTTCACTCCCAGCGACAAGCTGCGAGCTCTCAGCTTTTTGAGGAGGATAGGTATATAGTTGAGGAGAGGGTGAGTATATACTTCATTCTTTTATCCAGGACCTCACCCTGTGTCCCTCTCCTAAAATGTTAGGAGAGGGAAAAATAACAGCCCCCTCCTAGGTTAGGAGGGGGTTTGGGGGAGGTCCTGAACCCAATTCCAAATGACTTCTAAAACACCTTCTAAATTTTCGTAGATTTCTTGATTGGTGAATCTCAAAAAATGAATATTATAGTTTTTAATATGGTCCTCGCGATGCTGATCGTATGCTTTTGCCTCATCACTCAAGTGAGTCGGGCCATCAACCTCAATGGCTAATTTTAAAGAAACGCAATAAAAATCAAGAATGAATGGACCCACACTATGTTGACGCCTAAATTTTAAGCCATGAAACATTCTGTTTCTTATTCTATCCCAAAGCAATTGCTCAGCACGCGTTTGATTTGCCCTAAGCAATCTTCTTCTAGTTTTAAATTCACCTCGATTGTGAATGATTTTTTTAGACATTACTATGTTATTAAAAGGGATAACTCCTTAACCATTCGCTACCCATCCGCAACCTATCCGTTAACTATTCGTAAACCATTCGCAGCTATCCGCAACCCATTCGTAACCTATCCGCTCAATTAAAAATCGCCTGAAAATAAATCAGCGACATCCATTGGTCCTCGGTGAGATCACTGAGAGGTTTTTGAAAATAATATTGAGCGCCGGCTTCCATACCCAAAATGTCTGAGCCAAAGTTGACCAGACTGAGATCGAGGGCGAGACGTTCGGTGTCATCCAAAAATTTTTCGCGACGGAATTCGAGGAATTTGGCCTTGAGTTGGTCGGAGAAATTGACCGCCCCATCTGAGGAAATGGAAAGAGGTGTGCTTGAATCCTCTAAAAAACGTTGGACCTTTTTGGGAATCAGAGAAGCCTCTACCAGGGGGAGGGATTCGTAGTTCATTCGAAAGAGTAGGGGGGTGGGTGAAAGGATGAGAAACATGAATCCCAAATGGATGGAGAGTAGGACGAACAGCATTAAGTGGCCGATGTTTTTGATCCCCTCATTCACGTGAACGATTTTAGTGGATGCTATTTTAACACAAATTGTGTACAATGGAGCTGTTTTATCTCATTAAATTAAGATCATGAAGAAATTATTTGCCCTGCTGAGCTCGTTTGCCATGATGATGGTGATGGTTGGACCGGCTCGTGCTCAAGATGTGAGTGAGACTGAGAGCGTCGGTTTTTTGGAAGCTGTCAGACGAGTGGCATCACTTGAAAATTATGACACCGCCGAGATTCTTCACGGTGAATTCGACACCGACTTTGTGGATGTCGTGTTTGAATTGACAGCTAAAAATAATTTAGACAATAAAGATGGTTACGCTGTCAGCACCGCGATGGAAGGCTACATCGAACTCCGAATGGACTCAGAAATTTACGCTGAAGACATGCCGGGCTACGAACCGGAATTCGAATATCTTCGCCTGCAAGGCGCTGCTGAAGTGATTGGTCTAGAAATGGACAAAGCCTACATTAAACTTGACCGATTTGACTTTGATTTTGAAGGAAATGATACCAGTATGGAAGTGGAATTGATGAAGGTCTCTGATCTCATTCGTACTATTGTGGGTAAGTGGTATGCCTTGGATCAACTTGAAGATATGCGAGGCTTTGGACCTGATTTAGATCAGCTTGCTTTTTTGGCTGATTTTAAGATGAACCCTGAGGAAGCGATTCATAAGATGATCGAAGAAATTGTTGAACAAAATGAAAAAGATTCACAATTTTTTGAAGCCCTTTACCCTCGCTTTGAAGAAGATTTTGTTGACCCGTTTTCTGTGGATTACAATACTTATTTAGAGGATGATGAGGTTGAAAAAACGAAGATTGATAAGGATGCCCTAGAAGAAAAGGGCGTCTTGATTTGTCATTATTTCCCTGTGTTTGACGAGGAAATTTTGATGGAGGAAGCTGAAATTGGTCTTGTGCCCGAACCTGAGCTCAAAGAAGAATTGGAAGATGAACTGCCCCAAGAACTACCCATGAAGGGTGACGAGATTGATATGGAGTTGATTGAAGGGTTTGATGTTGAGGAAATTGAGGATATTAACTTGGATGAAGAACTCATGAAAAAACCTGAATCTTTTGAGAATGGATTTCAACACATGTATTGTTTTCCCAATGAAAAATATCAGGGAGAGTTGATTCAAGAGGAGCAATCGGTGCTGGATTTTATTGAGAAAAGAGGGGGTGAATGGCTTCATGTGGATGGAGACTGGTACATTGTGGAAGTATATCCCCACTATCCAGACTTTGAAGAACAGCAAGCCTTGAGAGAAACGTTTGATTATGATGAAACGGCCATTGCTGCCAAAGTCGCTCAAGCCCGACGAGGTGTGAACCTATTTTTTGACACTGACTTTTTTAGACACAAAACAGTCGCTCGGGGCGAGCATGCAGGTTATCAGTTTTTCAGCTTAAATCACAACAAATTGGCTGATTTTATCTATCAAGTGGCTTTGATCACAGGGGAAACACCCCCCCCTGGAGGATTTGATCAACTGCGTCGAGAATTCGGGAAGATGCGTTTGGGTGGTCTCTATCATCTGAATGAAGAGGGTCTTTTGGATGACTTGAAAGCGCGATTTAGATTTACTGAAGGAGACTTTGTCGACATGACCATTCGCTATCAATTTGACCTTGTGAATGCAGAAGCGGACAATAAAATCACCGCTCCCACTGACGTGAATAGCATCGATGAATTGACCCATTTATTTGAAGAACTTTAGCACTTTTAAATTTTGAAAATCCCAGCATCGTTTCTTTTGGAGGCGGTGTTGGGATTTTTTTGTAGGACTAAGGACTAAGCGAAATCAATTCGTAACCTATTCGCACCCTATTCAAAAACAATCCGTAAACCATCCGTGAAGCCATTCGTAAAACTATCCGTCGCCCATTCGCAACCTATCCGCATCCCATTCGTTTAAACAAGTACCCACCGCTCGCCTTGTTGAGCAATGGCACCTTTGAGTTGCAGGTTGAGGAGGTGTTCGGAGAGTTGAGGAATGTCAAATTCGGTGCAAGCAAAGAGTTGGTCAACGTTTTTGGCTTGGGTGGAGAGGGATTCGAGGATTTTGCGCTCGTCGGAGTTGAAGTCGTGGGCTTGAGGTTTTTTTTCGCTGGTTTTGAATCCTAAATCGTCAATGAGGTGATCGACATTTTCGATGAGTTTGGCTTCCCCATTTCGGATGAGATGATTGGTGCCGCTGAGCCCCAATTGAGTGACATTGCCGGGCACGGCAAAAACCTCTCGACCTTGTTCGAGGGCGAGCTTGGCCGTGATGAGGGCGCCAGACTTGATACCCCCTTCGATCACGAGGGTGCCTCGGGTGAGCCCGGCCACAATTTCGTTGCGTTGAGGGAAGTGATAGGTTTCGGGGAGGGTGCCGATGGGATAGGTGGAGACCAGGGCACCACCGGATTCTAGCATTTCGGAGGCGAGGCGATGGTGACTGCGGGGATAAATTTGATCGACGCCAGATCCCAAAACAGCCACGGTGATGCCCTTGCTTTGGAGGGTGGCACGGTGGGCGGCGGCATCGATCCCTAGGGCCAAACCACTGACAATCACAAAGCCTTCGTGGACCAAATCGGTGGTGAGCTTTTGCGTGATGCGCCGCCCATAATCGGTGGCAGCCCGAGTGCCTACGATGGCCATGGACTTGTGGAAGCTGGGAAGTCTTCCTCGTACAAAAAGGAATGGAGGCGCGGTGTCGAGTTGCTTGAGAAGGTGAGGGTAGTTTTCGTCGTCGACAAAAAGGAGTTGAATGTTGAGCTCGTCGGCAATGGAGATGGCGTTTTGAAAGGTCTGACTGTCTCGCTGTTCGAAGGCGCGTTTGATGGTGTCCTCCCGTAAATTGAGGTGGCGGAGGTGCTCGGGCATGGTTTTTTTCCAGGCACGTTCAAAAGAGCCAAATAATTGAAGAATGGCGCGGAGCGATTTGAGCTTGAGAATCCCCCACTGGGCCCAGAAAAAACGGTACGGGTCTGCCATGAATTGATGGAATGATGAAGTAAGACCCGGAGCTCTAGCTTAGCAGAAAAAAGACATGAGGTAAAGATACTTAGTCTTCTTCTAACACTTTCTCAACCAAGACAACTTTGATGGCACCTTTCTTCTGAACAATATACCACCTTGCCTCTTCTTTTAGCTTACCCAATATATATTCTCGAATTAAACTATCCCTACTTTCTGCGGTTAAAGCATGTGCATCATGATCTATGATACTGTCGGGCTCTTGAACTACGCAAGTGTGCCGCCAAATACTCAAACCTTTCATTTCCGCTTTATTCAAGTTATCCGCTTCAACATCACGGCGATTTGGTGATGAGGAAAAATACATGCGTTTGTGCCCCTCAAATCCAATAGCGCGTTTGATGGCTGAAAAATGATAAATCTTGTCACCTCTTTTTAAAGGTCTTTCACCAATGATCTGCAAAACCTCTTCGGGGGAAAGCTCCCTGTCCTCCCCTTCTGCTAAGCAGGCCACCCTGAAGTAGCGCTTTATTAAATCGTTCTTGACCTGCATTCCCAATTCTAAGATTTCATGGAGTCGTTGGCGAAATCGTTCTGGTTGATCGCCATAAACCCGCTCCAAAGTGGTCATGACGTGATCCCTGAAAGCAGCGACTTCTTGTTCTTGTCGACCAAAATACTCTTCGTAACTTGCCCAACCTACCTCTATAAGAGGATTGCTTTGGAGTTCATCCATCATTCTTTAATCAATTGAGCATGTTTTTGGGATTGATTATTTCATAAATTTATCTACATGTCAAATCAGCCCTATCCACTTAAGGCAGGGCTGACTTTAAGTTCTTTTCAGTGATGAGTAATGATTACATCTCGCAGCGTTCTAGAATTTCTGGAGTGGTCACGCCATCCAAAAAGCCCCAGAAGGCATCGCGGATGGTTTCGGTTTTTTTGAGCACCTTGTCGCGAGAAAGGGGTTGGTACACTTGATCGAGCATTTGGTGGTAGTCACGGTTGATTTCGGCATGAGTTTCGTAGAATTCAAGAGACTTTTGATCCGTGACCCCGTAGTGCTCTTTGAGTCCGTCGAGCTTGGTTTGAGCCACGTCAGAAACTTGTTGTTTGTAAACGATCATGGCTGCCAATCCTTCTTGAATGTCGTCCGATTGAGTGGCTTCTTCGAAAGCTTTAATGATGGCTTTGGTCTTTTCGTTGGGGCCAATTTCCATGATCATTTCTTTGGTCATCCCGAAGGCTTTTTCCGCGAGATGGACGAGTTGTGCGACGTGATTGTTGGGACCCATTTCTTCATGAACGAGATTGTCCAACATTTTTTGACGCATGTCCGCGTCGAGGGTGCGCGCATGGAGCCCACTCATGAAGCGTGGGAAGGCTGCTTCGAGATAAAAATATTGAGCCAAGTAATCCGCCAACTCTTCTTTAGTCAAGGTTCCTTTGGACCACACTTGGTAGAACGGGTGGTTGAGCATGTGTTTTTCGTCAATTTTTTGTTTGATGTCGTCGAATAAAGCTTGGTTTTCCATAAAGAAAAAATAGGTTAATAAAGTGCCTTTAGGCTAACATAATTTTAGGAGAGTGCCAAGAGTATATACTCATCCTCGCCTCAACTATATACTCACCCTCTTCAAAATGCTGAGCACCATCTCAATACATTTTTCAACAAGCGATTAGCGAATAGCGAGTAGCGATTAGCTAAAAACCTTATTTTAAAAAGCTAAACGCTATACGCTGATCGCTATACGCTCAAAAAATAAACTCGTAATTCGTAATTAGTAACTCGTAATTGAGGCGAAAGTATATACCCACCCCAACCCAAAGTATATACCTAAGTGCACACTCTCACCCCAATTGCTCCATCACCCATTGATGGCGAGAGTTGAGGGGATCGTATTTTCCGAGGAGGAGTGTTTCAATGTGATCTTCCACATTAGACGTGGGGACATTTGCTAGGAGATCCCAAACGCCAATATTTCCTTCGCGGTAAAGCATGTCTTTGGTGTAGCAAAAACCGGCTTGCTGACCATTGGTGCCTCGGAACGTGCGGTAGGTATTCATCCAGGCTTTTTCTTGAGCAAGTTCGGGAATTTTTTCGGAGGGGAGATTGGCTTGCCATCCCCTAAAAATGTGAAAGGATTTCATGATCTCGAAGACCTGCCTAAAATTTCTTTTTTTACCATCCAATCCTAGTGCTAAACTGATGGCCAGGTAGCGATCGAGACCAAAAAAATCGTGGAGCTCTGGTTTGATGGCATCTTCCAAGGTGGCTGCCAAGCCTTCGTCCCCTCGTGTGTAACGATCGAGGCCAATACTTAGAAGTTTGAGGGGGGCCCGATCTCCATGAAGTCGCCTGACAACATGGACACCAATTTCGTGTGCCACCAGCTCGAGAACCCGTTGGGCAGGGTAAACACGTTCGGGGATGTGAATGTCTTTTTTGCCTTGATCGATACTAAAAACACCCCGTTCCGAATGATCATGAGCAATGACCGTCCAATCATTGGCGTTTAGATGCCCTAAAACGCTTTGAAAAAGAGCTTTTAATTCGACATTTGAATAATTTTTTTTCGCTTGGATGCCTTCTTGAAGACTTTCATACGCTTCGCCTAAAAGAAGCTGGAGTTGTTTTTGGACATAAACTTTGATGCTTTCAATCCGTGTTTTAGACGGCAGGGCAATCTCGGTTTTGGTGGAAGAAAGTGGTGGGAGCTTCTCTTTTAAATCAGTGGCCGCGTGCATTAAATCAGCATGATCGGGATTTTGAGCGACCTGGATTTCATGGTGGATGACTTGGAGACTGTGAGCAAATAAGTCGGGAGCGGGTGAGCCATAGAGTGATTCGTTGGTTTTCTGAAATGTCTCCATGTCGTTTTGCAAGACGGCTTGAAGGAGTTTGAGCTCAGTAAGCTTCTCGTCAATTTTCCATTCGTAAGCCGATTGAACCACCTCATTTTTTTCGCTTTTGAGCAGTTCTTTTTTTAGATCCAGGAGTGCTTGCTTCTTCTCATCCAAATCGGAGGGATTGATGTCTATGTACTCAAAATGGGGGTTTTCGATTTCATCTGAAAGAAATGATTTTTTAATCGTGGACAATCCCCCTTTGACATTTGAAAAAAATTGGTGAGCTTGAAAGGCTCCCAGGGGTTCGAATTGAGCAAGCCATTGGGTGTCGAGTGGAGTGGTGTGGGTTTTTTTAGACTGCATTTTGATGTCTGATGGCTAATTTCTGATGTCTAATGGGGATACACGAATTCAATGTTTCCTGTATCAGTCACGTCTCCAATGATCTGAGCGTCGATGTTATTTTCGCGGAGTTGAGCGATGAGCTCATCGGCCTTATCCTGGTGGCAAACGGCCATCATGCCGACACCCATGTTCCAGGTTTTGTAAGCTTCTTCAAAGGAAACACTGCCCAATTCCATCAATTTGAGCATGAAAGGGTGTGGTTGAATCAGGTGGTCCAGCGTGGCTCCGAAGTCCTGTTTTTTGAGAAGTCGAGGTAAGTTGCCCTTGATGCCTCCGCCTGTGTTGTGAACCAGGCCTTTGATGAAGTGGGCTTTGGGTTCGTCGAAGGTGCCGATGATATTGAGTAGAGCGCGGCTGTAGATTTTGGAGGGAGTGAGAACGACTTGCCCCCATGTTTCTTGGTCGTTGTAGGGTTCGTCGACCCAATTGTCTCCAAAGTTTTTGTGGAGGATGTGTCTCGCCAGTGACAATCCATTGGAACGAACGCCCTTGGATTTGAAGCCTAAAATCGCATCCCCCACTTGGATATCCGAACCTGTAATCACGCGATCTTTTTTGAGGATGCCCACGGCGGTAGCATTCCATACGTTGCCGTTGAGGGCCCCGCCAAGCTCAGCGAGTTCACCCCCAGGAATGACGATTTTTTGTTCTAGGGCGGCTTTTTCTAGCCCTTCCATGAGACCTTTGATCATTGGCTCATCCAGACCTGGAGAATCCAGGGTGTTGGTGATGGAGATGGTTTCAGCGCCCAGGCAAATTGCGTCATCGGCCACCATGGCGATCAGGTCGTAACCCAGCGTGTCGAATTGCTTCATTTTTTCAGCCACTTCGATTTTGGTTCCCACGCCATCGTCATTCTGGACCAAATAAAAATCGCCCATGTCCAAAAGTCCGGCAAATCCTCCTTCATCGGTGACGGCCTGACCAATCATTCCAGTTCGACCCGAGAAGGTATTTTTGGCCGCCTGGTAGGCGATTTTGGAACAACGATCGCCCAAATCAACATCAACGCCGGATTCTTTGTAGGTGGTCATCTTTTTAATTACGAGTTACAAATTACGAATTACGAATTTTTAGAGCGTTTAGCGATTGGCGTGTAGTGTTTAGCTCTATTCTAAGATCTATTTTAGCTAATCGCTCGTCGCTACTCGCTAGTCGCTTCATCAGTTAATTTTCCCTTTCTCCAACGTTAACATCCGGCCTTTGACGAGTTCTTTAACTTTGGGATCGTGGGTGGTCAGGAGCACGGTGGCGCCTTCTTTGTGGAGTTTTTGAAGGAGGTGGATGATCCCTCGAACATTTTCTTCGTCCAGGTTCCCCGTGGGTTCATCGGCGATGATGAGGTAGGGGTTGTGCACGAGGGCTCGGGCGATGGAAAGGCGTTGTTTTTCCCCTCCAGAAAGTTCGTCGGGAAATTTATCCTGAAAATGAAGTAGTCCGACTTTTTCGAGCACTTCGGGGACGCGTTCCTTGATTTTATCATCGTCTTCGTTGCAGACCTCCATGGCAAACGCGACGTTTTCGAAAACGGTTTTTTTATCGAGGAGTTTGTAATCTTGATAAACCACTCCGATTTTTCGGCGCAGGAGTTGTAGGGTGGAGGTGTCCATGTCGCTGATGTGCATGTCGTCGACTTCGATGACCCCATGGGTGGGTTTTTCAGCTCCAATGAGGAGCGCGATCACGGTGGACTTCCCGGCCCCAGAGGAACCAGTTAGGATGACGAATTCGTTCTTATCGATGTAAAACGTGATGTCGTCGAGCACTAAATGCGACCCGAATTTTTTGCTGACATTTTGAAAGCTGATCATGGCTGTATTGTAGTGTAAAGCGGGCGGGAGAGGAAGGGGAATTCTTTGTTCGGCTGGTGTGCGTTTTCGGCTTTGCGGAAATATCAATGATTTTTAAAGAGCGATTAGTGATTAGCGATTAGTGATTAGTGATTAGCGATTAGTGATTAGCGATTAGTGATTAGCGATTAGCGATTAGCGATTAGCGATTAGTCAGAGGTCCCCATAAAATGCGAAGTCGAAGGCATATTTCATGGGAAAGAGCAAAATGGTACATAAGCTGAAACAGGAGGCTTAGAATGAGACTCATGTGCAAGCTGAAGCATTATTTTGCGATGGTGCGCCAGGCAGGAATCGAACCTGCGACCTCCCGGACCGCAACCGGACGCTCTAATCCCCTGAGCTACTGGCGCTCGTCGTCGCTTCACTTCAGTTTACGCATCTGCTTGCTCAGCATTTGCTTCAACTTTTGTGAACTCCTCCTCCCCACGAAATTCATTCATCCCTCACTTTGTTCGGGATTCATTTCGCATTTCATGGGGACCCCTTTTTTCTAGGAATGCGGTTTTGAAAAAAGGAGCTTGGTCATTTTATCTAAAGGAACTTGAAGTTGCAAGGTTTTGTCTGGAAAGCGATCTAACTTTCCAATGCTCCTTCTGGAATTTTGCCGTCGAAAATAACATCGGCGATTTGGTCCAAGTGACTTGGTTGAAGCCTACCTTTTATTGATTCACCAAAAATAGCTTTGTAAATAGCTCGAATGGTTCCAAGTTCTCCAAATTTTATTCCCCCCCTTCTTAATTCATCAATTTTTAAGGCTTTTAAGCTTTCTCTGTCCACAACTCTTTTTGTTTCCAATGCATGACTTATTTTGGCATGCTCTTTTTTGCTAATAAGTGGCAGTTCTAATAGCTTACACAATTGTTTTAATACAGGCTTTTTGACCCTCACTTTACTGCCATCCCTTCGCTCAACCTGGAGTAATCCTTCATCAGCTAAAGATTTAACAATTTCATACCCAGTTCCGTACTTACCGAAATCCATGCGGGAAAATTCTTTCACTTTCATGGCCAAAACCTCTGATTGGCTACGAATTCCTTTTTCGCGAAACGCTTTTTTTGCATCTTCAACTAAATCAAATCCCATGATGTCAGCCATTTCATCCATGTGCTGGTAGGCAATGTATCCTTCTGGAGATCGTCTTCCTGTTAATTTCCAATAAAAATCTTTACCCGATTCGAATCCTCCCAGCTCAATAGAACCCTCTTCAAATTGACGACTTAATTTTCGGAGTGCGATTCGGCTGGTTGTACCGTGTTCCTCGAGGGCTGCAAAAAACTCAATTCGCCGCCTTTTATTTAGCTTGGGAAGATCGAATCGATCAACAATCTGTGCAAAGATATTTCGATTTATAATCAGCATTCCACTTTTTTCATCCTTATTGACAGTAATTAAATTTGCTTCTGCCATTGACTTAATTAACATGTACCCACTCCCAAACCCTTCAAATTGCTCTTGGCAAAACTCTTTCATGTCAACTGTCATTAAAGACCCACGATCGACGTAACCTTTTTCAAATAAAGCACGACGAACTTTGCCAAAAACAGTGAACTCTACCGCATCAGCGATTTCTTTGCGACGCTCTCCAGTAAAATGTCGCCTTCCTAGAAATTTACCGGTTGTAGCATGGTAGAGCTGAGGGGTATAGCCGATATTCCCAAATTTAATTAAAGCTCGGCGCAAAAGGTCCATGTCCATTTGACTGAAGGTGTCTTCGTCAACAGCTTCATGTTCTTCCAATGCACTTAAAATAATTTGTAGGCGACCTCGGTCCATGAGCGGTTGACCCAATAATTCACGAATTTGCCACAATGTGTCCTGTGAAATCATTAAGCTCCCGGCGAACGGAACCTCTATCAACCCCCGTCGCCTCAGATCACTTGCAATCACATAACCGGTTCCGGATTCTCCAAATGGTTGACTTCTGAAATCATTGGGCCCCAGATCATGAATACTAGGCTGATCAACAATACCCCCTCTTTCAAAAGCCTCTCGATATTTATCGAGTAGCACGTCTATCTCCGCCCGAATTTCTTCAGCCGTTCTAGCTTCAGGGTTTTGAGTTTTTTCTGGTCCGCCGATTTGTTGAAGCCCTTCTTCTTCCATGATCAATGCGTTATTCAATTATTATGTGAAAATTAAAATAAATTATTTTATTAATTATGTCAAGATTACTTTCATAGCCTGTGTGGAGATGCAAAAAACCATATTTCAAAAAAGGAAATACTTGCGTCTGGTTTCTATTTTATAAAAGACTTAATGCTAACTTTCTTTCTGATGCCGCCACTTGACTGTTAAGTATCCCCACAGCTCTAAAATGACGTAAATTGCTAGGAGTATGATGAAGAGAATTTTGTTGTTGAGGACATTTTTTGCCATGAGCTCATAGGTTCCTATGAAACCAAGAATGGCTGTGATGACATCAAAAAATTTATTCCAAGCTTGTTCACGAATGCCGAGTGTCAATTCGATGACTTCCCAAGCTAGTGCCACTATGACCGTGAATAGGAATCCATAGCTGTAGGGCATGTCTAGAAAAAAGATGACACCTGCAGGCAGTGAGCCGGCTAGAGTGTGATTGAGCGTCCAGAGGTCAACATATTTTCCTTCGTCCCATATGTGAACGGTCCATTTTTTCATGCTTTATGATTTAAGCTTTCCTCGTCGTCCGGCTAGTAGGCGGGAGCGCGGATATTTTCGGCGTTTGAGGGTTTGAGGATGGCTTTGACTGAGGCGACACAAGCGATTGTATTCCCTTTCGTCTAGGATGACTTTGTTGGATTCTTTATCGGTCACGACGACGATTTGATGGGCGGCAAGATCGAGGTAGTGAGCTAGTTTTCGACGGAATGTGGTGGGTGAGACGATGATGGGTAGCATGATTAGGTACGTTAAAATGTACTTATTTGTGTACAAAATAGAGTGCATTTATAAAATAATCAAGAGGAGGGCTGGAGTCTGAACTTACCGAGGAACAGACACGTTCTACCAAAGAGCATGTCTCAACTTGAAAAATCTAATAGATCAACTTTGGTTCTAGCTAAATTATGTTGTATGTTGCGATACTAATTTCAAAGATGTCTTGCATTATTAGCCTAATTGAATTTGAATCTCTGTAGCCACTACCCTCCATTTTCATTTTAGCAAGATAGTTAATGGAGTAGAGCTCTTCATATTCTTTTTTTAAATTATAGTTAGCTTCAAAATATTTTTTATCATATGTAGATTCTGCAAATTTTAAAAAGTCTTTAATTTCAACTGACAACTTCCCTTTTTGATAACTACGAACAATAAAGTCAATAAAGTCAGAATAAAAAACTGTATAATATTTTTCGCTATTTTTTACCCGTTTATCAATAAAAGTCACTGATTTTCCTGATAAACTTATTTCATAGCTCTTTTCTTCATAGCGATCATCAAGAAGTATTTGGCCAAAATCCTTTCTTTTTGGATCCCAATTTATTTCTAAACCTTCTTTTTTAAGTTTAAAAACTCTTAAATGAGTCCATTCAGCTTTGGCATTCTTTAAAAAAAGCGGACTAACTGCCACATGAAGAATATAACTTGGTGTTTCAGGTTCTCCAAAAAAAATTTTCTTCAGGTTCATTTTGATTTACATTATTTTTTTAGGCTCTCCACCGCCTTCCCATAATCCTCAGATTTGAGGATGTAGGACCCTGCGACGAGGACGTTGGCGCCGGCTTCGATGGCTAGCGGGGCGGTTTTGTCGTTGATGCCTCCGTCGATTTGAATGTCGAGTTCGGGGTAGTGTTCGCGGATCCAACGGACCTTGTCGAGGACTTCGGGAATGAAGGCTTGGCCTCCAAAACCGGGAACCACGGACATGACCAGCACCATGTCGAGCATGGGCAAGACGGCTGAGATTTTTTCAACCGGGGTGTCCGGGCTGATGGCTACGCAGGCCTTACAACCGGCTTTTTTGATTTTTTCTACATCGGGAGCCAGATGCAAACTGGCCTCGGCATGGATGGTGATCGAGGCCGCCCCGGCCTTGGCAAAATCCTCGATGTAACGGTGTGGATTGCGGATCATCAAATGGCAGTCGAGCGGTACCTCGGTTTTGATACAAGCCACCACAGGCGCCCCGATCGTCAGATTTGGGACAAAATTGCCATCCATCACATCCACATGAAACATGTCGGAATGCGGCGCGAGTTCGGCTAGATGTTCATTCATCCGACCATAGTCGATGCCGAGGATGGAGGGGGTGATTTTTAATTGCATAGTGGATAGTGGCTAGTGATCAGTGGTTAGCTTTTTGCGAAACGAGAATGACATTCGATTTAATTCATCAATTTTTCCAATTTTAACTTCAAGGCGGGCAGATGATTTTTAATCACATCCCACACCAACTCAAAATCCACTCCAAAATAATCATGAATGAGCCTATCTCTCATCCCAGCCATGGATTTCCACTCAATTTCTTCATGATTCTGCTTAAATTCATCTGGGATTTTTTTGCTGGCTTCACCTATGATTTCAAGACTTCTTGCGAACGCCCTTATTAAATTCTCATCCTTTAAAAAATTCTCATAGCTCAAATCTTTAGAAGCCTTTTCTAAATAAAGGATTTCGTCCAAGATATGTTGCAGATATTTAATCGGATCCAAGGATATATTCGACTTCGGAGTTAATACTGTCGGCAAGGTAGGGGCTGAGTGATTCTGGGGTGACAAGCTCTACCCTTCGTTGACAAAGGGATTCTAGGAACTCGGCCAACTCGATAAAATTTTGATAATTTTTTTTCCCTGTGTGAAATTCCACTAAAAAATCAACGTCACTTGCTTGAGTGACCTGGTTTTTCATAAAGGAGCCAAAGAGGCCCAAGCGCCTGATGCCATGCTTTTCAATTTCTGCTCTTTTTTCGAGTAAACGAGCCAACAAATCGTCTTTGTTTTGAACGATTGAATTCATGAGAACGGCTATATTAATTGCTTCAATTTTAGCACAAAAGAAATCCACTCGCTAGCCACTGACCCCTAACCACTTTTAAGAAACCTCCTTAAATTTATCAATTCGGCGCACATGTCGTTCTTCTTCCGTAAATGGGGCTTCGAGCCAAAGTTTGACGGCTTTTTTAGCTTCTTCTTCCGTCAGGAATCGGACCCCGAGAGAGAGGACGTTGGCGTTGTTGTGCTCGCGCGTGAGGCGAATCATTTCGAAGGGGTCTTCGCTTTGACGACCGCTCACATCGACCGCTGCTTCGGGCAAGGCGGGGGCATAGAAGAGAGCGGCCCGAACGCCTTTAACCGCGTTGGCTGCCATGGCCTCTCCTTGACCAGAACCTCCCATGACAATGCCGCGATGTTCATCGGGATTTTCAGCCACAGCACGCGCCACGGGAAGGATGAAGTCGGGATAATCATCCGCCTTGTCGTAATCAAAAGCTCCTTTGTCTTCGACGTCGTAACCGAGTTCCTGCAAATAAACAATGAGCTTTTCTTTGAGTTCGAATCCAACGTGATCGGAACCAATAAAAACTTTTGTCATGAATTTAACTTAATTTTTTAATGATGCTGTATAGGATGAATCCAACCACTCCGGCTAAAAAGAAGTGCTCCAGCCCAAGCGCTGAGTGGGTGGCCTCTGTCACATGACTGTGGCCCCCAATCAAATGAGCATTAGCCATCGTTGGAAAAAGGGTTACAGAAATTAGCAGTGAGATTTTTTTGAAAAATGAGGTCATGATTCTGGATGTTAGAAAATATCCGAGGGCTTATCCACTTGATAGAATACTAAATAAAATCAAACCGACAAAGTATAAAATCCCTACCGTCATGGCAAACCAAAGGAGGAGCTTGAGTTTTTTTTGTTGTTTTGCGGATGGGAAAAAGGAGCTGAGGTCAAAATTTTTGCGGATGGATAAGCTGAGCCCAATCAACAAGCCGGCTGTTCCCGTGATGAGGGTGGGATGTTCGAGTAAGATTCCGAAAAAGGCACCGAGTAGGGAGAAGATGATGGAAAGCAAGATGACCCGAAAGACTGCTTTTTTGAAACGGTTTTGATGAAATTCACGGAGTTCTTCATCACGATAAGATTCGCGTTTTTGCTTTGAAAAAAGAGGATCAGCGGGGTTTTTTTGGGTGAGCTCTTCCTCCACATGGTCAATTTGCTCGAGACCCGATTTTAAACTGAGATCATACGCCTGCCTGAGCTCTTTGTCAGTCAGGGTTTTGTACGCTTCGGTGAGCTCGTGGAATTTTCGGACTTCAGCGGCATCTCCGGCATCGGGATGGTATTTCTTGGCTAAGTCAAAATACGCTTTTTTAATCTCCTCGTGCGAGGCTTGTGGAGTGAGGCCGAGGGTTTGGTAGTGATTTTTCATTTCGGATTGTTCCACGCATGGTTTAACGAGTTGTTTTACGAATGGCTTACGAATGGTTTGCATTCAGAGTGACAATCTATTCGTTAAACGATCCGTTAGCGATTCGCAGCAATCCGTAAACCATTCGAATTAGAATTGTTCAATGAATCTCAAATCATTTTCAAACAGGAGGCGGAGGTGATTGACTCGGTATTTGATCATCACCATGCGATCGAGCCCCATTCCAAAGGCAAAACCGGTAAATTTTTGAGGATCATAGCCCACATTTTCAAGGACTTTTGGATGAACCATCCCTGCTCCGCCAATCTCGAGCCAGCCACATTGTTTGCAGAGTCGGCAAGGCGAGTGATCCGGGAGACGACCTTCACCATGGCAGATGGGGCAGGTGCAGTCGACTTCGAGCCCGGGTTCGACGAAGGGAAAATAACTGGTGCGAAAACGGGTTTTAATGGAATCGTCTTCAAATACTTGCTGAAGAAAGGCGGTCATCACACCTTTTAGATTAGCGATGGAAATGTTTTCGCCGACCATCAAGCCTTCACATTGATGGAACATGGGGGAATGGGTGGCATCGCTGTCTTTACGAAAGGTTTTTCCCATGCTGATGATGCGAAGGGGGGGGTTATGCGCCTCCATATAGCGGATCTGGACGGGGGAGGTTTGGGTGCGGAGGACGGATTTGTCTAAATTTTTGAGCCAGAAGGTATCTTGCATGTCCCGGGCGGGATGGTCGTCGGGCATGTTGAGCTGATCGAAGTTGAAGTGTTCGGTTTCGATGTCAGGGCCTTCGGCGACGGAAAAGCCCATGCGTCCAAAAATGACTTCGAGGTCGTCGATAAATTTGGAGATGAGGTGCCGGTGTCCCATTTGGGGTTTTTTGCCTGGCACCGTGACATCGAGCCACTCCGTTTCGACAATTTCATCCATGGCAGCAGTTTCGAGGGCAGCGTATTTTTGTTGGACCGCGAGCTCTAATTCTTTTTTCACCATGTTGGCTAACTTTCCTACGGTTCGCTTTTCCTCATCGGAGAGGTCTTTGAGTCCACGCATCAGATCGCTGAACGGCCCTTTTCGACCTAAATATTTGATCTCGAGCTCGCGTACCTCGTCTTCGGTTTTAGCCTTTTCTAAAGCCGTGAGGGTGTCTTTTTTGAGGGATTCAATTTTGGATTGCATGTCGATCAAGTTAGTCGGAAAACATGATAGCAGAAGGGTGGGTGCAAGCAAAGGGTTAGGAAATTTGTATTGGGACGATTCCACGCTCTCCGCTTTGCTCCGGTGTGGAATGACATTTGTAATTATTTTTATTTTTGAGCTTAAATTTTTGATTGTCATTCCATGGCTTGACCATGGAATCGTCCAATGACTATAATTCATCCTTACTCAATACTTTTCCTGTACCAAATGAAGGAAAAAACTTACTACACCTACATCTTGGCCAATGAGCATAAAACCATCTACGTTGGAGTCACCAATAATCTTTTAGCTAGAGTCAGCATAAGGAAAAATTAAACCCCAATGGTTTCACTGCTAAATACAGCATCAACAGGTTGGTGTATTTTGAGGAAACGAACGATGTATCCGAAGCCATTCGAAGAGAAAAACAATTCAAGCGGTATAAACGGAAATGGAAAACGGATTTGATTGAAAAAAATAATCCTGAGTGGAAGGATCTGTCAGAGAATTGGTATTGAGTGCTTTAGCTTATGGACGATTCCACGCTTTCCGCTTCGCTTCGGTGTGGAATGACATTGTGTAGTTGGCTCTAACTGTCATTTCACTACAAATAGAGGAACTGCTTAGTTTTTGAGCTATTGAACTAGGATAACTTAAAAATAGCACTAAATTTGACATTAAATATAGCATCATATATAATACAAATATTAGCAATAAATATCGCAAAATGACTTATATTGTCCAACCTGCCACCGTTACCGACATGCGGCGGGATCCTAAATCGCTTTTAGAACGGGTTAAAAAAGAGAAGGTCGTGCCTGTTTTAACTCATTCGGAATTTGACGTCGCCATGATCGATATTAACGAGCTCAATCGACTCCATGAGATGATCAAGGATTTGAAGCACGAATTGTTTGTACAAGAAACTTTGGAAGCTGAACGTGACATGGAACGAGGGAAAGTTGCGGGCTCTTTTAATAGCATAGAAGCATTAGAAAAACATTTTGAAACAATAATTGAAGCAAATGAGGATTGTCATAAAAATCAGTAAGCAATTTGATCGAAATTTTCAGAAGCTAATTAAGAAAAGACCTTCAGTCATCTCACTATTGTTAAACGCCATTGCGCTTTTATCTCACCTTGAATTTCAATCAGAATCTTTAAAAATACACAAATTAAAGGGTGATATGAAAGACCGTTATGCTTTTTCACTGACTTACGACCTAAGAGTTATTTTTCGACGAAAAAAAGATGGAATTTGGCTGCTTAACATTGGTTCACACGACGAAGTCTATTGAGCTATTTAAAAACTGGAGCTCTGACAAAAGTAGAACTCCAGTTTTTTGGTGATTGAGACAGATTATTCTCCGCTCTTCATGGCATACCAATCGATGTTGCGGGTCAGGAACATGACCAAGCCAAGGATGATGAAGAGCCCTACACTACCTAGAACCAGAGCCAGGTCTTCCATCTGAAGCAGGAAGTAAAGGAAAACATAAAGCACGGCTAAAAATAAGCCAATCAGGTAGCCCAGGCGTCGGATGTGGAGCATACTACCGGCATAGAGACTGACCATCCCTACAGTAGCAACTGAAGCGACTAGGTAAGCGGTTTGGAAGCCTAGATGTTCGGAGAGTGAAAGGAGGAGAAGATAGAATAGGACGATGGCAAATCCAACCAACAGGTATTGAATCGGGTGAATGCGGTAGCGATTGAGCACCTCGACTAAAAAGAAAGCTAAGAAAGTGAGAACGATGAACAAAATTGCATATTTAACTGAGCGAGTTGTTTGTTGATAATGATCCACTGGCATGAATAATTTCACGCCGAACTGGGACTCGTGAGTTGGATAGGTTTCGTCGATCCACACTTGAGGATAGTTACGATTCACATCCAAAATAGACCAGCTGGCCTTGAAGCCATCTTCAGTAATTTCGTGTTCGGTGGGCAAAAAGGAGCCATCAAAACTAGGGTCTTGCCACGCAGAATTGAGGGTAACCTTACTCTCTTTTCCCATCGGAACGAAGTCGAGCATTTCACTTCCGTTCAACATAAGGTCGATTGAAAATTCGTGAGTGCTTTTCTTTCCAAATGAAGAAAGGTCAACGCCCACACCCGAATCGAATAGCTGTTTTTCAGTCATGCCTGATTCGAGAGTGACTTTATTGCCATCAAAATCCATTTCAACTTGCTCACGCAACCCTCGGATATCAGAAATTCCCATGGAAATTTTAGCCTGGTCCCACAAAATCTGCTCCTCGGGCACGGGGAATTCTGAGGTGTTTTTTGAAAAAGTTCCTGAGACGTTGAGGTCTGTGGTGTAAAGTGGCACATCGAAAATGCCTCGAGAGCGGATTTCGGGAAGAACTTCTCCGTTGACACTTAGCTCATCGGGAAGGATGTGGACGGTTCCAAGGAGTTGATTGGCCGCATTGTCTTCGGTAATGGGGAATCGGGCATAGGGCACGGTGATCACAGGGCCTTCAACCACTTGATAGGTGCCCCATTTTTGACTCACGTCCATCATGGCTTCGGCTTGGCGAGACTTGCGTTCGGACACGAGCCCTTGAATGAAGACTGCGGGAATCATTAAGGCTACCACTAAAACACCAATCACCACAATTTTGGTCGTGATGCTTGACTGACGGTTTTTAATTTTGTCGAGCATGTTAAGAGGGTTAAAAAAATTATTTAATCCGCTTGATTTTAGCGCCCAAGCGGTTTAATTTCTCGTCTATTTTATCATAACCGCGATCGATGTAGTAAATGCTAGTGATTTCCGTTTCTCCTTCGGCGGCGAGGGCGGCTAAGACGACTCCAGCCCCAGCCCGAATGTCACAACTGGCTACCGAAGCACCTTTGAGCTGAACCGGACCGGTGATTTCGGCTTGGTAGGGGTTGAGAATTTTAGGTTGGAGCCCCATTTTTTCAAGTTCGTAGAGGTATTGAAGGCGTCCATCAAACAAGGTTTCAAAAACGGTACTGGTGCCTTCAGCCTGAGTGAGGAGCGCGGCAAAGGGCGCTTGTAAGTCGGTGGGAAAACTCGGGAAAATAGCGGTTTGAAGCTTGATGGCTTTGAGATTTTTAGAGGGAAAGACTTTGACGGCATTTTCAGAAAGTTCAAACTGAACGCCCACCTCGCGCAATTTTTGCCAGAAGATGTCCAGGTGGTGAGGGACGATGTCTTGCACTTCAACGGTCCCCCCTGTGATAGCAGCTGCCAAAACGAGCGTGCCGGCTTCGAGGTAGTCAGAGGTGACGCGATATTCTGTGCCGTGCAACTTTTCAACTCCTTTGATGTGGAGGGTGTGATTGCCAATGCCTTCAATTTGAGCCCCCATGGCATTGAGGAAGTGGCAGAGGTCTTGGACGTGAGGCTCAGAGGCAGCGAGTCGAATGGTGGTTTCCCCTTCTGCCAGCACCGCAGCCATGATGGCATTTTCAGTCGCGGTCACACTGGCTTCGGTCATGGTAAAATCCGATCCAATAAGTTTATTGGCCTTGAGATGGAGGACTTCATCTTGTTCCACCACATGGGCCCCAAGAGCCTCCAAAGCTTCCAAATGGGCGTTCATGGGACGTTTTCCCAAGACACATCCTCCGGGATAAGCCAAGCGCACTTCTCCATTTCGAGCTAGAAGAGGGCCCATCATCAGGCTGGATCCACGGAGTTTACTGACCAACTCGTGTTTGATTTCGATGGCTTTGACAGTGCTTGCTTTAATTTTAAATATGCCTCCATCAAAATGATTTTCAACCCCGAGGACATCGAGAATGCCTGAAAAGACCTCGATGTCCGCGATATTGGGGACATTACTGAGAATGACTTCTTCGTCAGTTAAAAGTGCTGCGGCGATGATGGGTAAGGCGGCATTTTTGGAACCACTGACTTTGACTGAACCGCTTAAAATCTGTCCTCCGGTGACTAAAAAACGATGAGCGTGCATGCTGGGTGTGTTAAAAAGAGAAAATTCTGTTGGCCGTCCACGCAAAACCGTAGCTAACGACGAGGACCCCTGCTAAAATAGGGACGGCCTGTATTTGAGTTCATTAAAACGTGTTACTATTTTACGTTGGCTGACCTTAAACGGCAACCAGATAATTCATTCCCATGAGATCGACATTGATTGTATTTTTAAAAGGTTTGGGCATTGGGGCAGCCAACATCGTGCCTGGCGTATCCGGAGGGACGATTGCCTTACTGACCAATCTGTTTGAACGCTTGATCCATTCGATCAAATCTTTTGATTTAGAAGCTTTGAAACTGTTCTTTTCGGGTCGATTTAAAGCCTTTGCTAAACATACTGACCTGCTTTTTTTGCTGACAGTGCTTGTGGGAGCCTTGACGGGCATTTATAGTTTAACCT
This sequence comes from bacterium, assembly GCA_030427295.1. Lineage (GTDB taxonomy): Bacteria > Patescibacteriota > Gracilibacteria > UM-FILTER-43-11 > UM-FILTER-43-11 > JAUHWS01. Next base: position 30,023 of record JAUHWS010000001.1, on the reverse strand, counting down.
TTGTTTTGGAACCTCTACTGGAGAGTTATCCTGTTTTTGTGTGGGCTTTCTTTTTTGGATTGATTGCTGCCTCTGTTTATTTTGTGGGAAAAACAGTCAAACGCTGGACCGCTTTGGTGATTGGGTTTTTTATTGTGGGAGCGTTGATTGCTTTGAGCTTGAGTACTTTGATCGAACCCGCCGCGGCCAATAGTAGTATGGGTTACTTATTTTTATGTGGGATGGTGGCCATCATGAGCATGATCCTGCCGGGACTTTCAGGCTCTTTTGTTTTGATTTTGATGGGAAACTACCAATTGATCATGATTGAGGGGGTCCAGAATATGGACATGCGTATTTTGGTGCCCGTGGGCTTGGGGGCCGTGTTTGGCATTTTAGCTTTCTCTCGATTGCTGGCCTGGGCCTTAAAAAGCTACAAGGATCCGATCATCAGTCTTTTGACAGGTTTTATTTTGGGGTCACTGAGTATTTTGTGGCCCTGGAAAGAGGCGCTTTTCGAAAATTTTAACGGCCGTGAAAAAGTGGTGGGTTATGAGTGGTTTTTGCCTCAGCAATTTAATGTAGAGGTGGTGTGGAGCATTGCCCTGATGATCGTCGGAGCCCTCTTTATTATTGGACTGGAAAAGATGGCTTCTAAAAAATAAATTTGACTTAAAATTGACCAAAATAATCTTATGAAAAAGCGCTTTTTTGCCACCATTGCCCTGTTTATTTTTTCCTTCGGCTTTTATTTGCCTCAAGCGCATGCCTGCTCGTGCCTTCAGCCAGGATCGGCTTTAGAGGAGATGGGGAAGTCTAACGCGGTTTTCTCTGGGCAAGTGAAGGAAACTCGCTTTAAAGAGGAGCGCATTGAAGTGAATTTTGAGGTATACGAGGTGTGGCAAGGTGAAATGGGCCCAACCGTGACGTTTACCACCGCTTCTGATTCAGCGGCTTGTGGGTATCCCTTCGTAGACGGTGAGGAATACTTGATTTACGCGGGAGAATACAGTGGGGAATTTGCGGTCAATTTGTGTAGCCGCACCATGCTTTTGACCGATGCTGAAGAGGATTTACAAGCCTTGGGGGAGGGGTATTCGATGGAAGGCTATCCAAGCCCTATTAAGGATCAGCCGTTTTTTTGGATCTTGATCTCGGTAGGTTTCATCACGGTGGTTTATTTGGTGGTGAGGAAGGTCTGAGTTGCTGAACGTGAGTCCGAGGGTGACCTGTATTTAGTTTTTCTGAATTTGGACGATTCCCCCGCCGTGGCGGGGGAATGACAACCATATACTTAGGTATATACTTTTTGTGAGGGTGGGTATATACTTTTTCTCAATGACCAATTTCCAATGTCACAATTTCCAAATAAAACCGAATTCCGAATGTCTAATTTTTAAACATTATTTGGAATAAAGATAGCTTAAATAAAGCAAATTCAAACCAATTTAGAAATTAAGAATTAGACTTTAAAATTTGTTTGGGGTGAATTGGAATGAATTGGTGTGAATTGGAAATTTAAGACTTAGGTATATAGTTGGGGAGAGGATGAGTATATACTTCACCGTTCAGTCCAGGCTTTTCCTTGTCGGCAGAGGAGTTCGGGGGCGCGCTTGGGGTCCTTCATGATTTGTTTGACTAAACGTTCCATGCGTACTTTATTTTGAGACCCCTTCACTAGAACCAGGTCCCCTTCTTGAAGTTTTTTGGCGAGTAAGTCTCCTGCTTCTTTTGAATCGTCAAAGGTAAAAATAGACTCAGCATTCATCCCTGCGACCACGGCACCCTGCTTGAGATTTTGGGCTTCTGGCCCTACGGCAATGATTAGATCTGCAATCGCTCCTGCCATTTTTCCCACTTCAATGTGGGCGTCGAAGGATTGTTTTCCTAACTCATTCATGGTCCCTAAGGCTGCTATTTTTCGAGGAGCTTTGAGCTCTTCTAACATCTGTAGTGCCGCTTTCATGGTGGAGGGGCTGGCATTATAGGAACCATCCAAAATGTGCGCCCCATTAAGGCCTTCAATCGGGTTCATGCGCCCTGAAGGGAGATGAAAATGAGCCAATGTCTTACACGATTCGGCTAAACTCATGCCCATCGAAATGCCCACCGCAATGGCAGGGAGCGCCACATAGATATGATAGGCGCCCACCACTGGTAGTTCACAACGGGCTGATTCTCCTTTATAGAGCACTTCAAAATGGATTTTTTTGGGGGTCATTTTGATTTCGGAGGCTTGTAAATCTGACGATCTATCAATGCCGTAGGTCAGCTTTTTGGCGACGGTTTTCATTTGACTGACACGGGGGTCATCTTGGTTTAAAATGGCCAAACCAAATCGAGGGAGATCGTTGACGAGTCGACCTTTCTCTTTGGCAATATCATCGATGTCTTTGAATTGTCCCTCTGCCAAATGAACCGGTTTAACTGCTGTGACGATGGAAATATGAGGTGGAGCAATGCGCATGAGCGCCTTGATATCTCCGGGTTTGTCGGCCCCCATTTCGAGAATGATCTTTTGAGGAATTTCCCCTTTCTTTACAAACACCCGCCATAAGATTTTGACCCAGGCTTTTGTAGATGAAAAACCGGACTCTTCCTCACCTAGAATGGCTAGACTCATGCCGATGGGCGTGTTAAAACTCTTGCGGCTTCGCATCACGGAGAATCGATCCTTCAAGACCGTGTAAATGGCTTCTTTGGTACTGGTTTTCCCCACACTGCCTGTGATGGCAATGACTTGGATACGATTTTTTTTAAGGAAACGATGTGCTTTAAATCCCAGCAAAAATTGAATGAGGTGTTTAAAGATCGATTTCATTTGTTTTGAAAGTTATCCTCGCAATACTAAAAAGACGATGTAGCCAACGTAGGCAAAAAGCATCATGAAACCCTCTTGTTTGGTGACTCGGTGGTGACCTCCTGTGAATGAGAAGAAAAAGAGTAAAATGGTCGCCCCAACGAAGATAAGGATGTCGGTGTTGATGCTTGGGGAAAAATTGATGTCATTGATACTTGAGCTGAAGCCAAGGACCCAAAAGATATTGAAGATGTTGGAGCCCACGACATTTCCCACGGCGATGTCGGTATTCCTTTTGTAAGCGGCTACAGCTGAGGTGGCGAGTTCTGGTAATGAAGTTCCTAGGGCGACAACAGTTAAACCAATGAGCGCCTCACTCAATCCGAGCGAGGAGGCAATTTCAATTGAGCTATTGACTACCCAACGCCCTCCGTAGGTGAGCCCTACAATTCCAACTGCCGTCATGACTAGAGCCAGCCAGATGGGACGAGAATGAGTTTGCTCCGTTAATTCTCGCTCCGAGCGAGCAATATGGATGGTGTAGTAGATAAAAATAGTGAAAAAGGAGATGAGTACTAGTCCATCAATACGGGTCAAGAGCGAGGTTTCAGCTCCATCGATCAATTGATCGTTGGCAACAAGGAATAAGACGATGGCGGCTAAAAGGTTGAGTGGGATCTCCTTCCACGTGGTCTGACTTTTGATTTTGAGGGGATAAATCATGGCTGAAATCCCTAAAATGAGCAGGATGTTAGAAATGTTACTCCCCACAATACTCCCCACGGCGATATCCCCTTCTCCCTGTAAGCTGGAAATGAGGTTGACCACCAGTTCGGGCGCTGAGGTTCCAAATGAAACAATAGTTAGCCCAATGATGAGATCCGAAATTCCTACTCGCTTGGCAATGGAACTGGCTCCGTCCACCAAAAAGTCTGCCCCTTTAATGAGCAAAACAAAACCGAGGATGAGGAGTAGGTAGGTCATGGACGTGGTGAAAAATACCACCCACCATGGTAATGGTTTTTGGCGAGAGAATAAAGGGGGAGTTTTGACTTTTAAGCAGTTGCATGTGCATTGGAACCTGATGACTGCCGTCGAATTTCTCCTGCCAAGCGCTTAATAGCATTCTTGTCCTGACCAGATAGAGCGGGAACAAAGGAGCCAGCTGTATGTAAAAGTTGTGCAGCCACCTCTAGGACACACATCACTTGTCTGCGTACATCAACCCCTTCTAAATCATGAGTTATGTATTCCCAGCGGCCATCATTACCGGTCTGCACATAGTGACCTCTTTGCCTGGCAGTTGTCATGCCTGAGTGTACAAAGTTATCGACGCCATTTCGAATTTCACTCATATCTTCACTCGAAGCTGCCACAGATGCAATTCTCATCAGGACTCCGTGCAAGTATCCTCTGATAGTCTTGAGGTCACCTTCATCAGGTGCCTCAGGCCTCTGGCTTAAAAACAATACGTTAATTGAAGGCTGACCCATTACAATAAACAAGTTATCAATCAGTCATTTGATTTTATTCTTTCAAATTTTTTTGTCAAGCAAAAGTATATACTAGGTATATACCTAGTATATACTTTTGCAAACGGTGAATCATTTCAATTTCAGTCACTTGAGGCCAAATTTTTTGTAGGCAATGAGTCCTGTGAGAAGGACAGGAATCAGGATAAATGGAAATAGGTGAGCCCATGAGTGTTTTTTGATCTGTTCTGGTGCCGAGGAGTGCATGGAAATCAAGTGTGCTTCATCAGGGGTTTCATAAACATCCAACACAACCTCCTCGGACAAATCAGCTAAATCTTTAATCGTATCGATATCGAACAAACTGTGAGCATAGGAAATGGGCTTGAGCTTTTCATCGTCTAGCTTGAGTACCAATACTTGCTCATCTTGATCAAAGCCCACGACCCATCCTGCGTAACTTTTATTGACCAACTCTCCTCGATAGGAAGTACTGTCACGTTTGAAGGTGTGCTTGGCAGGTTTTTCCTCATTTTTTTTAGAGGATTTTTTGGACGACGAAGTGGTTTTTTTGGAACTTGATTTTTCGGAAGCTCCGGCGCTTCCAGCGTGAGTGAGGATTTCCCCTTTACTCGTTTTGCCATAGCAGATCTGATCTGCTAATTCTCCGTTGGGCCGAATTAAGCTGGCACAGTCATTGGAATTATTGAGGGAAATTTTGCTGATCTCTTTCCCAAATTCCATGGTTTTCCCTGGAGCGATTTCACCCTCCTTTATGGTGAAAGGTTTTGAACCTCCCTCCAATTCGTCATCCAACTGCCATCCAGACAAACAGACAGGCTGGTCCCCCGTATTGATGAGGGTGATAAATTCCTCGGAAACCCCTTTTTCCGCATACGCCAAGAAGGAATCGATTTTGAGGGTGTCGGAATCACAATCTTTTCCCAACTCATCGTCAACCTTTTCTTCATCAGTATTTTTGGGAGCTCCGTCTTCATCATCAATTTCTTCCTCATTCTCAGGAATTGACTTGACTTCAGCTTCCACTTTGCCTTTATTTTGAGCGTTTTCTTCAATCAATTCCTCGATCACCTCCACCACGTCTTCATCTGCCCAAAGCCCTCGCCCGGCAGTCCTCGCCTCTTCTTCGTAAGCAATAAATTCATCTAGGCGAACAAAGGGAAATCGGGTGTAGGCATAGCCATAGCCTTCTTGGATCATTTTGACATTCACTAGGGTGTCGTGGAGGTAAACATAAGCTAAAACTCGACCATAACTGTCTGTTTTACGTTCATCAAAATACAAACGAACAGTTTGGTTTTGAAGTAAGTTTTTGAGGAAGTCTGATGCTTGTTTACCGTAATACTCAACCGGTTTGGAGGGGTGAACGGTTTCGGGGGTGTCCACGCCAATCAGTCGCACGGTCAGCTCTCTGTTACCTGCCTGCACTTTGAAGGTGTCTCCATCGACCACCTCAACCACACTGACTGACATTCCTTCTGAAAGAAGGTTGAGATTGAAGGTCCAAAGTCCTGATGTTGAGCTGGTCCAACTTATCTCATCGATGACGTTGCCTGTTGGGTCGTAGAGCGTGAGCGATTCATCACTGTTGTTGAGGGAGAATTTAAAATCCTCTGCATTGAGCTCTTTGATTCCATAGGCTGGAATGGAAAGGTTGAGCAGCTCGGTTTCGCTGCTGCTATCCGCGATTTTCCAGTAGGACAGGTCGATGGTCTCTGGAGTGGTGTTCTTAAGTTTTATCTTTTCCTTTCCGGTGTCAGCCCCTTCGGGATTAGGCAGCGCGGAGTCGATCAAAACATCGCCTTTTTGGTAGGTTTTGGGTGGGGGCGGAAAGCTGTTTTCTGCATTTGGGGTCACCGTTGAGGTCCAGGAGAATAAGTCATCAGACTGCTTGGCATAACTTTGAGCCTCCTTGGCTTCTGTGTATTCAATTCGCTCGACCTCTTCTTTGTTGGGATTAAGGAGTCTGACCACATCGTCCGAATTTTTGAGGGAGAGGTTGAGGTCAAGCCCTTTAAAAACCAAGTAGGTTTGAGGTTGGAGTTGAGTATCCTGAGGGATTTGAAAGGGGCTACTGGCACCTTCTTCATCATCTAAATACCAGTCTGACAGATCGATGATTTCGTTAGTCGAATTGAAGAGTTCAATCCATTCCCCTTCTCCATCAGCCCCTTCAGGATTGGGAAGAATTTCATTGATGAGTTGGTGGGTGGGATAAGTCTCGGGCGCCTCTTCCTCATCGGATTCTGATTCAGCCCCCTCTTCAGCTTCTTCGTCCTCTGGATCTTCTTGTTGAGGTGATTGAGCCATAAAGTCGAGGGTGACCTCATCCGATAAACCAAACTCATCGGTGACAGTGAGAGTGATGGTTTTGGGGCCTTCGGTGGCATATATATAGGTGAGAGGATTTTTACTTTCTTCTGTCACTCCTGGTTCAAATTCCCATACGTAACTGAGCTTGTCCCCATTGGGATCACTGCTGTCTTCGCCAGTCACATTGATAGACATGTTCTCTGTTCCTCCTTGAAGGGTGATGACTGCCGTGGGCGGATCATTTAAAAATTCATTGGCTTCATCAGGACTGGGACTGGGCAAGAGGATCCACTCTTCGGGATTTTCTAGGTTGCGTCCCCACGACCTTCCTGCTGAGCTGTCTAAATACTCAAAATAGTCGATTTCATCGCCTTGATCATCGAACAAATAAACCATGTCCCCTGTGTTGTTCAGGGTGATATTGGTTTCTGGTCTGAATAAAGTGAGATAGCCATCGGGCTCAAGCACATAATTGAGTTCGGGGTTGTCGAAGTGATAGATATCTTCGTCGTCTAAATCGACATCATCCAATGACCACCCTGCTAGATCGACTTCTGCTTCTCCAGCATTATAGAGTTCGATAAACTCATTTTCAGCATCGGATTCGAGAGGATCGGGAAGGATTTCGTTGAGTACAATCTTGATTTCGGGCTCTTCGAGAAGGGGCTCAGGCTCGTTTTCGGGAACGGGCTCATTAGGGATGTCCTCCACTTGTTCGTCTTGGGGTGGATCCTGAAGGGTCTCTTCTCCCTCGGCTAAAACAGCTGCGGGAAATTGAAAAAGGACTTGGAAGGCAAGCAAAAATGAAAGAAGTTTCTTCATGATTTTATATCGAGAGGGGGTTACCGATATAGAAATGAATGGGAAACAAAAAAACCGTGGATGAATTTTTTTGCGCCCAGGAGCAAAACTTCATACCCGGAATGAAGAAACCACCCTATCAATTTTCACCCAAAAAGTCAATAAAAAATACTCTTCAAATGATCCGTTCTTCCTCTTAAAAAGCCTAAAAAGGCTTGATTAATTGTTTTTGTTCAGGTATAATGAGGAGATATGCAAAAAGAGATTGAGACTGTTTTGAGCGGGGGGAAATAAAAAATAACAACAAAAACACTATGGTTGCAAAAAAACTCACCCTACTCGAATTACTCGATCTGATTGAAATGGAAGATTATCGAGGAATCATCAGCAAGCAGGGGTTTGTAGCCCATGTGAAACGGGGGGTGATGCCTAAAATGATCAAAGACGTGCGTGGTGCGTTGCGACTCACCGTAGAGCGCGACGGGGAAGATTTTGCAGTAACTCAGCATAATACGCCTTTGGCTTTGGAAACAGTAGGGGGGGTATATTAGTTCAGTGGCGATTTTGGGCTATACTGCCCTTGAGCTTAATTAAGTTGCAATGAGAACTGGAGAAAATTTTCATAACGATGATTATCAGAATCCCGAGCTAAAGAGGGAAGGGGTGGATTTTTTAGATGAGAATTTACAGCTAAGCATTGGATACTCAGAAAATGTTGGGCAGTATTTTCCAGAAGTGAACCCACAAGATTTGGAGGCTGGCCGTGAAAGATATCGAATTCTTCTTGGAAGGACGAATTTAGAAGATTCAAGTGCTCACGTGGAAATCACTCATGTGGTGGAAATTACACCCGAAGAAAATCAGCGACTTTTTGCTTACAACGAAGGTTCGAATCATGTTTCAGTTGACATGGCTGGAGTGCAAGAGTACGTGAGAGGCATACAAGGGTCATTTTCTGAATATCGTCACGTTCAATTGATTGGAGACATGCACACTCATCCGACAACAGTGTATGATTTAAACCCTGGTCAACATCCTTGCGATCCATCTCAGGCTGATTTGGAAGATGTTGCTAGAGACTATGAGAATGGTCTTATTTCACCGAATCAACCTTTTGTTTTTGCAATAGCCGGACCTCAAAATGGACAAACAGTTTATGCATTTTATAGGCTATTTAAAAGGACTGGAATTTATCACGTCCAACGTGTTTAAAAGGGCTTCAAAATAATTTTTAAAACAAAAAAACCGTACGCACGATTGAAGGGATCGTGGTACCGTTTTTTTATTCTCTCACCAAGAGGTGGTGGTTAAAACGTAGGGCTCAAACACTTATCCGACTAAGAGATAACTGTCCAGGATCCTAAGTTCCAACAAGTCAAACGTCTTGCGTCCACCGAAGTGAAGCAAAACACATTGTGCATATCCTCCGACCTCAAGGGGGTTGAGATAAGAAAAACACGCTTTTATTTTTGTCTTGAAGGATTGATTAACTCCATCCAATTAGTGAGAGGAACCTGCCAAGGAAGATGGGCAAAGCAATTGATCAACATGTGACCCATCACTTGCCAATCAAAATAAATCAATTTTTATTTTTTGTTTCCATTAGCAGGTTTCTCTCACCAGCACTGTGTTTTTAAAGATCTTCTTCTTAACGTTATATTTCATTATACCAAATTATTTTTTATTATGCAAGTCTTTTTTGTACTTTTTTTTATTGGGAATATCTTTTGTTTGAGTCATCCTTAAAAAAGCTCAGCTTGCTTAAGCCAAAAAATATGATTTGACAATAAATTTTATGATTCTATAATTAGGGTGATTGATCTTGTCTGTTGATATTCTGTTGTATTTAAATGAGAGATCATTCAGCACTATTTTAATCACATCGACCTAGAGTTAATAACTGTTGACTAAGCGCTATCCTTGACTAATGAATGGTAGAATCCCCCGATTGTTTGCACTCTGAAATAACTGATCCATTTGACCCACTGTTCAAACTAAAAACCGAGACTCAAGCAAGAAAAGCACCATCATCATTAATAAAAAACGGTTTTATTAACTTTAAGGTTGACCTGTAACCTTATTGTATTTATGAGCAGCCTAATTTATGCCATTATTGGCTTAATCATTGGTGCAGCTGGTGTTTACATCTACTTCAAGTCGGAGGGTAACAATTACCTAAGAAAGATTGAGGAGGCCAATCAAAAAAAGATTGCCCAGGCCGATAAGAAGTTGAGTGAACTTGAACGAAAAGCCGCTGACGCCGAGACCAAACTGAAAGAGAAAATTGTCGATGCTAAAAACAAGGCCTTGGAAATTGTTGAGGAGGCTAAAAAGGAAGAGCAGTCCATGCGCCGACAACTTGAAAAACATGAAGAACGCCTCATCACCAAGGAGGATAATTTAGAGAAAAAACTTTCGGATATCGAGAAACAGAAGTTGGCTTATGAGCAACGTGAAGAAAAACTCAAGCAGACCGAAGATAAAATTGAAGCGTTGTATCAAGAACAAGAGGAAAAACTGGCTAACATCACCAAATTGACGAAAGAAGAAGCCCGTCAAATGCTTTTGAATAATATGGAACGGGAGTACAAAGATGAACTGGTGGAGCATTACAAACAAATGAATGAGGAAGTTAAGGAGGAGGCCAAAAAAGAAGCGACCAATGTGATTGCATCTGCGATTCAGAAGATGGCTTCGGATGTCACCTCAGAATCGACCCAGACCATGGTGGCTTTGCCAAATGATGATATTAAAGGCCGGGTGATCGGTAAGGAGGGGCGGAACATTAACGCCTTTGAACATTTGACGGGAGTGGATGTGATTGTGGATGACACTCCAAATGCCATCATGATTTCTGGCTTTGACTTGGTGCGTCGCTACGTCGCTAAGCGGGCTTTAGAAAAATTAGTGGAAGATGGTCGCATTCACCCAGCCCGCATTGAGTCGGTTGTGGAAGAAACGAAGGAAGAAATTCATCAAATGATGAAAGAATTTGGGGAGAAGGCCGCCTTTGAAATGGGAATCACAGGGTTGCATCCAGACTTGATCAAGATCATTGGACGACTACGCTTTCGAACCAGCTATGGTCAAAATGTGATGAAACACAGTATGGAAGTTGGTTTTTTGGCAGGCCAAATTGCTGACAGCATTGGGGCGGATGCCCAAGCGGCTAAGACCGCTGGCTTCTTGCACGACATTGGGAAGGCCGTCGATCACGACATTGAAGGGAGTCATGCCTTGATTGGGGCCGATATTTTGCGAAAATATGGTTTGCCCGAGAAGGTGGTTCACGCCGTGGAGGCCCATCATGAAGAAATACCGGTGAATACCGCTGAAGCTTTGGTGGTTCAAGCGGCTGATGCGATTTCAGCGGCTCGTCCGGGGGCTCGTAGCGAAACCGTTGAGACTTATTTGAGACGCTTGAAGGATTTGGAACGCGTGGGCACCTCGTTTGAGGGAGTGGAAAAGGCGTATGCCATCCAAGCGGGTCGTGAAATCCGGGTGTTTGTTCGTCCAAAGGATGTGGATGACATGCAGGCCATCAAACTCTCTCATGAGATTGCGCGAAAGATTGAGCAAGAACTCGCTTATCCTGGAACCATCAAGGTGCAGGTGATTCGTGAAATTCGTGCGATGGATGTGGCGAAGTAGATCGAATGGGTTACGGATGGGTTGCGGATGGTTAACGAATTGTTTACGAATAGCCTACGAATTGTTTTCGGATGGTTTTACGAATGGTTAACGAATTGTTCTACGGATAGCTTACGAATCGTGGGGCGGATGGTGGACCGAGTTGTGGACCCAATGGTGGTTATAAAACTAATATCAGCCACTATGCGGCCAGCCTTCGGCCCACCATTGAAAGTACGGTTTATGGATGGTTTTACGGATGGTTAATGCATCGTTTTGAGGCGGTACCTAAACGCTTGTCGCTAGCCGCCCTGCCGACAGGCAGGTGATCGCTTATAAATCTCGAATAGGCTCCAAATAAATTCGGATAAAAAATTAATCATGACAAGCAAAAAATTCCTCCCCATTGGTCTGCTGACTTTTGTGAACACCATTGGATTCAGTATTTTGATTCCCGTCCTCCCTTTTGTGACCGAGCGTTATGGGGCGGGAGCAATTACGTATGGATTACTGCTTTCAGCTTATGCTTTTTTTCAGTTTTTGGGTGCCCCGATCATTGGCTCACTGAGTGATAAATATGGCCGACGGCCTACCTTGATTTTGAGTCAGGCAGGGACTTTGTTGAGTTGGGTGATTTTTGGGATCGCTTATTTTTTACCCAACATTGATATTTTGGGAATTTCGTTGCCCATTTTAGTGATCTTTTTGTCCCGCATGATTGATGGCATCACGGGGGGGAATAACTCAGTCGCTAATGCCTACATCGCTGATATCAGTACGCGGGAAGAGAGGACCAAATTTTATGGCATGGTGGGGGCTATCTTTGGCCTAGGTTTTATTGTTGGCCCCGTTTTAGGAGGCTACACCACTTCGTTTTCAATTGGTTATTTGGGAACCGTCATCGCTGCTGCGGCAATTTCATTGTTTACTCTGCTGATGATTATTTTGTATTTAAAAGAATCGCTGACGGATGAAAAACGAGACAAGGAACTGGAAATCCATTTGTGGTCTGAGATCAATATAGTGAAGAAAATTCGAGAATTTAAAGATAATAAGCTGGTCACCCACCTTTTTTGGAGGCACTTTATCTTCGCCTTCGCTTTTGGAACTTTTACCTCGACGTTTGCCTTATATGCAAAAGATTTTTTAGGGTTGGATGCTAAGGAGTTGGGCCTTTTGATGTTGGTGATCGGTATTTTTTCTGTCTTTAATCATGCCCTGATCGCTCCTAAATTGGCTAAAAAATTAGGAAATCGAAAAACGTTTAATCTGGGTCAATTGGTTTTAGCTTTGAGCATTGCTGCATTATTTTTCAGGGTGAACTTGATGGTCTATTTCGCGTTGATGTATTTGACTAATTTGGGGATGGGCCTCAGTATGCCAACCTTTAAGACCATGTTGACCGGTGCGGTGAGTGAAAAAGAACAAGGGCGGGTGACGGGAGTGGACGAATCCATTATGGCGGGGAGTAATGGCTTGGCGCCGATGTTTGGAGGGTTTTTATACGGGGGCTTGAGCTTGGGAGCTTTTCCCATTTTTGCTTCTATTTTGTTGATTCCCTACTTGCTCTGGGGATTTGATAAGCGCAAACAATCTAAACTCAAAAGCCGCCAAGCGGTTTCGCCGGGCGGCCAGTGAATGAATTGAGATCAAATTTAGAGTTGACCTTGCACTTCTTGAAGCGCTTCGATAAAGGGTGCCACGTCTTCAGCATCCATCATGATGGTGCTCTTTCGTCCATGACTTTTTTCGCTGATCTTTATGAATTTTCCGTTAGAACTTTCCTTGAGATCGATATAAAAAGTGCGGAATTTGGCTCGAATTTGCTTTGAAAATAGCTCATCAGCATAGCGTCCGCCGCCATCTTGACCTTGGCTTCCTGAACTCATTGAACCAGCACCGGCATCACTGTGACCATGATCGTCTCCAGTTGTTTGAGGTTCAGCTGACATATCTACGTCATCAAATTGATAATCTGTACTATCTCCTTCCATTTTCATTTTGGGGTTAAAAAAGTATTGCTAGGCTATTATAATGGCAGTGAAGAGATTCATCAATGCAACTTTTTTGTAAGGACTAGCTTTGGATTAATTCGTTAAGTGTACTCTGATTAGTGGGCCGCATTTTTGGCCGGATGGTGGCTGATATTCCGTTGATAACAACTATTCGTAAGCCATTCGCAACCTATTCGAAAACAATTCGCATCCCATCCGTAACCCATCCGAAATGATATTTATCGACGCCTCGCGTTACAACAACACCGAAAAGCGCACGGGTGTGGAGAATTATTCCTATTTTTTGATCCAGCATTTGGTGAAGGCTTATGGGGATGACATCACCTTGATTAGCCCTCGAAAGATTGATTTACCAGTGAAACAGATTACCATTCCTTTTCGGAGACTTTGGACCCATCTTCGTTTGAGTTGGGAGGTTTTGAGGAATAAGGAAATTCAAACGCTCTTTGTTCCTTCTCATGTTTTACCCCTGATTCATCCCAAAAAATCGATCATCACCATTCATGATGTGGTGTTTAAATACTCGCCTAAAAGCTACAGCCGGAAATCGCGCTGGTATTTGGATTGGGCCACTCGATTTGCGGTCAAACGGGCTCATCGCATCATCACGCCGTCCGAGAAAACCAAAGCTGATTTGATCCATTATTATGACTGTGATCCTGAGAAAATTAGAGTGATTCCTTTGGGCTTTTCCCCTTCAACGGTTTCGGTCCAGCCCATTGAAGAGAAAAAGATCCTAGAGAAATATGATTTGAAGGATAAGGGGTATTTTTTGTATGTGGGACGGATTGAATATAAAAAAAACTCAGATCGGCTGATTCAGGCTTTTGGTCTTTTTGGAGAGGGGAACAAGGAGGTTAAATTGGTCCTGGCGGGGTTTCCAGGCCATGGCGGGGAGGCCATTTTAAAAACCATTCCCCCCCATGTGAAAGACCAAGTGGTATTGCCAGGCTTCATTTCGGAGGAAGAGAAACAGGTGTTTTTACATCATGCCTTGGCTTTTGTCTTTCCCTCTCGAGAAGAAGGTTTTGGAATCCCCCTTTTAGAAGCCATGGATGCAGACATCCCCATCATTGCTTCAGCGATTCCGACCTCAAAAGAAATTGCCTCAGAAAATGCTTTCTTTTTTGAGGTCGACGATGCTGTCCAATTGAGCCAGTTGATGGAGCGGGTTGCAGGGGCTAAAAAAGGAGAGGATTTGAAAACAAAAAAACATCCTGAAACCCTCAAAAAATACCGCTGGGAAACTTGTGCCCAACAGGTGTATGAGGTCTTGAGGGAGGAGTGAGTATATACTCACCCTCTCCTCATCTATATACCTATGTCTTAATTCATTCCAATACTCACTAATTCATTCCAATACTTTCCAAACAAATTCTAAATTTGAATTTTTAATGTCCAAATGGTTTATAATTTGTTTTATTTAAGCCATTTAAAGTCTGAATAAGGTTTAAAAATTAGATATTCAGAATTCGATTTTATTTGGAAACTGAGACATTGGAAATTGGTCATTGAGAAAAAGTATATACCCACCCCAATCCAAAGTATATACTCACCCTACACCCCACTACCACTCCCGAGCCTTTATGGTCCACGAGCTTAGCGAGTGGTTTACCAGAAAGGTGAACTCGGGAGTCTTTTTGAATTCAGAAGTTCCAAATACAGACGACTCTTGGATCAAGCCCCTAAGGGGGCCCTTTGGGTTCCAAGGATGACAAATGGTTTTCTTATTTTTCAATGAAGGCGAGGTTTGCAAACCTCGCCTTCAGGGATGATTTCAATTTTCATTTAGACCCCCCCTAAAAGTGATTCATCCGTTAATCTCTTTCCCCCTCCCTGAGGAGGGGGACAATAAGGTGAACTTAATAAGATTAAGGGGGAGGCCCTGATGGAATAATTTAAGTTATTCCAAATACCGACTAGCCTACCAGCTCTCAGCTACAAGCTACCAGCTCTAAGACTAGCTCCAATTCCAATTTCTATTTTTGAGTTCGGCACTGGCTTGATCTTTACTGATGGTCAACTTGACCTTGTTTTCGGTGGATTCGTCGCCGGTGTATTTGATGACCATCATGGTGATGTCGTCGGTTTGGACATACTCTCGCACGAAGGCGGAAAAGTCGTTGGTCATGCCGTCAAAGATGCTCTCGGCTGAGGGTTTGAAGCCATTTTTTTTGAGGGAACGGGCTAAACGGTCTAGACTGTACATCTCGCCCGCTTGATTCTTTGCTTCTGTGATCCCGTCGGTATAAAGCACAACGCAATCCCCCACTTCGAGTGGGATTTGATTTTCTTTGGCAATTTGACTGACGTCGGGAACCATCCCCAAGGCAATGCCGCCAGAAGTGATGGCTTGGACAGATTCGGTTTTGTGTCGATAAACTAAAATGTGTTCGTGTCCGGCCCCGGTATAAAAAAGTTGGCGTTTTTGCTTGTCCCAACGCAGCATGACTGAGGTCATGAAAAGACGAGAGCTGATGCGGGGTTGTAATAGGTTATTGGTGTGCGTGACGAGCTCTTGCGTATTGTTAATCCCCCGGTCCACCATGGCCGTAACAAGGGTTTCCACCATCATCATAATAAGCCCAGAAGGGACTCCGTGACCGGTCACGTCCCCAATGTAAATGAATAGCTGAGTTTTGTCTTGAGACTCTAAGAAGTCAAAAATATCTCCACCCACCTCTGCAGCGGATCGGGTTTTGGCCACAATGTCCAAGGCAGGGGTTTGTGGGACCTCTTTAGGTAACACATCTCGCTGAATGTTGGCGGCAATGTCGAGTTCGGAAGACATGCGGCGGCGCTCTTTGACATCGTAAGAAATCTTTTCGAGATCCTGGGTGATTTCATTAAAGAAATGGGTCATGATCCCAATTTCGTCGATGGTTTTGGGGGTGACGCGTTGGTAGGTTTTACCGGTGAGCAAGTTCGTGACCTGAGTGGTTAGGCGAGAAAGAGGGATGAGCACATCCCACAAAAAAATGAGTAAGGCAATGATGATGAGTGACAAGGCGCCAACCAGGAGCCAGAGCAAGGGGAGCTCTGCGCGGCCGGTGAGCTTGAAATAGAGGTAGAATCCTACGAAAATTCCTCCCAAAATAAGGCTTAGAAAAATGGCTTTGCGGGCGATGCTTTTGCGGATGAATTTCATTGAGAATCGACGTAAATTACGCGGCTCAAACCGACCAAGTCGAGCATGCTGCGAATGTCTTGGTTGGTATTTTTAAGAAGAAGATGGCAGTGTCGCTTGTGTAGTTCATTGTACCAGGAAGCCAAGTAACCAATGAAGGTGGAATTGAAATAACGCAATTTTTGGCAATCCAAAATGAGTGTGGAGGCCTCGTGCAGGGTTTTGAGCGCCTCTTCGATGGGTTTGATTTTTTCTTGGAGGTTGGAAAAGCTAACCTCTCCCTCCAGAGTGAGTATCACAGTGTTTTTGGAATCGGTGGAGAGGGTGCTGTGAGTGGTGAGGACTTTATTCACTTTGTCTAAACTGGTGAGAGACAGGCTGCTGTGAGGAGGTTCGGCAGGTTTGTCTCCATTGATTTTTTTGCGGAAGCCCACACAAAGGCCGCCATGGGAACTTTCCTCGAGAATGAGCTCGTCGGCCCACAGGGCTGAGATCAGGGCGAGGCCTCGACCTGATTTTTTAGTGAGGTCGTCGAGTTCGCGGGCATTTTTTTCAATGTGAGCGCGTAATTTCTCGACGGAGGCCTTGTTTTTCCCTTTTCCTTCGTCGTCGATCTGAAAATAAATTTCTGTTTCATCGCGTTCAAAATGGATGAAGAGCTTTCCGCCAATTTCTGCCGAGCCGTATTTGCAGGCATTGGTGAAGAGTTCATCCAAAACAAGCTTGAGCCGCTCGGCCCAGGCTTCACAAAACCCTGACATCAAGGCAAATTCTTTGGCCATTTGTCTCACGAATGAGGAATACTCTAGATCCGCCGGCAATGTGACGTTGATAGTTTGTTTTTCCACGCGCTTTGTAAAATAATCTTTTTATTTTAACATAAAAAAGGCATTCTTTCAAGAATCTAAGCTCCCTAAAAGCTTAAAGAATTTTAAAAAATATGGTGAGCAACAGTGAGCAAGAGATCCTTAGTCGACCTGTTGTCCCTCTAGGATCACCTCTTCCTTTTTAAATCTGACTTTTGAAGCCTTGGCGTAAGGGTCTTCATCGGATCGGTATCCACAAGGAAGGAGTAAAACACTGGCTAAATTTTTCTCTTGTAAACCTAGAATTTTGTCATAGCCTTCGGGGCTGAATCCTTCCATCGGGCAGGTGTCGATTTGGAGTAGTGAACAAGCCGCTATGGTTTGCCCCAAGGCGATGTAGACTTGTTTGGAGGCCCATTGGTCGATGGCTTCTTCGGAGAGTCGATCGGCAAATCCTAAAATCATTTCTTTGTAATGATTCAACTCACTCAACTCTTGATTTCTTGTCTTTGCCACACTTTCGATGTAGTGGTTGATGAGGGTTTCATCGACGTCTGTTCGTCGACACATGACCACAAGGTGGCTGCAGTCTGTTATTTGAGGCTGATCCCAACTGAGGGGCAAGAGTTCTTCTTTGGTTTTTGGGTCAGTGACCACGACAAATTTCCAGGGTTGTAGCCCGAAAGAAGAGGGGCTCAGTCGCATGATCTCTTCTATTTTTGACCAGGTTTCGGCCTCAATTTTTTTGTTGGGATCAAATTTTTTAGTGGCATAGCGCCAGTTGAGGGCTTCGAGAATATCAGTCATGGTGCTGGGGATTAGATGAATCGTGTCTGCTGATCAGTATAAAGGAAGTGGAGGATTTTGGGTATGTGAATATGTCTTGAATGACTAAAAAGTAATGCGTAAATGAGAAAATCACCCAAAATAAGCTATTATAAAATTTGATGGTGGGCGATAGAGGAGTCGAACCTCTGACCTCAGCAACGTCAATGCTGCGCTCTAGCCAACTGAGCTAATCGCCCTCGTCAGAAATGTACTACAACTTACGTTTTCTCACTTCCTTCGCTAACTTCAGTTTTCGTAAATTTCTTCCTCTTCCCCACAAAATTCATTCGTCCTTCGTCCTCATTTCCCATTTTGTGGGGCCCCCTCTTTATGATGCCCAAAGTAAGCTCGGAAATTATAGCGGTTTGAAAAAAATCAATCAACCTTGTTGTCCATCAAAATACTATATCTGTCTTAGTAAAGATCGAATATCCATTATTGGTCTTTCGTCTGGAGTGGGGAATTCAGACAAAATTGCGATAAAATTCACACGCCTATACCTCACCCATACCTCTGAATAAAACTCCCCCATAGCACACTTGGCAACAAAACGAGTGAGATCCATAAATTTAATAACCTTAGAGCTACTAGCATCAAATTTTTGAATATCAATCGGGTGAATTGGCCTTAAATAAAAGGTTTTTAGAGCTCTTCTTAAACGAAAAATATCTCCATAATTTGGAATACGATCAGCAGCATTAAGATTTTTAGCTCCCAAAGTAATTTGAGAATTAAATGCATTACTCAGATCAATATCATGAAAAAAACTCCCCACACCTAAAGGAATGTAAGCACGCGGACCCGCCATTTCAGGCCTATCCTCTCTAAGTTTTTTGCTCTCTTTAAAATAAACAGCGATCCTGTTTGGATCTGGGATAATCAAAGTTGACTCAACTTCTGTTTTATAACCATCAAATTCCTCAATGGATTCAACGTACTGCCTTAAATTCATTAATTTATTTTAAAAATGGTTAACCACTTTAAAATAAAAAAACTATATTGTCAATTTCATCGGCCTCGCCTGGCGCCAGCACAAATCAAATTATATTCTTGGCCTAGCCTTCTCCCACGCCATCTCAAAGACAATATTCTGAAAAAAATAGGCCAGATCGGAATTTTCTAAAATCGTGCAGGTTTGGCGGCCGTGAGTGAAAGAGAGGAAAGCGATTTTGTTGTTCCAGGTGAAGAAACCCGCAGACCATTTATCGTCAGGAGCGAGGTAACGGGTTTCGGTCTTGTACTGCTTACGCCGCCTTTCCAAACCTTCCGCGAAATTATTAGGAGGAAAAATCAAGCGAGCCGAAATCCCCTTTTCCGCTCGGCGACGCACGTAATCTTCCAAATAAACCGGATCCACCGCAGCCGCTAAAAACTGAACACTTTGAAAGATGCGGACCTCCCCCTTGGCCTCCAAGGTCTCCTCCACCATCTTTTTAAAGCCCTCCACCCCTTCGTAAAATTTGACGGTTGGCTTACTGTCATCCCCTTTTTTGAGTTTAGAAAGGAGCTCGATAGTGTAATCTAAATTATTGTTGATCAGATTCAATTCGTTCATTTTCCGTTGCAACATCTGATGCAAAACAGAGGGTTCAGCCGCCACCAAAAGCCGCTTTTTACCCTGTCGCGTTTCAAATAGGAGTCCCTTTTCGATGAGTTGTTCCGACGCACTATACACCGTCACCCGATTCATCTTTAGATTCCGAGCCAAATCTTGAACCGAACGGGGACCCATTAAGAGTGATTGAATGTAAATGTCAGATTCGCGCTCATTACAATCAAAAGAACGAAGTTGGACTTTTATGCGTGAAATTTCAGAATCGGATAAAACAGACATTTTTAAATGTAGATTATTTTTCTACAATTATTATAAATTATTTTTTTGTTTTTTTAAAGACAATAAATAATAAATAATGAGTAATAAAAATACAAAAAGTAGATCATTTATTGACATATTTATAAAAATCTTTTATTATGATTATCCATCATCAAGTCGATCCGTCAATGGACTGGAACACTTGGATGGTCA
Source organism: bacterium (assembly GCA_030427295.1). GTDB lineage: Bacteria > Patescibacteriota > Gracilibacteria > UM-FILTER-43-11 > UM-FILTER-43-11 > JAUHWS01. The sequence continues at coordinate 10,205 of JAUHWS010000001.1, read as the reverse complement.
CAGAATCGATTCTTTTAACACCAACGGTCACCACGAAGATTTCAACGAAAGGACTCCCTCATGTTCACTCGCTTCACCACGCACCTCATCACTTGCCTTTTCCTTTGTCTGAGCTCAAAAACGGCTGATGCCGAAGAAGGTCCTACGACAAGGGTGCGACTCATCATTAACCTCTCACACCAAATTTACGAAAAAGAGGGCAGACCCACCTGCTCCGTCGCCGGGCGCTTTGTCCCCGACGTCAATCTGGCTGCCGAGGGGCCCAAGAAGCCCATCCTCTACGCCGGCGCAAAGTGCGGATTGAACAATGGGTTTCAATTCGGAACCTATGCCGGCTACCATTCCGCCGCTGGTCCCTTCGGATCCATCGGCCTCGGCTACAAAAGCGAGTATTTCATCACCTCGGGCCAACTCGACCTGGATCCAAGGTGGCGCATGTACTCCAACCTCCGCCTCGCTGGCAAGTACAAGTGGTTCTCACTCGGGCCCATGTACGAAGGTCTCGGCTATCTGGGCAAAAACTTCTCACCCGGCATCGGCCTAAGCCCTGCCCTTCACTTTGGCAAGTGGGGAGCGCTGATTGGCCTGGTCGAGTACCACTCCTCCGTCGCAGAGGATGGTACAAGGCAGGGCGGGCTGGGAACATTCCTCCTCTTCGTCATTAATCTTCACTTGTGACTTTACCTCCGGCCGGAGAAGAGCCTCGCAGCACTGCTGTGGGGCTTTTTTCCTGTATAAAAATTTGGCGAATGCGATTTCAATTAATTACGTAATTAATGACGTAATTTTTAGGAGGAATTTGATTGAAGGCGAGGTTCTGGAACCCCTACCTCATCTGATGTCTTGATCTTTTTCTCTATTTCAGATATAAACATAGACCTCCCTTTTTATTCTTTGAATGAGGGAGACATGGAACATCGGAATTCTCAAAAGCGATTTTATGGGGAGGGGTATACGTATTTTGTCACGAGTGTGACCAAGAATCGGTATCGGTATTTTGAGGAGGAGATTTTTTCGGAGGTGTTTTGGGAGAATTTGAAATTATGACAAAGCGTGAAGGAATTTATGCTTCATGGATGGTTTTTGGGATATGATCATTTTCATTTATTGGTGACGCCGATGGGGAGATGGAATGTTTCGGAAATTATTCAATTTTTAAAACGGCATGTGTCTCGGAATATTAATGAGATTATGAATAATAATGAAGGCGACATTGGCCAATATCGCCTTCAGAGAAAACAATATTCTAAATATCAACCTCAAATAAATGAAAAAAATCAAACATTAAAATCCCTCCAATCTCAATTCCACCAAAAACACCCCAATTCTGAGTTATCATTTCCAAAATTTCAATGGCAGAGATCCTTTCATGACCATGTGATCCGGGGTGAACGAGATTTTGAGACTCATATGAGATATATTGAATACAACCCTATCAAGCATGGGATGCCGGAGTGTTGGAGGTGGTGGGGTTTAGAAAGTCAAAATAATTCAAAAACCTAAAAACCACCACTCGTATAATCTGGTCCAAGATTCTGCATTTCCCGATCAACCCTTTGTCTGAAACGCTCAAAATCCTCTTCTGTGCCCATGCGGGTGACAGGTCGTTCTTCATCTGGCCCATAAGTGTAGGTGCTTTGGACAAAGTCACCCAAAGCCTTTCCTCGTAAGCCTTGCTCAACCCCCTCTTGGATGGTCTGGGCCACCTTATCAAACCCATTGATATTTGCCTTCTCAAAATACCGGGCCCCTGCCTTCATGGCATCCACCTGAGGTTGGTCCGCAAACCTGATAACTCCGTGATCATATCGCGCATTGTCGGTCAGAATAAAAAACGGCTTACCCGATTGAACAATTTTTTCAATCATTGGGATCAATTCAGCGTGAACCCCCCCCCATTGCATTACCCATCAACAAAACAGAATGAGCCTTTTCGCTCATCATCTCAACCGTGGCGGGAGATATGCCCGGAAACCAATTAATGGCAATGGTGGGCATAAAATTATCCTCACTCAGCACCTCGCGCTGATTTTCTGCTTTATCTAAGGCCATAAACTATTTGAATGACAGGGCTTTATATAATTTTATTATAAAATTTATATTTTGTCAAAATCTATGCGATAAAGTGCCTCTAAAAACACAATTTTTATTCCTGTCATCCCAATTGTAGCTTAAATCACGATTTTGGCATCCGTGAGCCAATTTTTCGTTGTTTTTGAGGCCATTTTTTAGTACAATTTCAACGAATAAAAAGCTCTAAAAAATCAAAATAAACATCAAACGATTTAAACGCTTCATTGCAGGCTTGCTGACGACTGTGATTTTGGGCAACCAAATGGGTGTTTTAGCCTTTGATGATCTCATTCCTCCCGTGTTGGCAGCGGATGATGAAACGCCCAACAATCAACTGGGCATCATTGCCATTTTGGCGGAAGAAGAATTGATGAGTGATTTTGATGTGCGTAGCCGGGTGATGAGCTATGCTGAAAACGTTCAATCGCGCATCGATCATTCTAAAGTCGTGGTGATTGAAGTGGTCAAAGATGAATCCACTCAAAAGATAGCTACCGTTCTTGAAAAAATGTATTTCGAGGGCGTGGATGCCGATTTGATCGACGGCAATCCTCTTAACAATGACAATCAAATTGAAGATGACAACCAGCTGATTGGGGTCATCATGATTGGGGACGTGCCCATGCCCGTAGTTCACGAAGACAATGGAGAGTACTTGCCAAGCGTGTATCCCTACACGGATTTTTACCGCAAAGCCTACATTTACGATCACGAGACGGATCAGTTTGAACGCAATCCAAAAGTCACTGCTCCTAACCCAGAGGTGTGGCACGGTTTGATCAATCCGCCCAGTCAGGATCCTGGTGAAGCCAAGCAGCAGCTGATCGACTACTTTGAAAAAAACAACGATTACACCAATGGTCAAAATGGTTATGCCGATTTTGAAAAGCGCATGCTTTATGCCAATTTTTCTGAAATGGAGCAGCAGATGAATATTTTGGATTATCAAAGCTATCAGCGCTACGTCGATTACATGGAGGAAATGGCATTTCGGCGCTATAACAAGTACTTTTTAAAAGAAGTGATCGATCGCGTGTCCAAAGACATGGGGAGTGATACGCCTTTGATGAGCGATGAAGACATTGCTAACACGCTTGATATCAATACTGAACCTCGCATCAAAGATTATGTGTTGAATTTTGCAGAAGCGCTGAAGACCTACCGGAGCAACTTGAATGAAATCAGCGAGGACACCGGTCGCTGGTCTGCAGCTGAAGTGGATTCTCCTGAGTCTTTGATTGCCCTTCGCGATGAGTATGCCAAGAGTGAGATTTATCGCCATGCCCTAGTGCTCGAAAAAGCGGTAGATGAGTTTATTCAAACCTTTTTACCCGCTCCGGTTCGGCAAGTGGACGTGGTGACCTTGTCTAAATTGAATGTGAAGTTGGACATTTTGGACAACAATGTCGACAACCGGGTGTTTGATTTTTATACCCACATTGATGGGATTCGTATGGCCAATGTTCAGTCGGTGAGTGAGTGCGGCCTTCAGATCGGTCAGCCTCGTAATGCCAATGTCAGTGTGATGGAAGACAACTCGGTCTTGGTGGAGGCGAATCAACTCAACAGTATTGAAAGTTTTTTGGAGCCTGAGGATGAGAATGACAACAATTGGAAACTTGAACTTCAAGAGGAGTATATTGATGCGGGAGGGTGCGTCTACAACAATGCGACGGAAAATCCAGATTTAGGGACGAGTCCAGACAAATGTCATGTGGATGAAGCGACGATTTCGCTCTTGGACGTGAATGGTTCGGTTGAAGTCCCCGAAAATGAGGCCATTTATTCGGATGAAAACCGCTGTTCGATTGAACGCATGAACTTTTTACTAGAAAATCCGGCCCAACTTGAAAGTTTAGCCGCCAGTGGGCAACAAAATAATATTCAGGTCAGTCAAACGCTCGCGGAAGTGATTGAGGTGGCTTATGTACAACTTCAAGGCAATTTGTTGGAACCAAGTTTGAAGCAAAAGGCCGATTATGTGGTGCAGACCTTGACGGAAACCAATCAGTCCTTTGAGTACCAACCGCAGGCCAATGTGAGCATTGAGTTGACAGTCACTCCTCAAGAAAAACCTATTGATTCGATTTATGCCCATGTGGAGCCGACGAATGAAACCTTCAAATCCATCAAGCATGTGGGTGAGCCCCTTGTGGATGACCAGACGGGAGCCTTGACTCCGCCTCCCATCACCACGCCCAGTTTGCCCGCGGATGGAAATCGACTGGTTTCTTTTGCTAAAAATGGTATTTTGCAGCGTTTTGAGTACTTGAATTTGTTTAGAATCGAGGGGAACAATCCCGATGAAATTGTGGAAAATCTGGTGGATGAACTGAGCGACAGACAGGCTGAACTGGCTGAAGCAAGTGGGATCGACAACAACCTGTACAAGGATTATTTTGCTCAAAACACGCAACTGATTGAGCCTTTGATTTGGAAGGCTTCGAGTATTGATCAGAAGCTGGCGGACATCATCCCCAAGTATGTGGACCGAGACAGCCTGATGCCCACGCCGTTCTACAATCCGGAAAAATCCCCTCAAAATAAACCCGTGGGGTATGAAGTGCTGCATATTGTGGCTGAGGGGGATGAGTGGGGGTATCAGTTTGGCTTGAATCGGGCCATGAGAGAGCAAAATGATGAGAATCAAGCCGATGAGGCGCTGGAGGAGGAGTTGGAACTTCAGAATGAGCAGATTGAGGAACAACAGCAACAAAATAATCAGAATTTGCCTCAAAATGTGCCTGAAGATGAAGGGGTGGGAAACTATATTTGTGGTGATCCTTCGGGGGTGGAATTGTGGGAGTGGTTCAATGCCGTTCAGTGTTGGGTGGAGGAGGAGATTTTGCCTGCAGAAGAACTTTTCACCTTAGGACAGATGTGTACGGCGGCCCCCACCATGCCTCCGGAAGAAGAGTTGCCTGAAGACATTTTTGAGCAACTCCTTCCTCAACCGGATCAATTTGAGGTGAGCATGGATCGCCCCAGTTTGGTGGTGGGACAGGAAGGAAAGATTCAGATTACAGCCCTTCAAAATGGACAGCCGTTGATGGGCTACATCGACACACCCGTTCAGCTGAGTCTGTCTGATCCAACCTTAGGCGATCTTTCGTCTGAAGAAACTTATTTGTTTACAGGAACGACTGAGGTTAGTTTCATCCCTCAAAAAGTGGGTTCTGCGATTTTGACCGTGAGCATGGGAAATTTGCCTGATCAAACGATTCAAATCACGAGTTACCAAACGTTGCAATTGGGATGGGACGCCACTGAAACGGTACAAAATGGACGTTCGGAATTTTTGGTGAATGTGGAGGTGCAAGATGCCAATGGGAATCCTGTGACGGATATCAATGATGAATTGGCACTGAGTCCTCAGGAACCGGCTGACGGTGGTTTTACCAATCAAGGAAAAGTTCGCTTGAGAGATGGCTTGGGTCAAATTCAATTCATTCCCACGCCGGGTAAGGAGGTGGTGAATTTGCAGAGCAAGGATGAGTTCATTGCTGGAGATCCTTTCACGATCAACCCCTCTCAGCCGTCGGCCACTCAATTGGTTTTGAAAGCCAATCAGGACTATGCGGAAGTGGGTGGGTCCGTGCAAATAGAGGTTCTGGCAACTGACCCCTTTGGCATCCCCGTGGACGATTTTAATGAAGCGGTGGAAGTGGTTTTGAGTGAAAGCTCTCAGAGTTTTGCCGCCATTCCCCAAGCCATGGTTCAACTGGAAAATGGTCAGGGAGTGGTGACGATTTTGGCTGGAAAAGAAACCGCTGACATCACCTTGGTGGCTCAGCATCCCGAACTTCAATCGGCCAGTTTGAACTTGCCTCTTTTGACCCGTGTGGATGTAGAAGATTGGGAAAAAACCTATCCACAAACGTTATTTGCCTCATTTGTCGGCTTTCCAGCGGGAAATTATTTGCAAGAGGATTATTTGGGAGGGGTTCATTTGATGTCCGGAAAAACCCAGGCGGTCTTCTCCTTCTTGTCGGGAGCCCATCCCGAGGCGAATTTGATCATGCGACCCAATCACTTGATTGAAATGACTGAAACCAATCAATCTGTGCTAGTTGATTTTGAGGGAGATGAGATGATCCTTCAAGCCTTCGACCTAAAAACGATGCAGACCTTGCTCAGCAAACGAAAGGCACTGAATTTTGAGTCGGCTGAACTGCTTTCGGATCAAAATATTGAGTCTGGAAAAATGTATGTGCAAGTGTTGGATTCAAATTATCTCGCCAACCAATCGGAGGCAGGCTTTCAGATCACTCGGGTGAATGGGGACGAGATTGCGCGCCTGGATCCCAATCAGATCCGGATTCAAAATGCCGATTTTTCATGGCAGTATGTACAGAATCCAGAATTTGGAGTCATGGAACTGGAATTGACAGATGGATTTTCTGCCATCGTTCGAGTGATTTTAAATTTTGCTCCTGAGTCATTGAATCCAAACGATTTTGAAGAAATTCATCCTGATTTGAAGGTGACTCAAATGTTTGGAGGGAAAAGTGTGGTGGAGGCCATGGGCTTGACCTTTTATCCTTTTGATGCGGAAGTGGAACCCGAAAGCCGAGATGAATTTTATGGTTTGGAAGGCGAACACAACTATCTTTCTCTTTTTGCTAGTGGCACCAACATTGGAGAGGCTGTGCGATTTAACCTGCCCACCACGGGGATTCTTTTGGGAGATCCTACCATTCAACTAGAAACCAAGAGTAACAATGGTTTGAACTACAACTCAGCGATCGGTGAACCGCTTTACCAAGATGGAGAAGGGGCTCAAGTGGTGTCTATCAATCACTTCAATTTTAACGATGATGGACATCAAGACATTGCTGTTTTGCTGGAGGATGGTCGCGTGAGGCTTCTGGAAGGTGGTCCGACTCAACCGCCTTATCGCGATCGGGGAGATCTGGCCAAATTGGCGGATGGCGGTGTGGCCTTGGAAAGTTTGGACCTGGTGGGCGATGGGTATGATGATCTGTTGGTCGCGACTGAAGAAGGTCGTTTGGCCATCTTGCACAACGACTATGAAGTGATTCGTCGAACCAATCAACGGTTGGACATTGGAAAAAAACTCAAAAAACTTTTGGTGGATGACATGGATCAAGATGGCTTTCCAGATCTGGTGGTTTTGGACAGCCGAGGAGATGTCTACATTTTTTATTATGATCCTGCTTTGGAAGGGTATCCCGAAAAAGGTAGTTTGATTGGAAATTATGGGCTGAGTTCGAGATTGGAAGACAATCTACAAACGGACGTGGACATTCGTTATGCCGGCATGCCTGAACCAGAAGGGGTGCTGGATCTGAACACGAATCAATCTCAAGTGCCCTTAGAAGATTATGAAGGGGGCGGTGAAATATCCGATGAAGAGGCGCTGGCTTTTTATGAGAAGCTAAAAGCTGAGAGTGAGGCTTTGGCAGAAAATCCCTATACGGAGTCCGAAATCAATGTGCCCAAATTACCGTGGCCAGAAGACGGTCAGGCTCAAACCTATTTTGCTCCGATTGAGAGTGTGGGTGCTTTGAATGTGGAGAAGAAAGTGGACAATAAAGACCGTCCTGGCGAAAAAACGGTGGATGAAGAAGACACACTGACTTATCAAATCACCCTCAACAGTGCTGCCAATTTTTCAAATGCGGTGCTGGCGGATACCGTGCCTGACAGTTTGACGTTTGATCCGAAGGCCGTGCGTTGTGTGGAGGGAGGCTGCGATGCCATGGAGGTTCAGCAAAATGGGGTGCGCGTGTTCTTGAGCAATTTGAATTTGGCGGCAGGACAGACCACTATCATCGAATATGACGTGCTAGTGAGTCATACTCCCGAGGCAGACCTGCTCATTCAGACTGTCGAAGAGCCGAATGAGAACCTGAACAATCCGGGATCAATTATTGATGAGTACAAAGACATCATTGTTTCTCCTCCATACAACAACACGGGTCGTTTATTGATTCACTACACGACTGGGCCACGAGCTTACAAAGTGGTGCAAAACAATGAGCCTGAGCCTATCGAAATGAATGAGCAGGCGGCGGGTATAATGGGTGTTTTGGATCAAACAAATCAACTGGCGACCGATGGTTATGATCCAGAGAACCCGCCAGAGGGTTTGAACATGGAAAATTTTGAAGACGCTCTTGATGATGTCATGGGGAACAATGAGTGTTTTGAAGATCCTGACAATCCCACGGCATGTACGGAGCAAAAACTTGATGATGTGAATGATGCCATCAGTGATTTTGCGTGTATTGGTGGAGGATGTTTCCCCATGCCCTTCAATCGGGCCTTCATGGTGCCGCCAGAAATGCCTTATCCTGTTTTTTCTCATCCGACCAGTGTCCCCACTTTGGCTGGGATTCAACCGCTTCCTTCTTTCTTCCCAATTTTGTTTCCGGGAGCTTCTGATGTGGATGGCCCTTACAAATCCTTGATTCGGATTTATGCAGCTCCTACTTTGACGGGAGGAATTGGCTTGGCAACCTGTTGGGGACCTTATCCAACCACAGAAGTAGTGCCTCCCCCTGTGTTCCCGCTACCGTATCCCCCACCGGTGGGAAATTGTATGGTGACCGCCATTCCTGCAGATAAGTTGTATGGTGATTTTTGTTCGGACATGGAAGACAACATGAACAAATTGATGGATTTGATTTCGTCTGGAGTCCATAAAATTGAATCTGCTGTGGCGAATGTGAACAATGATCCAAATATTCCCCTGGACATTCAACCGGTCGGACCTGATCAGGGAGCAGGAGGGCTGGAGGTGAGTCTGGCTCTGAACTTGGGAGAGGCGACGAAATTTGAACCGCCCGTCCAGACAAATTCGAACATGCACATCGGTGCCTTCGATTCGATTGGAAGCGTGATTGCAGGGTGGGTGGACCGTCAGATGTTGGAAATCCAGAACAAACTGCTAACTTTGCCGACTGTGAGTATCTACCTGCCGGATACTAAGTCGCTTTTCACACTCGATTTTGAGCGGAGTGAAAAGAAATTTGAGCAGTGGGTCAATACCATGAGTGGTTCGGCGGCGGCGAGCAATGAGAATTATGGCAAGATTAATGAACAAGAAAAAGTGTCTGCGATTGATGAGGATGCCACTTTTAAATCTGCTTTTCGGTCCACGTTTCAATTGGAGGACAATCAAACGGTCGGTCAATTGATGCGGGCTGGCTTGCAAGATGCGAGCAATTCTCGAGCCCTTCAATACAAGGATACGATTGAAACTCAGGCCTCGATTTACAATTTGAATGCCCTGGAAGGATTGTATGATTTGGCCAGCACGCTTCCTCTTGTAAAATTAACGGAAAAGCCGATTGAATTTAGGGTACCCTGGCTGTCGAGTGGTGAAATCCAATCCTACATCATCGAGCTCCAGAATTGGGTCATTTACTATGAGCAGGAATATGACCGGGTGAAAGACCGATGGGAAGAGTTGAAATGTGATGATTTGGAAGGAGAAGAAGGGCGGCCGGTGAGTTATGGAGGCGTGGCTGTGAAATGTATCAGTCGTCAGTTTGCTGATATTTTCCAGGCTAATTTTGATGACCTGATCAACAGCGCCAAAGAAAACATTCGGATACTGGAATCCTACTTGAGCTATCCTAAAAAATTAGCGGGATACAAAGAGCAGCTCGCTAGCTATGTGGCCTCAATTGCTTGTTATTTGGATGTGATTGCTCAGATGATGGGCGGTTACATGGCCACTTTGCAACAGCAAATGGTGGAATGGGCAGAGCTAGTGGCAACTTTGATTGAAATTGTGAAAAATATTAAGGAACTCTTTGATGTGTTCACGGATTTTGATAGCAACTGCAACACCTGCACGAATGAACGGTTTGCTAATTTTGGATGGTGGAGCTTGCTTGGATTGGTCCTTCCAGATATTCCGATCATTGAGTTCCCGAAAATTCCGAATGTGGTTTTGGATTTGTCGAACATCGACATGCTGCTTGATGTGGAACTGCCGGTATTGAATATTCGACCCGAACCCATTCCCCTTCCTCCGCTGCCGTACATCACTTTGCCAGACCTCCCTGATTTGAATTTGGTGCTGGAGCTTCCGCCTTTGCCTATTTTGCCTGAACTTCCTGAGCTTCCGCCTTTGCCTGAACTTCCACCTTTACCAACCG
>JAUHWS010000039.1 GCA_030427295.1 bacterium | reverse complement strand
ACGAAAAAGAGGCTGAGAAAGTGAAAAAAATCGAAGCCACCACGAATCATGATGTGAAAGCGGTGGAGTATTATCTTAAAAAACAACTGGAAAAAACGAGCTTAAAAAAGCATTTGGAATTCATCCACTTTGCCTGCACCTCGGAGGACATCAATAATTTAAGTTACGCGTTGATGCTAAAAGGAGGCGTAGAAAATGTGATGTTGCCGACCATGAAAGAATTGCTAAAAAAATTGACACAGTTATCCAAAAAGTGGAAAGCCGTCCCCATGCTCAGCTTGACCCACGGCCAACCCGCCACCCCCACCACGGTGGGGAAGGAATTGCTGGTGATTGCCAAACGTCTGGAACGACAAATAGAGCATCTAGGAAAGCAGGAATTTTTGGGGAAACTCAATGGAGCGACCGGAAATTACAATGCACACCTTTCGGCCTACCCTAAAATAAAATGGGATAAATTGAGTAAAAAATTTGTTCAAAATTTAGGACTGACCTGGAACCCTTACACCACCCAAATTGAATCGCATGACTATCAATCGGAACTCTACGACACCGTCGCCCGCTTCAACTCTATTTTGATCGATGCCGATCGAGACATGTGGATGTATATCAGCCGAGGCCTCTTCAAACAAAAAGTCGTGACGGGAGAAGTCGGCTCGTCCACCATGCCTCACAAAGTGAATCCCATCGACTTTGAAAATTCGGAGGGAAATTTAGGCCTCGCCAATGCCGTCTTCCGACACCTCTCCTCCACCCTCCCCCACTCGCGCATGCAACGCGACCTGACCGACAGCACCGTGCAACGCAATATTGGCGTCGGTTTTGGTTATAGTTTATTGGCTTATAAATCAACACTGAAGGGACTCGGAAAACTTGAATTGAACAAAAAAGTTGTACAAAAAGAATTAGATCAAAACTGGGCCCTCATGGCCGAACCGATTCAAACCGTCATGCGCAAACACGCGATTCCCAATGCCTACGAAAAGTTGAAGGAGTTGACTCGAGGGAAGGAAATCACGAAAGAGATGGTGCAGGAGTTTGTTTCCAAACTCGATATTCCTGCGGACGATAAAAAACGGCTGATGGAGCTCAGCCCGGAGACGTATGTGGGGATAGCTGGTGAGCTTTAAAAAATTTATCATGATTTAATCTTCAAAAACAAAAAATGGAAAACAAACAAGCCTGGGGCATCCACGAAGCCAACATGCAATCCTACAGATCAATCATGCTCTCATCTCAATCATTGCTACTGGCTGTGGGTGCCATATTAATTGAAAAAACATCATTGGTATTGGTACCCATCGCGGCCATTGCCATATTTCAGCTTTGGTACATTTGGTTTCGAGTCATCTATAGCAGAATGAAAATTGTGGATTACTATAAATTTGAAATGTATAAAACTAAAAAATACGATGTAAATCAATATGTGTGTGACAGGAATATCAGAAGCAAGCTAAATAATAAATACTCAGTAAAAGGAACCTTCAGGCCAACAAGAATCAAATTAGACATCATTCTACCCATTACAATTAACCTTGTTTGGATAATCATAATTTTTTATAACATTCTCTAAGCACTTTCCTAAAAAAGATGGTTAAACCAATTAAAACGGACTTCGGATATTTTTGAGAGCCGGTTGCGTGACCTGGGTATAGCGCTGAGTGGTTCGAATATTCCGGTGCCCCAAAAGCTCCTGCACATAACGCACATCCGTTCCATTTTCGAGCAAGTGGGTGGCAAAAGAATGGCGGAGGGAATGAAATGTAGCAGGCTTTTGAATGCCTGCCGCGTCTAAAGCTTTCTCAAAAACTTTTTGAGGCGTACGCACCGAGAGCCTGCCCCCACGCTCACTTTCGAACACTAAATTAGAGGTCGTCTTACCAGCGATTAGATTTTTCAAATCATTCACCAAAGATTCAGGTAAAATCGTCATCCGATCTTTTTGCCCCTTCGCCTGCTTGATATGGATAGTCAATTCACCCAAATTCAAATCCCCTACTTTCAACGAAACCACTTCACTAACTCTAAGACCTGAGCCATAGCTGAGGGCCAACATGAGTCGATGTTTTTTGTTGGGGATCGTTTCTAACAGCCTCTTTATTTCTGATCGTGACAGCACAACCGGTAATTTTTGGCTTCCCTTCGCATTCCGGATGCCAATTTTTTGTGTGGATTTAAGGACATCACGATAGAAAAACTTGATCGCATTTAAATAGAGGTTTCTGGTCGTCGCTGACAAATGCTTTGCCTCACAATCAAGCAAAAAATCCCGAATTTGCTCCTCATCTAATTGCTCAATCCCCTTTTTGATGAACTTTAAATAATGATTCAAAGCATAAAGATAACTCTTGATGGTCTTTCGACTGTAGTTCCTAAGCCGCAACTCCCGCTCCATTTTTTCTAGTGGATTTTGCATAGTCACCAAAAAATTGCTAATAATAAATACATAATTCAATTAAGATAATATCTTAGCATAACTTCGTATAATATTCAAGAATTTGATTGAAATATGTGAACAATTCGTTTAAAAACGAGTTATATGAAATACATGTTTTCCTTTTGGGGCTATCGCCCCAGCTCATAAAAAGAATCCGATTTTGTTTTTCTTTTTTATAGAGGGGAAAATAGGTGTTTCCTCCGCCATGCTCCGGAAACGCTTTATTATAATGGGGTGAAAGCGTAAAATAACAACAAATTGAGCTATTTATGAATATAAAATTCAAGCAAAAACATAAATCTATAAAGAATTTCGATGATTCTAACATCGAAAATTTCTCCATATTCTTAGGCGTAAATGGGTCAGGAAAAACACATTTGTTACAAGCTCTAAAAGAAGGCTTTGTATCAGCAAATAATTTTCCAAAAGAGAGTATTTCATACTTTAATATGCAAACTTTTTTGATCAAAAATCAGAAGGCAGTTACCCACCGCAATCTGGATGATGAAAAAATGGAGGCATGGAATATTCTAAATAGACGAAAGCAGCAATTTGAAAATTTTGATAATCAAATTAAACAAATTGTTGGTGAGGTTGAATCACCATATGACATTCAAGTAGACACATCTCAAAATCAGCAATACTCCAATCACAAAAAGAGCATTAGGGAATATATAGATAAACAATCTCAAAACAAACCCAAAATTCGCAAACTATTAAAAACAGGGATATTTGGTTCTGGTAAATACGCTTCGGAATTAACACAGACTGATTTTTTCAAATTTTCGAGCTATAATCCTGACGATTATGAGTTACTAGAAAGCTTGAGTGAGGTTTTTCTTGATTACAATAAAAAAATCAACAAAGCCAGATTAAGAGAAATTGACGGTGGCGAGGGGAAAAGTGATGAAGAAATTCAGGAACTTGAAAAAAAATCACCTTGGAATTTTATAAACAAGATGTTCACTGAGTTTGGAATGCCTGAGCATACAATATCGTATCCAGAATTCAAGCCAGCAGATTTAATGGACAGTCACGCAATTACTTTTCAGGTAAAAATCTATGTAAATGATGAAGAGATTGATTTTGAAGATTTGTCATCAGGAGAAAAAATATTATGCGCACTTGCAATTACTGTTTATCAGGATGATAAATCAGAATTTCCACAATTACTGCTTTTAGATGAGATAGATGCTTCTCTTCATCCTTCAATGATTCAAAGCCTTTTGAATGTTATTAATGAGGTATTTATCAAGAACGATTGTAACGTCATTCTTGCTACACACTCTCCAACAACTGTTGCCTTAGCAAGGGAAGAATCCTTATTTGAAATTCAAAAAGGTGTCGAACAACAAAAGATAAAGAAAATTACGCAAGCAGACGCCATAGATCTGCTGAGTGAGGGGGTTATGACCTTAGAAAAAGGATTAAAAATATTCGATTCCATTTTTCAAAAAGAACTAACCATAATTTCTGAGGGCAAAAACCAAAAACATATTAAGCAAGCGCTTGAAATTCTAGACAGCAAGCTATGTGAAAAAATCCAGTTATACGAACATGACTCAGGTAGTGGAGCAGCAGATCTCTTCGGCTTATTTGAATTTATGAAAAAGCCTAAAATCACTAAACCAGTACTTTTTATTTGGGACTGTGATCAGCAGAGTAAAGTGTCTAGCAAAAGTGATGGAGAGAAAGTTTTTAAATTTTGTTTTACACAAAATACCTCAAATCAAATTTGTAAAAAAGGTATCGAGAATTTGTACCCTGCGGAAATGTTCACTGACGATGTCACGAAAAAAGTTACAATTGAAGAGGGCGGTAAAGTAAAAGAAATCATTGAGTTCAGCGAAAATCAAAAAGACAAATTTATTGAAAAAATAGAAAATGAAAGTGACAAAAGCAAATTCAATAACTTCAATCCAATGATTGCAAAGATTAAAGAGATTATAGGAGAAGAAGATTAGGTGTTTTGGGCTCGGGCATTCACCCCTTTAATTCCCCTCTGCCCTTCGCCCAAAACGGAAAAACAAATCGGATCTTTCTTTTAAAGAGCAATTTCTTTCAGAAATTAAACGAAAACATGTACATCATATAACACTGCGTATGTGGTTACGGCTTGCTCCGTACCTCCGCAAGCCTCCACCCATATTTGCCAGCGGTAAGCACTTCGTGCAATTATACCACTGGCAAACATCGCATACGCAGGAACGTTGTACAAAATGCCTTCGCTCCGCTTCGTCATTTTGTACAATGGGCCGCGGTTCCCTTAGTTGCACGACTTAGCCTTCGCTCCGCTACGGCACATCGTACAACTGCGGAATATACAAAATCCTGCGAAGCAAAAAATAAAGTATAATGAATTTTGCGTCACAGAGCTTCGTATATTCCGCGGCCCATTAGGCAAAATAACTTAAAAAGTAATTGGAAAAAAAGAATGAAAAAAATTCTACTATTTACTGGCTTTATTTTACTTCTTTCAGGTTGTTCGCCTGAAACAAAAATTGAAGATATGGAAGCATATTGCACTTCGTTTGGGGTAATGTGTTCTCAAGAATCGCAAGAAAATAATATTTGTGAAATTTGTTCTACTAGCATAGTTTCAAGCTATGCAAGCTGTCATAGCAAAGAATTTTGTAAAAATATACCAATGGAATAATTTTTTGTTACATCACATAGCACGATATATAGGGTTCGATGATTTTTATTCAATTTAGAATTCAAAGGAATGCAAAAATCATCTCTCCCAGATTTTGGAAACGCTGTTATAATTTTAAAGAAAATTTCCAAAACTTCCCATATGCCGAAACATTAGGAGTAATTAAAAAACCCCACAGCCCTAAATCATGACAAAGAAAAACAAAAAACAAATCATCAGAATCACACTACTGGTTGGAACCATCATATCCATGTTCTTCGTACCATGGCTTTTAGTAAAAGCCTGGATACTACCCCTACCAGACACAATCCAGGAACAACTAGATGAAGCCATCAGTCATGGATTTGAGGGAATGATCGTTTACATCGACCAAGCCGGTCAACCCCCTAAATATTATGCCGCCGGCTGGCACAACCGAGAACTTCAAATCCGCGCCAAATCAGACGCACTCTTCAAGATCGCCAGCATCAGCAAACTATATGATGCCGTCGCCATCACCAAATTAGTCAATGACGGACAACTCTCACTGGATAAAACCCTCGCGGATTATTTACCAGAACTAGCAGGAAGAATCGAAAATGCCGACGAAATCACGCTGAGACTGATGATACAACATCGAAGTGGAATTCCCAATTACACAGACACACCGAATTTTTGGGCAACCCCAATAGGCCAGGAAGAAAGCCTTGCCTTGATTCTGGATAGACCAGCCAATTTTGAACCCGATCAAGACTATGAATACAGCAACACGAATTATCTTTTAATCAATAAGATAATGGATGACACATTAGGTTATGACAACTTTCAGTTCATCCAGGAAAGAATTCTAAAACCGCTCAATCTAAACAACACCTTTGGTTCGCTCGATGAAGTAAATCTAGACGATGTGATGAGTGGTTATCATCTAGGACATCCCCATGATTTAAAGGCAGACGAATATGGCATGCTCGCCACTGCCGAAGACGTGGGCACATTCCTGAGAGCCCTAAACGATGGATCACTATTTGAAGCAGGAGAACAAGAAATATATGCTTCCATTTATGAATATGAACATGACGGCTGGGTACCGGGATACCAAAGTTTTGCAAAATATCATGAAGACCTAGACACCGTAGTGATTGAATTCTATAGCACCACCGACCCTGAGCTGTACTATTGGAACCTATCAGAAATCATCAATAATCGAATTGTCAAAATACTGAGAAAGCAAAAAAATTCATAACAATGTATACTCTTAATAATCCAAGCATTTACTCGATAATCTAAAAATCATGAATAAAAATAACAAGATCACCCTCATCACCGGCGCCAACAAAGGCCTAGGCAAAGAAATCGCGCGACAACTTGGCCTGCAAGGCTACACCGTCATTCTCACCTCCCGCAACGCAGACGCCGGAGAAAAAGCCAAAGAAGAACTTGTGGGTGCTGGGTGCGATGCCCACACCGTCACACTCGACGTCACCAACTCTGAGGACATTGCCAACCTGGCAGATCACCTTGAAAAAACCTTCGGCAAACTTGATATCCTCGTCAACAACGCAGGGATCGCCCTAGAGTGGGACGGAAAGCCCAGCAACGCCGACAAAGTCCGCCGCACCCTCGAAGTCAACCTCGTGGCCCCCTACGCCCTCACCGAAGCCCTCATTCCCCTGCTCGAGAAAGGTGACGATGCCCGCATCATCAACCAATCCTCCATGCTCGGCTCCATCGGCACCGCCGAAAACAACTGGGATCAGGTTTCAGGCTTCATGACCGTCGGCTATTCCACCTCAAAAGCCGGTCTCAACATGCTCACCCAAATTCAAGCCAAAACCCTAGCGGACAAAGGAATCCTAGCCGCTGCCGCTCACCCAGGATGGGTCAAGACCGACTTAGGAACCGACGCCGCTCCCATGGAAGTGACGGAAGGCGCCAGTACCGTCGTCGAACTCGCCACCATGCCTCGCGAGGATTTCCCAAACGGAAAATTCATCCACAAAGGTGAACCGTTGCCGTGGTAGGAGTTTATCGAAAAGATGGATCCCTATATTAACTCACCAAAAGCACCCCCTTTCTTAAGCACCCTAATGAAAAAGAAGAAGCACGCAATCATAACGATCCTAATCATCGCCATCGCACTCGGCGGAGTTTACGCGTGGCAAAATAAATCGAAAAAAGCGATAACTGAAATAGGTAATCAACACACGGCCGAAATCAATAGAAATATCAGTAAAGCACTTGCCTCACAACCAATAAATAAAGGAAACTATGTGAGCGCAGAACTTTTAATGGACCCACCATCTGCTTACGAGCAAGAAGGACTCTATGACGAGTGTTTAGGCATCATGAGCTATCAAAGCATGCCTTTTTTTGAAAACATGAACGAAGATTTAGCCCTAGAAGTGGACTCTGAAAATTACCCCGACAAAGTGGGCTATCCCTATTATCCAGGAACAACGCTTTCTGGAGTCATCACAGACGCATGCTATTCCACAACTTTGAATAAGATAATTCTGCTTAGCCTAGATCAAGAACTAACATCAGAAATAGCAGTCATCGAATACGACATCGACAAAAGACATGCCTCGAGAATTACTTTAGGCAACGTCTTTGCAACCCCCACCGCATTTGGCCCCAGAAAAAAAGACATCATAGAATTACCGGGAGACAACTGCAATAACATTATATATGTCTCAGACAAAAAAGCTCCCTCCGAATATACAGATGAAGAGCTAGAGGGAATTTGCGGAAAATCCCTGTACGTTTATGATTTAACGAAAAAAGAAATTCGAGAAATATATGAAGAGCAATATACGCCCAACATAGAACGAATTGAAGAAGAATTCACAAAAAGAGGATGGGAATTTTAAATTAAATCCCAAAAAACCAATTAAAATACTCACATGTCACAAACATTCGAAATCAATGAAGCAATAAGAATAGTCATTCAGAAAAAATTCCCAGACAAGAAAGATTATAAATATGTCATTCAAGAGCTTGAAAAAATAAAGCAACACTATTCCAGTAAAATTGATGATAGAATTTTTGCAGCCATACTAAAATTAAGTGACAATATGGATACATTTAGAGAAGCGATTAAGGTAACCAAAGCGGACTGGAGAGATGTTTTAATGTATGCTGGATTTGGAAATGACATACATCTACACAAAAAATGGATCGTAGAAAATAGCGTAAAATAAAATTAACAAAAAACCCATGATAACCCCACGACAACTTTCCCTCACCGCCAGCCTCAGCTACCTCGTCATTTTCTTTGCCGCCATCTTTGCCAATTTTTTTGTGCTGGATGGCATCCTGCAAAACCCCGTGGAAATGGTTCAGCAAAATCACATGCTCATTCGCCTTGGAACGCTAGCCTTTCTGATCACTGTCGTATTCGATGTCGTCGTTGCCTGGGCCCTTTATGAACTCTACAAAAACCACATTCTCAGTCGACTGAGCACCTACTTTCGATTGATGCACGCGACAATCATGGGTATTGCCATTTTTACCCTGCCTCTCACCCTGACCAACAACACCGCGGAAGCGATTTTAAATCAAGTCAACACTTTCAACATCATCTGGCTGATTGGCCTTTTCTTTTTTGGGATTCACCTCATTCTCGTTGCCAAAATCATAAAACTCCCCAAATTCATCACCTGGTTTTTAGTGGCCGCCGGAGTGATGTACATGGTCGACACCTCCGCCCACTTTCTCCTGGAGAATTACGAAAATTATGCCTCCATTCTTTTGGCCCTCGTTGCCATCCCCAGCATCTTGGGAGAGATGGCCTTTGCGATTTGGCTCCTCGTAAAAGGAGGTAAATAAACGAGCAGCTCACACCATAAATATAATAGCCTACAAAGCTTAATTAATTCACTATTACCCTTAAGCTCTTAAGCTGTGACAAAGTCACAAGATAAGCTCTGTAAGCTAGCGTTGAGAATTGCATAAACTAAATCATTCATATGAAAGAAAAAAAAGATAGCACCTTACACGAAGTTACCCAAAATCTAAATCAAGTACTCGAATCTAATCCAGACCTCCTCGCAAAATGGAATAGTCTCACTCCCCTCGCCCGCAACGAGTGGATTTGCTGGATCACCATGCCCAAAAAAGTAGAAACCAAAGAAAAACGACTCAAGCGCCTACAAGAAGACCTTTTAGATGGAAAACGACGACCCTGCTGCTGGCCCGGCTGTCCCCATCGGAACCCAAAAAACGCCAAGTGGTTTAAGTAAGAGAAAACAAATGAGCAGAAGGAATTACGTAATTAATTACGTAATTAATTTATAATCCTATTCACTTGCAAAAAAACTAAGAAAAGCTGGGGAAGAAAATAGAATCCAAGCCTAGAAACATTTTTCTATTTTAGAATTTGCCCGCAAACTCTTTTAAGCGTATCATTAAGGCTAGATAAACAGATCGGTTTATGAAAAGCAAAAGCATTCTATTTATAGGTATAGTCATGACAACCCTCAATGCTTGTTCAGCAAATGACACCGGTGTCATGAGTTTTGAAGAATGCATTAAGGCAGGTAATCCCGTCATGGAAAGTTATCCGAAGCAGTGTATCCACGAAGGTCAAAAATTCACAGAAGGCCAAATACTGCCAGAAGAAATAGAAAAAGAAGCACCCCCTCCACCCATTGGATTACCTGGGGAGACCGGAACTCAAAAACCCTGCACCCGAGAATACAAACCTGTCTGTGGTGAAGTCCAAGTCCAATGTGTCAAAGCCCCTTGCCCACCCCTTAGAACCACCTTCGAAAACCGCTGCCTCGCCGAGAATGCCGGGGCAAAAAACATTGCAGACGGCGCTTGCGTCGAAGAAGGACCCCATTTAGAAGGCGCTTGCTTATCCTTCGATGGCAACTGGCTCGAAGAAACCCAAGAATGCGAAGGCATGTCCCAAGAGCAATGCTCCGTCCTGGGCGGAACCTACAACGAATGCGCCTCCGCCTGCCGCAATGACCCCAATGCAGAAATATGTACGATGCAATGCGTGCAAGTGTGTGAATTTTAATTTAGCGATTAGCGGCTAGCGATTAGCGATTGGCAACTAACAATTCGTAAACAATCCGTTAAGCAATTCGTAAAACCACCCGTAAATCTATTCGTTAACCATTCGTAAACCATTCGCATCCCATCCGAAAACAATCCGTGAACAATTCGTAAACCATTCGCATCCCATCCGAAAACAATCCGTGAACAATTCGTAAACCATTCGCATCCCATTCGCAACCGATTCGTAATTAAAAACCCCTCCACTCAATTAAATCCTAACCCAATTGAGCATGGAGCTACTCTGGCCAACCCGCAATCCTTATGTCACTCAGCATTATGGAGCAAAGTCACCCCGCTATGCCACTTATCACAAAGGAGTGGATTTGAGGGTTATCAACGATCCCAAACGAGACATCATCTGCGCCCTTGAAGGTGAAGTAATCCTCGTGAGTGATACCACTCGAAACAGTTGGTACACCAACGGACAAACCAACGAATATTATGGAAAAGGATCGCCTTTTGGGCAGCACGTCAAAGTCAAATGCACGATTGAAGAGGAGACCTATTTTATGCTCTACGCTCATCTAGAAGAAATAAAGGTCAAAGAAGGTGACGTCATAAAAGCGGGAGAAATCATCGGTAAAGGCGGTGAAACCGGCAATTCCTCCGGAGCCCACCTCCATTTTGAGCTCCGCCAAGAAGAAGACACCTCTCAAAAAGCCATCAATCCCTTCCCCTATTTTGTGAGTGCCTTCAAAAGCGCCATCCCCGAATGGGGAAAGAACGCCTGGGCCTGGGGCATGGAAAATGGCATCTTTACGGATGAATCCTATTTTGACGACACCCTCACCAAAGGAGAAATGGCGGTTCTGATGCACCGACTTTACACCCTAATGAAATCCCAATGAAAAAATGGTACCACTCCAAGACCATCTGGTTCAACCTCATCACCATTGCCCTAGGCATCCTTGGAGCCGTGAATGACGTCTACCCCGTGGATCCCAAAATGCTCGCCCTCGTCAATGGGATTGGAAATGTCTTCCTACGTTTCCTCACCACTCAAAAAATTGGCTTTGGAACAGAACCCAACACAACAAGCGTTGCTGAAGAAGTGATTCCAGTTGAGGAGTCAGATTTTGAAAGTGAGTCCGATTAGTCAAAAAAATATTGCAAAAAATACATAAAAAGAATATAATATAAATAGAAATCTTATATAAAATGAATATAAAATGGCTGCTCAAATTAATTTCAAAATTGACACCTGCCTTAAAGAAGAGCTAGAAAAAGTCTTAGAAGAATTAGGCTTCAGTGTTAGCGCTGTGACTCGAGCCTTCTATAAGCAACTTGTGCGAAACAAACGTATTGATTTTTATCTAGAGAATGATATAAATACCTCATCCAACTTAACCGGAGAAAAATTGGAGGAAGAAATGATTAAAGAAGGATATGATAAAGCCTATGCCAAAGAACACAAAAAAGCTTACAACGACATGATAAATGCCAAAAAAAGCGGAAAGCTAATCGATTTTTAATGTTCATCCACAAAATAAAAGTGGAGCCCCGGGTGTATCTCTACTTGAAGAAACACCGGCTTATTAAGCAATTCAAAAATGCTGTTGAAAAACTGAAATTAGGCAACCCATCTGGGCTTGATTTCAAAAGAAGAAAACCTAAGAATTTAGGCATCTGGTCTTTTCGTATAAGCAAAAAATACCGTGCTTGGGCCACCAAAGAAAATGATATACTAATCATATATAAAATCGATGACCATCAATAAATATGATCATAGGACTCACGGGGCCCATGGCCTCTGGAAAAAGCACCGTCGTAAATGCGCTAACCAAGCAGGGCTTTAAGCACATCACGCTTTCGAGCATCGTTCGGGAAGAATGCCGCAAGGCAGGTTTAGAGGAGCTACGAGAAAATCTAATGGCCACGGGGCAGAAATTGAGAGAGGACCATGGAGCAGGCGTTTTGGGTCAAAAGGCCCTCGAAAAAATTCAAACCGAAGGCGGTGAGCAATGGATCGTCGATGGCATCCGCAACCCCGCTGAAGTCACTGAACTACGAAAACATCCGAACTTTGTGCTCGTCGCCAACACCGCACCCGAAGACTTGATCGTGAGTCGTATCCTTTCGCGCAAACGCGCCGATGACACCTTGGATGAAACCAGCATCCGCCAAAAACTCCGACGGGAAATGGGAGAAGGCGAACCCCCCAAAGGACAACAAGTCGCCCAATGCATTCAAATGGCCGACTATAAATTTGAGAACGTGATGGGGATGGATGAAGTGGAAGAGAGTTTCATGAAACTTTACAACAATATTTTGAATAATAAAGGTTAAATAGTTGACTTTTAAGTGTTTAACTTGTAAGTATGTATCTTAAGTATTATTCAAAGTAGCTAGTTTAAAAATGAGAAATTTTGCACTGACTTTTGAAGATTTATTAGCTTGGAAAAGAGCTTATGAACTAACTTTAAAAATTTATAAGTTAACGAGTGATTTCCCAAGCAATGAAGAATTTGGACTGAAAAGTCAGATGAGACGTTCAGCTGTATCAATCATCTCAAACATTGCTGAAGGATTTAAACGCAGAGGCAAAAAAGATCAAATTCGTTTCTATAACATGGCCGAATCTTCGCTGGAAGAACTTAAATGTCAAAGTAGACTAAGCCGAGATTTAAATTACTTCAGTGAAAGTGAGTACGGCGAAATAAAAGACATGCAAAACGAAAGCGGAAAATTATTGAACGGATGGATCAAGT